>NZ_JAKFWH010000084.1 GCF_021731985.1 Nitrosomonas sp.
GTTACTTTTGGTTTCTTGATAAATAATGGAATCGACAATCCTAATTGTTTCATCAATGCGCTCTCTTGCAGTGGTTACGATCTACCGCGTATTTTACAAGTTTTTTGGACTTATTCAGAGTTTCCTTGAGTATATTTGCCGGTAAGAGCTAACGAGTCTTCGTGTTATTGTGCATAAAGATGAAAGAATATTGTAATCTAATGGGCATCAGAAGATAGTTGGAATGTTTCTTTAAACTATATGCTTATAATATTTTCTGTATGTTTAGTGTAAGATATGGTTTGTAGGATACTGTATTTTAAATTGGAATTATTTCTATGGATTATTCCGCTTGAACTCTTGCCGTCATTATTCTGGATCACTGTTCTATTTCTAAACCAATGCTATGACTCGCGATTTGATAGGCCCAACAGATTTCCCTAACCGTGAGGCGACGATTCCTGTTTCCACTATTCTGAGCGAGGGGCAACTAAGTGAATTGTTCGACGGTATTAAAGATTTGATTCAGAGTGTTGCACCGGACGGACGTTTTCTCTTCGTGAATCGTGCTTGGCGCGAAGCACTTGGATATTCGGTGGAAGAAGTCGCTACGTTGAATATCTTTAACATCATTCATCCGGATTGCCATGCACATTGCCAGAAATTTATGGAACGGATCATGGCGGGTGAGGATGTTGGATTAATCGAGGTGCCATTCCAAACAAGGGATGGGCAAATCATCGTTGTAGAAGGTAACGTAAGTTTATATTCTATAGACAATAAACCCATTGCCACGCGCGGTATATTCCGCAACATCACCGAGCGCAAAGCAGCAGGGGCAGAAATCCTGGCACTCAAAGAAAATCTCGAACACACAGTGATGCAGCGCACCGCTGAGTTACAAGCCAGTGAAAGGCGTTTTCGCAATCTTGTCGCAAGTATGCCGGGTGCCGTGTATGAGTTCTGTGTTGATGCGACCGGTCATCGCACGCTTCCTTTTATGAGTGAGGGCATTGTTGATTTAGTTGGATGTTCTGCGGCCGTATGCATGGCGAATGTTGAGATTTTGTTTCAACGGATACCTGGTTACGCTTTGCCGGGCATGGAAGCATCCATTCGTGATTCAATGGAAAAGCTGACACCATGGTTTTATGAGTTTCCTGTACAAACTTCCGCGGGTGAGAAATGGATACGCGGTCACGCGATACCGCAACGAGAGGGGGATGGCAGTACGCGGTGGAATGGTGTATTTGTTGATATCACTCCGCAAAAACAACTGGAAATAGCGCTTCGCAATAATGAGCAGCTTTTCCGTAGCCTAACGGAAGTAGCACCGGTCGGTATTTTTCGTACCGATGTGGCGGGTAGATGTCTGTATGTGAATGAGCGTTGGTGCAGTATGGCCGGTATGGATGTTGTGGCGGCTACAGGTGATGGATGGACTAACGCTATTCATCCGGATGACCGGAAAAAAGTGATCGATGAATGGAATGCGGCCGTGAAACATCATCAGCAGTTTAGGTGCGAGTATCGTTTGCAAACTGAAGAACAAATAGTTACCTGGATCCTGGGTTTGGCACAAGCAGAACGCGGTCAGAGTGGAGATGTACTGGGTTATGTGGGTACGATTACCAATATTACCGATCAAAAAATGAAAGAATCGGAACTGGCGGAATCGCGCAACTTGCTTAAAACTATTGTGGATACAATGCCGGCACGTATTTTCTGGAAAGATAAAGAATCCCGTTATTTGGGTTGTAATCCTGTTTTTGCTAAAGATGCAGGGATAGGATCACCTCAGGAAATTATCGGTAAAGTGGATTACGATTTAAGTTGGACGAAGGATCAGGCTGATCACTACCGGAATGACGATCGGCAAGTGATCAATTCAGGAATTCCGAAACTGTACTATGAAGAACCGTTGAATAATGCCTCCGGAGAAACCATTTGGATCGAGACCTCCAAAGTACCGCTGATGAATACAAATCATGAAATCATTGGAGTGCTGGGTATCTATCAGGATATTACGCAGCAGAAGCAAGCGCACGATTCGATGCGTCTTGCGGCCACTATTTATCAGTCGAGCAATGAGGCCATCATGGTCACGGATGAAAACAACCGGATTATACAAATTAACCCGGCTTTTACGCGGATGACCGGTTACGAGATTGCAGATGTTATTGGCAAGGATTCAACGATATTGCGATCAGGATGGCATGATGAAGCTTTCTATCAGAATATCGGGGGCAGGCTTGTAAATGAAGGCTGCTGGCAAGGAGAAATCTGGGATCTGCGCAAGGACGGTATTGTTCACGCCAAATGGCTTAGTATTAATGTTATTCGCC
Organism: Nitrosomonas sp.; assembly: GCF_021731985.1. Lineage (GTDB taxonomy): Bacteria > Pseudomonadota > Gammaproteobacteria > Burkholderiales > Nitrosomonadaceae > Nitrosomonas. The sequence goes on from NZ_JAKFWH010000084.1 coordinate 2,325, forward strand.
ATCTGGATGGCCGTGTTCATTGCCATGTTGCACAGTTTTCGGATATCACCGAGAAGAATAAAAAAGATGAAATAATCCTGTCGCAGGCTAATTATGATCAATTGACTGGCTTACCTAACCGTAATTTGTTCAAGAATCGTTTGGAACTTGAGATCAAGAAATCGTATTGCAATGAATCGACACTCACCGTGCTGCTTCTGGATTTGGATCACTTTAAAGATATCAACGATACGTTGGGTCATGACAAAGGCGATGAATTGCTGCGAGAAGTTGCCTCGCGTATCAAACTCTGTCTAGACCAATCGGATACGGTTGCGCGTCTGGGTGGAGATGAGTTCGCGGTTATTGTAACGGATTCTGCCGACAATCCTCTGCAGGTTGAAGCGCTTGCCCGTAAGATTATTCAGGAACTGAACAAACCGTTTAATTTTAGCCACAGTCAGATTAATCATTATATTTCCACCAGTATCGGAATCGTCTCCTATCCCCAGGACGGAGCTGACATAAAAAGCTTGATGAAACATGCAGACCAGGCGATGTATGCCGCAAAACTGCAAGGTCGTAACCGTTTCTGCTACTTTACTGCTTCCATGCAGCAGGAAGCGCATGAAAAAATGCTGCTTATTCATGATCTAAGGCAAGCAATCGCAAAAAATGAACTGCACGTTTATTATCAACCGATCCTGGAGTTATCCAGTGGACGTATTATCAAGGCGGAAGCACTGTTACGCTGGAAGCACCCGCTGCGTGGTATGATCAGCCCGGCTGTATTTATACCATTGGCCGAGGAAAGCGGTTTGATCGTGGAAATCGGAGAGATGGTGTTTAGACGATCGATTGTCCTGATTAATCAGTGGCGGCAGGAGTACGGACATACAATTCAAATTAGTGTGAATGTATCCCCTATCCAGTTTAAACACATGAATAATGGCAACTGGTTCGATCACCTGAATAAAATGGGGTTGCCTGGAAATTGCATTAACGTGGAGATCACCGAAGGATTATTGTTAAAAGACTCTTCTGTTGTGCAAGAGTACCTGTTGGAGTTTCGCAATAATGGAATAGAGGTTTCCATTGATGATTTTGGCACCGGCTTCTCCTCGCTCTCTTATTTAAAGAAGTTTGATATTGATTATCTCAAGATAGATCGTTCTTTTATTAATCAGTTGATGGACAATGCAACAGATCGGGCACTGGTAGAAGCCATTATTGTAATGGCGCATAAACTGGATATCAAAACCATAGCCGAGGGCGTTGAAACCAAAGAGCAGCAGGATTTGCTGATTCATTTTGGCTGCGACTATGTACAAGGCTTTCTTTATTCGCTCCCGATTGCGCAGCAAGCGTTTGGGCAGCTGCTTGTCGAACAGAACAGCCGGATCAAGGCATAAAGACTACTATCGATCCTGATTGACTCGATCCCATGCTATGGGATCAATATTTTCAGCAAAATTGTATTTTCTTGTAACCGGCTCAGGCCGCGTTCTTGAAAACGCGGATTTTGATCAAACACATCCTGCTGTGACAACAATGTGATCGCGGCGTACGGTTGATAAAGTGCAGTAACTTCATCCATTGAAACTGCAAACGGCGGGCCGGGCATTTCATGCTGGGGGTAGTCGAGTGTGACGAGCAGGATTTGCGTTGCAGGCGGTAGAATAGGCAGCAGATGGTGCGTATAGCGTTTACGCATTTCCGGCGGTAATGCGATCAATGCCGCGCGATCGTAGACCGCAGCAACTTTTGCTACATCATTTTTATCCAAATCAAAAAAATCACCGCACAAAATGTGCATATCATTTGCTTCTAGATGGGTGAATGGATCGTGCACCCTGCATTGGGGTGTCAGGCCATTCTCTGCAAAAAACGCTTTGGCCGCAACGATACTTAATTCGACACCCAGAACCGTATGTCCTTGTTGATGCAGCCAAAGCATATCGCGGCTTTTGCCGCACAATGGCACAAGCACCGTACTACCCGGAGCAAGCTGCAAGCTCTGCCAAAATTGACACAAATACGGATTGATTTCATTTTGATGAAAACCGATATCTTTCCGTTCCCACCGATCTAGCCAGTATTCTTTCTGCATTATGGGTTCTTTTGCTGTCGTAGGTGGTTGTACTATCGATTAGAATAACCGATATCGCTTTGCAGCAAGGCTCTGATGTCGCCAAGCGGGAAAATTTTTTCATGATTATTTTATTCCTGGATAACGAAAAGTGCCTGTCCGGCAGAGACATATCCGCCTTGTTTGCAAAATATTTTCCGCACGGTGCCAGTGAGCGGCGCGTCTACCGGGAATTCCATTTTCATCGATTCGATCATAATAACCGCTTTGCCTGCATCTACACGGTCACCTTCTTTGATCAGCAGCTTCCAAACTGTACCCGTTACTTGGGAACTGACAGCTTGTGCGCCCGGTGGCAGATCTAGTTCGCTTTGGGTATCCGCTTCGTCGAGCGTATTTTCACTGACATACTGTGATTGACCATTGGCTTCCCAGCGCTGCCGTTCGGCTTCAAACGCAGCTTGTTGAGTGGTTTTGAATGCGGTGATGCCGGCTGCATGCTGTTGTAAGAAAGCGTTGTATTGTTTCAGACTCAGAACACTTTCTTCGGTACGCAGTTTGAAGCGCCCGCTAATGAAATCCTTACGCAGCTTGAGCAGTTCACTTTCACTGACCGGATAAAAGCGGATTTGATCAAAGAAACGCAATAACCAGGGTTTGCCTTCCTTGAAGTCGGCCGTTTGACGGTAGCGGTTCCACATGGGTATTGTACGCCCGACAAATTGATAACCGCCGGGGCCTTCCATCCCGTACACACATAAATAGGCACCCCCAATGCCGACAGCATTCTCGGGCGTCCAGGTACGTGCCGGATTGTATTTGGTGGTGACAAGGCGGTGACGCGGATCCAGGGGCGTGGCTACGGGTGCGCCCAGATAGACATCGCCCAGCCCCATAACCAAATAGCTGGCTGAAAATACAATATGTTGAACATCCTCGATATGTTCCAATCCATTAATGCGGCGGATAAATTCAATATTGCTGGGGCACCAGGGGGCGTCGCTGCGTACCGATTGCATGTATTTCTCGATGGCCAATCGTGTGGCGGCGTCATCCCAGGATAGAGGCAAGTGGATGATGCGCGACGGCACTTCCATGGCATCGATAGCGGGCAGCTTGCTTTCCCCTGCAATCAGAAGATCCAATAAAGTATCGCGAGCCAGCCGGTTGGAATCAAAATGAATCTGTAGCGAACGAATACCAGGCGTCAGATCCAGAATCCCGGCCAGCTCCCCGGCTTCGATGCGTTGCTGTAGCCAGGTCATCAAAGCATGCGCGCGAAAGCGCAAATTCAGATCGAGCACGGGTGGGCCATATTCAATCAACAGATATTTATCGCCGGATTGGCGGTAAGTGACTTGAACTTGCCCTGAGTGCTCGGGAATGCGATGCAGAACTGGGCTGCCTGGATTTCTGGAATGAGCGCTGGTAACAGGAACCTGATCAACACGAAGCTGCTGAATAAGCAGATTCTGCTGTTTTTCCAGTGCAAGCGCTTGTTCTATCGATATTGGATGGAAGCGAACACTGTCTCCTGGTTTGAGTTGTCCGGTTTTCCACAATTCCGCATGGGCGATGGTGACCGGACAGACGAAACCGCCCAGACTGGGACCATCAGGACCCAGGATAATCGGCATATCGCCGGTAAAATCGACGGCGCCAATCGCATAGGCGTTATCGTGAATGTTCGATGGATGTAATCCGGCTTCGCCGCCGTCGGATCGCGCCCATTGCGGTTTAGGACCAATCAAACGGACACCCGTGCGGCTGGAGTTATGATGTACTTTCCATTCAGCGGCAAAAAAATGCCCGATATCCGCTTCCGTAAAGAAATCAGGTGCGCCATGCGGTCCAACCAACACGGCGATTTCCCAGTGATCCGTATAGCGCGGGATCAATTCCTGCGATAAATGTTGAGAAAGATGAGGCTGAGAAGGTTGTAAGGGCTGAATATGTAATACATCGCCAACGCGCAGCACACGCCCGCCATGTCCGCCGAATTGACCGAGCGTAAAAGTGGATTTACTGCCCAGATAATCAGGTACCTGAAAACCGCCTTGCACAGCCAAGTAGACCCGGCTGCCCGATTGCTTCACTTTGCCAAATTGCAAAAGCGCACCGGCTTTGACGAAGTGAGATTGCCATTGGGACAATGGTTCACTGTCCAGTAACCCATCAATGGGTGCGCCGCAGATTGCGATGATGCTGTCACAATTAAAGCGCAGCGTCGGGCCTGCCAGGGTGATTTCCAATCCAGCGCTATCTTCAGGATTGTTGATCAGCCGATTGGCAAGACGAAAAGCCAAACTATCCATCGGTCCGGAAGGCGGAACGCCGACGTTCCAGTAACCGATTCGTCCTGGATAATCCTGTATCGAGGTTTGTACGCCCGCATTCAGGACATCGATACTGTGCGGCTGATAATGGAAGCCATTGAGGAATTGCGTATACGGCTGTCCGCTGCGAAACACGGCGCTGTGCAGAATTTGTTTGAGATACGCCAGATTGGTTTCGATTCCCTGCAACGATGTGTCTTCCAATACGCCCAGCAGCTTGGCGATTGCTGTGTCACGATCAGGTGCATGTACAATGATTTTTGCCAGCATCGGATCATAAAATGCGGATACCTCAATGCCGCGCTCGACCCAAGTCTCCACACGTGCTGCAGTAGAAAATTCCGCTGCAGTCAGTATGCCGCTGGAAGGCTGGAAATCTTTGGCAGGATTTTCAGCATAAACCCGTACCTGAATGGATGCGCCATTGGGCTTGATAATGAAAGAGTCGAGCGAAGGGAGCTCGTCTGCGGCTTGCCGTACCATCCATTCCACCAGATCGATACCGGTGACTTCCTCAGTCACGCCATGTTCAACCTGTAGGCGCGTATTGACCTCGAGAAAATAAAATTGACCGCTGGCGGCATCGAAAATATATTCAACGGTGCCAGCGGATTGATAATGAATGGCTTTTCCGAGGCGTACCGCAGTGTCCAGCAAAGCCTGACGCAGATGCGGCGGGAGGTTGGGTGCGGGTGTTTCCTCAATGACTTTCTGGTTGCGCCGTTGCATGGAACAGTCTCGTTCTCCCAGTGCAACGACCTGGCCTTTGCCGTCACCAAAAATCTGTACTTCTATATGGCGTGCCCGGTCGACAAATTTTTCCAGGAAAAGACCAGCATCCTTGAAATTGTTTTGTGCCAGATTCTTGACCGATTCATAAGCACCGATCAGTTCATCCTGATTCCAGCACAGGCGCATGCCGATGCCGCCGCCGCCTGCGGTGCTTTTCAACATGACCGGATAACCGATATGCTTAGCCTGATGACACGCCGCTTCAAGGTTTTCCAGCAAACCGGTACCCGGCAGCAGCGGTACCCGGTTTTTCAATGCCAGCTCGCGCGCGGTATGTTTTAAACCAAAGGCGCGCATTTGTTGCGGAGTAGGGCCGATAAAACAAATGCCATGCGCAATACATTGTTCAGCAAAGTCGGCTTTCTCACTGAGGAAGCCGTAGCCAGGGTGGATGGCTTGCGCGCCTGCTTGCTGCGCAATTTCCAATATTTTATCGGCGCGCAGATAACTCTCAGCCGCAATGCCGCTGCCGATACAGTAAGTTTCATCCGCTTCGGTCACATGGCGCGATAAGGCATCGGCTTCGGTATAAACCGCCACACTTTTTACGTTCATGCGGCGCAGCGTGCGGATAATACGGCAAGCAATGGCGCCACGATTGGCAATCAAGATTTTTTCGAACATAGCGTTATCCTTTTTCTTGATGAATCATTAGCTGGGCTCAGTTAATCCAACTCGATTAATTCCTTACTGAGAGTCCCAGACCAATAGACGGATCGGCGTCGGGTTATAAGCATTGCAGGGATTGTTCAATTGCGGGCAATTCGAAATCAATACCAATACATCCATTTCAGCCTGCATTTCTATGTACATGCCGGATGCGGAAATGCCATCGACAAATTCCAATCCGCCTGCTTCAGTCACAGGCACGTTCATGAAAAAATTGATGTTGCTTGGCAAATCACGCTTATTCATGCCGAGTTGCTGGCAAAGCGGGTCATGCGCCAGGGCATGCAAAAAGTTGTCACGGCAACTGTGCATCGGGAATTTTTCCAGCGCATAGCGTACCGTATTGCTTTCTGCCGCACAGGCGCCGCCCAGTGTGTCGTGGCGCCCGCAGGTATCGGCTGCGATCGTGAGCATGACATTGCCCAGATTGGAGTAGAGCTTGCTGCCAGTGGTTAAATAGAGTTTATTCTGGGCGCGTATCGTATCGGTTGCGCTGTAGCGTTCCACAGCATTATTCGCGTTAAAAAACAACGTATCAACGGCTTGATTGCCTTCCAGATCGACAATGCGGAAAATTTGCCCTTGCTTAACGAGCTTGACCCAAGGTTCCCCAGCCGCACAGATCTCATCGATTACGGCGTGATGGGGATCAAGCGGACTTGCAATGAGATAAGACGTATTCATTTTTCGTCTCCACAATAAAAATGTTGTGTATTCTTTAATGCACGGGTATTTTCTGCACTATGCAGACACTCTGCGATAGCTTCCACAGGCGTGTTAAATGCCGCCAGATTGACTGCGCCAGGTTGGTAAGATGCCTTGGGATCCAGTGGATGCGGTGCGGCCGATAACACTACCAATGTATTCATCACAAAACTCAAATCAACATAATCACCTGCCTTGCTGTTCCCTGGCTGGAAAGTTAGCTCACCGGAAACATCCGCAGTTACCTTACTGAAAAAATTGATGGTCGATACGACGTCACGCATCCCTAATCCCCACTTACCCAATTCGATCAACATGCCATCCAGACCACTGCGAGCCATCTCATTGCGGTGTTCTTGGTAGCGTGCAACACCGTATTTATGCCGGATTAAATTGCTATCACTCAGGCCGCATACCGTGTCGTTCCAACCGGCTGTGTCGGCTGTGATACAACAAAAAATCCGCCCCATGTCGGAATGACAGGCATGCCCTTTGGTTAGGCGGAATGTGTGCTGCGATTTCAGCGTGTCGGCCATATTGTAGCGTTCGAGTTTTTCTTCCTGATTAAAAAACAAAACAGCTGCATTTGCACCGCCCTGTACATCGGTCAGACGTAACGTTGTGCCACGACGCAGGATGCCAGACCAGTGGCATCCGCCTGGAATGGATTGTTCCCAGATCAATGTGTTGGGTTGATTCATGATGAACTCCTTATTGAAAATGATTTCACTTAATAGCTATCCATTTTTTGCAAAGGATATACAGCGTAGTGATCGTTAAAATGCTTCCTAATACCAGCGGAGTGGCCCACAATTGCCACCAGGGCGCATCCGCTGAAATCGCGTAGGGACGCGGCCAGGCGATATTGATGAGTTCAAATAATGACCAGATAAATGCCAGGCTATTGATGACCAATCCCCATGCGCCCAGTTTTAATTCGCCCAGTGCAGGATTCCACCGGCCTGTGAGCCGGGCAAACAATGCAAAGCCCGTGGTGAACGCGAACATGGCGTATAAACCGCCGGTACCGAAAGCGATGATGGTGGCCACGGCATCGTCATTGAGTCCAAACACCAATCCACAGCCAGCCAGCAGAACGGTAAAGAGAACCGCATTACGCGGTGTTTTGCTCGCCGTTACTTGACTCAGCACCCCCGGCATATTGCCTTCTCGCGCCATGGAAAAAACAATGCGCGAAGTGTATTTGACCATGGACGCACCGCAGGCCAAGAAAGCAGTCATCACAATGGCCAGGAAGGGTTGCTCGAACCAATCGCCAATGCTGCTGGCGATCAAGGGGGTAACCGGATCGGCCGTATGGCTGGAATTTTTTAATGTGCCAGGATCAAAGGCCAAAATCAGCGCGGCTGAATTGAATAAAACGACTGTGCCGACAACGAGTAGCGACATAAAAATTGCCCGTGGCACCATGCGTTTCGGTTGATGGGTTTCTTCCGCGGTGGTGGAGCACGCATCAAAACCGATGAAAGCCCAACCGGCAATGGCCAGTGCCGCCAGGAAAGCAGCTATTTCACTGGGTGCTGTTCCGGTACCCATGTGCTGGAACAATTCCATGACAGGATGCTGACGGAAGAAAAGAAATAATAACAGCGCCACGCCGAATGACCCGACGACTTCCGCGTAAACACCCAGTTTGATCACTAGATTGAAAATACTGACAGGGGCTAGATTGAGTAATGTGCAGATAAGCAGAAATATCACACCCCAGAGCACCATCATGCCGCCGCCATCACCCGGCGATCCGCAAAAAGTGGCCAACCAGAAGCCGCCGGTATAAGCGGTCGTAGTGACCATGGCGATGGTGGAGCAAATATAAATCACGCCGGCATATTGCCCGGCGATCGCGCCGCCGAGTTGCCGCGCCCATTTATAGGCACCGCCAGCAATCGGGAATTGTGAAGACAACTCCGCGTAAACAGTCGCCACCAATAACTGCATGAGCAAACAGACCGCCAGCGCCGCAAACCAACCGCCACCGGCGACAACAGTTTGCACACCGATGATGGCATACAATCCGGCGACCGGCGAGACAACCGCAAAACCGAGCGTGAAACTGTGCCATACACTCATGCTGCGATTGAGTGTATCGCTTGTCCCATGGACATCTTGCGAAGTAGCAATTTGTTTTGTTGAACCTGACATAACCAGTCTCCATGCAAAAGGGTTTACCGGGATTGTAATGTACTTCTCGAGTACATTACGCTTAACCTCCCGGGCTTTTATCCCTCCGTGGAGCCTCGTTATCACGAGACCGGAAACTCTTGGACCTGACGCCGTAGATAACACCGGCCGGAACCCTAGTTTCCCATTGAATTACTGCTTTTTGAGTTGCTATGCTGCCAATCGTTCAATTGGCATTTTAGAAAGCGAGTAACAAGGGCATTTTAAGTTTGTATTCTTGAAAAAGCAATTGGATGTTATGATTTACACTGTTATTGTATGGATTTGCAAAATTGCAAGACTTAACGCCGACATAGACACCAAAGCTTGTTTGTGTGCTCAATATAAAACGTTATGCTGAACAACAAAGTGAGTATTTAATATTAAATCAAAGAATGCTGGATTACGCCCGACCACCAATTACTGAAGCTGTAATAGAGATCCGAATGAATAATATCGTGGATCAAGACGTTCTTAAGAAGATTGCTGGAAAGCTTAATAAAAACTATTATCCAGATAAAAAAGAAAACATAGAAATAAATTTTAGCCTAGCATTTAACCCAAAAGATGGCAAACAAGAGTCTTCAGTCCAACCTAAACAAACAGGCTATCGCCTAGCTTCTGTTGATCAAACCGAGATTGCAATTATCGCACCACAGGTTCTGACCATAGCGCGGCTTGCACCTTACCCTGGATGGGACAAATTCTATGAAAGAATGGCATTTGCATGGAAAATTTGGAAAAGAATTGTCAAAGTACAAGATATCAACCGGATTGGTATTCGCTATATTAATAGAATTGACATACCAGTCAATGAGTTCCAGAATATTAGCATTATGGATTATTTGAACTTTTATCCGAATGCCCCTATTTTCTCTGGATTCCCGATGACAGATTATCTTATCCAAGTTACGATCCCTACACCTAACCCATTGTGGATAGCAAACATTACTTCGTTTATTCATCAACCACCAGTATTGGTTGATACGATTTCCCTAGTGCTTGATATTGATATTTATAATACTGAAAAAGTACCACTTGATGACAAAGGTCTAATATCAAGACTTGAGGAAGCTAGAGAATTAAAGAATCTTGTATTTAAACAGTGTATAACATCGAAAACAGAGGAGTTATTAAACTGATGTCGACTATAGCTGCGACCCAAAATATTTCTTTCCCTGGATTTGATAATCGGTCCTCTACAGGAAGCGGTAGTGAAGAGATATCGAATCTGTTTAACAAGGCACGCAAAGGATTACGTCTTATTAGGCCAGCGCACCAACAATATCAACCCCAGGTATCAGAGACACTTGAAGATAGGCTCGATCACACCAAAGCCCTTTGCAAAAGAAAGACAGCAGAGGTTGCCATGTATTTGTCGGAGGATTTTAGGAAAGGCTTTTTTCTACAGATAGATAATTTAATAGATGCTGAGAATTGGGAAGAAGATGATAAACCCATTACTGAAGCATCATTTACGACATTATTACGAATGCTTATCCTCATAAACCCGGATCTCAGACCTGGACTCGGTTCCACTAGTCAAGGTAATATTATCGCGGCATGGACAAAAGACAAAGACCAGCTAACAATAGAATGTTTGCCTGAAGATAAGGTTCGCTGGGTTTTAAGTCGTCAGTTCAATGGAATTCGAGAGAGCGCTGCTGGGGAAATCCTATTAACTCGCCTACTTGCTGCCTTGGCTCCTTATAGCCCAGGTAATTGGTTTGACAATGACCCTCAAGAAAAATGATGTAATTCCAAATGACAACCATGGCATGCGATATGTTCCATGGAATCGACTTCGAAAAGATGAGAATGATAATGTTATTGGTATCCTTGGTGAAGCTTTTGCTTTGCGTGATGGCGAAGAAGGTATTTCATCAACCTGGCTCGAGTATTTCCCAGGTAATCAAGTATCCCAGATAACCCAAGCAGTTCATAAAAATCGCAAATGCCTTAAAGTTACGCCAAAGAGTGGCTTTGCCATAGGCAAAGTAGAAGATATCTTGTCGGAATGTAATAAAAATAACAAAAGTAAGAAAGTTCGAGTTGTTTATATGCCAAATAACTGTAATAAAGCCCACATTGAAATCAAACCAATGCCCTGTAATGATGCATTATTGCTTGAACTCTTGGCCTCGGACGCTTGGTCACAGTTAATATTAAACAGAGATATTCCATAAGCGCGGTAGGTTGGGGTGACGATAGGAACCCCAACATCATCTTTGCTATGCAGCAACCTCAATATCCCATCCAGGGAAAACCAATACCGCAGGGTGACACTTCAGTGCTTTTGCTATTATTTTTGCACGTTCTATCCCTAAATTGATTTTGTCATGCTCGATGGCAGAGATTGTCGATTGCGGAATGCCGGTAAGTTCTGCTAATTCGTTCTGACTGAATCCCTGAAGCTCGCGAATAATTTTTACGGATTCACCTACGGTGACATCACATGTTTTTTTGGCTAGTTGGTATTCAGTCATTTTTTTCTCCGGTAATCGTGGGGCGATACTTGCTCAACTTGCACATAAACTTCATTGGCGATGATTTTATAAATGACTCGATATTGCTGGTTTAACCGTGAAGACCGGTAGCCATCCCATTCGCCTTTTAACGCTTCATCAGAAGAACCCTCAATCAGCGATAACCCTTATTGGCAGGAAATTATTACAATATCTTTCCACTTTTCATAGATCGCATATTAATCAAAAACAATGATCAATTGTTTCCACTTTGTATAAGCGCTGAGAGAGTGAAGCATTAGGATCCGGGGTATAAGAGGCCGGCGGGTAATCACTCAGCAGATTTTTGCTGCTACGAATTTCGATTTCGGACTGGGTGTTTTGCGCATTACCGGTATCTTTGATCGTCATGATCCAGTTTCCATTGCCGTGGGTTATCGGTTTGTTGATGTTCCCTGAAGACTTAGGATCATGAATCTCAGTAATGTAGTAGGTCTTGGCAGCTTCATCGTGCATTTGCGGGTATCCGTCTACTTGGAAAGATTCATGGTAGATAAAATAGGTATTGATATCACGCCAGGTATGACGATGCCATTTCGGTAAAGGAAATCCTTCCTCGCTTTTTAGACATTCCGCAATTTCAAGATAATTTTTGTCACTGCTGCGGCTATAAATCACTTTCTGACCTAATAGTTCTTCTCGTGTGGGCGTTGTCATGCAAGCGGATAGCAGGAGTGCACAAAGCAGAAACAGGATCGATTTTCTTGGGGGATAGCGCATAAGATGGAAGTATTCTTATTCAGATCTACATTATTCAAATAACTGAGAATTCTAATTTCGAAAGACAAATTGCATGGTATCAGATGCTATTGTGTATTGCACATGGGTGGAGGAGGATTAGATAGTGCAGGCCGATCCTCTGAATGAACCAGTATCTGCAAATTTTCTGTTTTATTTAAGAAAGAAATCGTTGTAATTTCAGTGCTCTCCATGTTTTACTAGTGTCTTGCAGGACCAGATAATCTCAATGTGTAACGTAAAAACTGCCAGCTAACACTAATAGCCCAAAATTTCAGATTGTTATGCGAATTTCTTTGCTTTTCTATAAGGATAATTTATTGAGCACACCTTTGTTTATAGTAAACTCTCGTTTCACTTGTTAGAATCAACATTTTTCAAAAATAGATCAGATTACATTATTAACTTAGGATTGTTCATGAATACCGAAGATTTTCGCCCAGAAAAAGAAATCAAAATATTTTACCCACCCCAGCGCGTTCTGATGGGACCGGGGCCATCGGATACCCATCCGCGCGTGCTGAATGCCATGGCACGCCCGACCTTAGGTCACTTGGATCCTGTTTTCACCGAAATGATGGAAGAGATTAAGGGGCTGATGCGCTATGCCTTCCAAACCAAAAACCGGATGACTTTTCCGGTTTCCGGACCGGGATCTGTCGGTATGGAAATGTGCTTTGTTAACATGATCGAACCCGGTGATAAAGTGATCGTGTGTCGCAATGGGGTTTTCGGCGGCCGTATGATTGAGAACGTTGAGCGTCATGGTGGTGTTGCGGTCGTTGTGGAGGATAAATGGGGTGAACCGGTTGATCCGCAGAAAGTGGAAGATGCGCTGAAAAAGAACCCCGATGCCAAGATTGTTGCGTTTTGTCATGCGGAGACTTCAACAGGCGCCTCATCGGATGCCAAAACCTTGTGTGAAATTGCGCGCAAGTATAATTGCCTGACGATTGTGGATACCGTCACTTCGCTGGGTGGCACGCCGATTAAAGTCGATGAGTGGGGAATTGATGCGATCTACTCAGGTAGCCAAAAATGTTTATCCTGCCCGCCAGGATTGTCACCAGTTAGTTTCTCCGAGCGCGTAACCGAACTGGTTAAGAATCGTAAGACGAAAGTACATAGCTGGTTTATGGATATCGGCTTGTTGTTGAATTACTGGGGATCATCAACCCGTACGTATCACCATACCGCGCCAACCAATGCGCTGTATGCACTACATGAGTCATTGTTGATGCTGGCTGAAGAAGGATTGGAACATTCCTGGGCACGGCATCGGTATAATTATGAAGCATTAAAAGCTGGATTTGCCACATTGGGCATGAGTTATGTGGTTGCGGAGCAACATCGCTTGCCGCAACTGAATTCCGTTTTTGTACCGGCTGGCGTGGATGAAAAAGAAGTCCGCCGCCGCTTGTTGGATGACTATAGTCTTGAAATTGGCGCCGGTTTGGGTGATTTTGCAGGAAAAGTATGGCGTTTCGGCTTGATGGGTACTTCCAGCCGCGTAGAAAACGTGATTTTTTGCTTAAATGCACTGGAAAGTATTCTATTCGACATGGGTATGAAAGTGGAACGCGGTGCTGCGGCGTCAGCGGCGCATCAGAAGTATGCAGAAAAACCTATGTTTTAAGATTTGCTCAGAATTGCTGGCATCTTAGCCGCTCCATGCCACTTTCTTGTCGTGTACGATGAGAAAGTGGCGTATGTCTTTTGTTGACACTTATAACGGATAATCCGCTCACTATGGTTTTGGGTTCTCCTCTATCTACTGTCGCAGCGCCGCTGGTATCTTTTTTTATCTCTTTTTTCTCAATTTTATGGCTGATCAGGAGAAAAGCTGACTGGGTACTGGACCACCCGAATTCACGTTCGCTACATTCTGTACCGGTGTCCCGTATTGGAGGCTTAGGCTTGTTATCCGGGGTAATCACTACCTGGTTATGTTTTTCGGTTGTCATGCCCAATACGGTTTGGATAGGTATAGGCCTGCTGGTGGTTATATCATTGATTGACGATATTTGGCACGCGCCGGTATGGTGCCGGTTGCTGATACAGAGTATCGTTGCCGCTGGATTTTCTATGGCCTTATTGTTGGAACCTTATGGTTGGATGATGGTATTGTGTAGCGCAGTTGCAGTTGTCTGGATATCTAATCTTTATAACTTTATGGATGGCTCGGATGGCTTGGCAGGTGGAATGACCGTGATTGGGTTTGGTTACTATGGCTTAATTGCATATTTGGCAGGGAATAACGATTTTGCTGTCATCAATTTTTCAGTAGCTGCCGCCGCAGGCGCATTTTTGCACCATAATTTTTATCCGGCGCGCATTTTCCTAGGGGACGTGGGCGCTATTCCACTTGGGTTCCTGGCTGCTGCATTGGGAATGCTCGGATGGATGGATAATTTGTGGTCATTGTGGGTACCGCTGCTGATATTCTCACCTTTCATCGCTGATTCGACAGTCACGCTGATAAAGCGCCTATTGCGCGGGGAAAAAATCTGGCAGGCGCATCGCGAACATTATTATCAGCGCTTGGTGCAAAACGGTTTTGGTCATCGTAATACGGCGTTATCAGCCTATGCTTTGATGCTTGCGGTAGGTGCAAGCGCGGTATGGGCAAGTGGACAAAGCCCAGCGGTGCAAAGTTGGATTGCAATGCTATGGGGAGGTTTTTATTTGCTATTAATGTTTATTTCTGACCGGAATCAGAAATATTATTCCAATCGGGGATAGTATGTTTCGCAGAAAATACGGAATACGCACCTTCATTGCTTTCACGCATGATTTTGTTGCAATTGCCGTAGCGTGGTGGCTTGCTTATCTATTTCGTTTTAATTTTGAGATTCCTGCTCCTTCATTACAGCTCTTGCTGGAAATTCTGCCGTGGACTGTGCTTGTTCAGGGCAGTTTCTTTTTGTGGCTGGGACTTTACCGGGGGTTATGGCGCTATGCCAGTTTACCGGATTTAAAGAGAATCTTTGTCGCGGTGATGAGCGGTACTGTGACTGTATTACTGATCTTGTGGCCATTGGGTTTGCTGGTCAATATCCCAATAGCGGTCATTCTGTTGGCGCCATTATTATTGCTGCTGATCATGGGCGGCAGCCGTTTGACCTATCGTGCATGGAAAGAGCGCCGCCTGTATGGTCTGGAGAGTAATGAAGCGAAGCTGGTATTGATACTCGGCGCCGGCAGCACTGCGGTGAGTCTAGTTAAGGATTTGACGAGAAGCCGTGACTGGCACGTTGTTGGAATGCTGGATGATGATCCAAGAAAATTGGGTACGCGGCTGCAAGGCATTCGTGTGCTCGGCACAATCAATGAATTGCCGCAATGGGTGCAGAAACTGAATGTCGGTCATGTGATTATTGCCATTCCATCGGTTTCTCGTCGAATACACCGCCAAGCTTTGGAGATGTGCTCGGAAATCGGGGTGAAAGCGATGACGGTGCCGTCTTACGCAGATCTGATCAGTGGTAAAACAACCGTATCACAGATTCGTGAGATAGAGCTCGATGATTTGCTGGGTAGAGCGCCTGTAGTTCTGGATAATGACGGGTTGCATGATTTATTGACAGGAAAGGTTATCCTGGTCACAGGAGCGGGTGGTTCGATTGGTTCAGAATTATGTAGGCAGCTCGCTGCATTTGAACCCAATCACATTGTTTTTCTTGAACTGAACGAATTTGCACTCTACAGCATACAAGAGGAATTCTTATCACGTTTTCCTGATATGGCTATGTCGTTTGTCATCGGTGATATCAAAGACCATGCACGCATGACGCAATTGTTCACGCAGTTCCAGCCTTCCGTGGTTTTTCATGCGGCCGCTTACAAACATGTTCCGCTCATGGAACAAGAAAATGCGTATCAAGCTTTGCTGAATAATGTCCTGGGTACGTATGTACTGGCTCAGGTAGCGATAAGTTTTGGCGTGGAAAAATTTGTTCTGATTTCAACCGACAAAGCAGTCAATCCTGTGAGTGTTATGGGAGCCAGTAAGCGGTTGGCTGAGATGGTATGTCAAGCTTTGCAGCAATCCATTACAAAGAATGCAAAACCTGACCAGAATAATCAATCGAATCAAACCTGCTTTGTAATGGTGCGTTTTGGCAATGTGTTGGGCAGTACCGGCAGTGTTATCCCAAAATTTCGCGAACAGATCGCCAGAGGGGGCCCTATCACGATCACGCATCCGGAAATGACACGTTATTTCATGTCTATCCCGGAAGCGGCGCAACTGGTTTTACAAGCCGGTCTGATGGGAGGGACAAAAGGCGGTGGAGAAATATTTGTGTTGGATATGGGCGATCCGGTAAAAATTGTTGATCTGGCCAACGATTTAATTCATTTGTCGGGATTGGGTGAGGATGATATTCGAATTGTTTTCAGTGGATTGCGGCCTGGTGAAAAGTTGCATGAAGAATTATTGGCAGCCAGTGAAAATACTTTTCCGACACTGCATCAAAAATTACGTATTGCGCAGGCACGCCAGGTTGATGAGCAGTGGCTATCCGAGTTGATAGCCTGGTTAGGTAAAATTACTGTCTTAAGTGATCAGGAAGTCCGGGATCAATTGGCAAAGTGGGTGCCAGAATATACCACGAAGGAAACGGAGCATTAACTAACTGATTGGCTTTCAGTTTCATCGTGGTTCCAAGAGAACTCACGCTAATTGCTTACTGCTTGTTTTTATTGCTTTGTCTGGGAATTGTTTGGTCCTTTCAAACTTTCTGTGGTACATCCATTTTCCAGAACAACAATTCGATCAACCTTTTTCAATTGGGGAATATATTGATTGAAAATCAGAGTCGTGCGATTTTGCATTAGTTTTTCCAAGGCTAACAGTAGATTTCCAGAATTAGATTCTTCATGTACGATAAATATTTCATCTAGAATCAGGATGGGGGTGTTTTTAACTAACGCGCGTGCAATAGCGAGCTGTCGAAATTGTTGTTGATTGATGGTTGTACCTCCTTTGCCAATCTGCGTCTGTAAACCATCAGGCATGTGCCGGATAAATTCCATCGCGTGAGAAGCGTGTGCTGCAGTGGTAATTTTCGCTTCGTTGGCACAACGCATCGTGCCATACGCGATATTGCCAGCAATTTTTTCATCCAGCAAATAATCATCTTTCGTCACCATGGCGATATTGGCATGTAAGTTATTTAACTGGATCTCGGCGAGTGGATGATCATCCAGCAATATTCTTCCACTGGTTGGTTGTTGTAAGTGTAGTATCAGGTTAATGAGCGCATTTTTCTCTCCTGCGGTATAACCGGTAAAAACAGTTACTTCGCCTGGTTTTACGGTGAAGTTAATATGATTTAGAATGGGCGATGCTTGTGCATCACTACAGAAGCGCACTTGTTCAAAAACTAATTTCCCGCTGATATGTGGAATGCTAATGACCCCGGTATTTTGTTCGGATGCTTGATCTAGGAATGAAAAGATGGTTTCTATGATCTTCTGATCATGCTCAAGTTGTTTAGGTATGCCAGCGATGCGCTGTATCGGCATGATGAGGAGCAATACAACGGAAATGAGTGCGCCGACTTCATGCAGATTCAATGCACCATTAATAACTTGCAGTGCGATCATGTAAATGACGGCTGTCAAAATCAACGCCGTAATGATTTGACTTGCAGGGATGGTTATTGCTCTGACTATTGCTTGTTGCATTTCTGCGTGATAAATAGTTTCTGAAATTTTTCCAAGACGCTGACTTTCATACATCTGTCCGCCATCTATTCTGATTTTTCTGTGGTGTGCAATGGACTGCAACAAGTGCTGAGTCAGGTTTTTAGAGGTCAGCAAGCTTCTCTGGTTAGGATTGTTCAAATGACTGCGCGTCATCTGAGTCACTAATAGGACGAACGAAGTGACCAGAAGTAATAGCAAAGAGAACTCTTGATTGAGATAAAGCGTGCAAATAATTAACCCTATAATTGTCAGGCTATCTTGCGTAATGACGGTGATATAACGAGATGTAGATTGAGATATCTGGTTGATATTGGATATCAGCGCGTCAATTTCATTATTTTTATTGAGATGACTGTAGTGATTGACCGGTAGTGTTAGCAGTTTGTTAAAAAAATCCAGGCGTAAATCAATACCTAATTTTCTAGTGGCTTTGTTGACAGTAAAGATACTGATATAACCTGCGACTCCACGGATTATAAATAATGCAATAATCGTCAGCGCTGCTGTTTGCATCAATGATTGATCTTTATCGATAAAGGTGCTTTCAAGTATTTGTTTAATTAGTATGGGCAGAAAGGCTAAAGTTGCTGCCATGACCATCATGGCGAATAATGCCGGCAAGAGTGACTTCCAGTGAGGGGCGAGTCTTCTGAGTAAGCGGAGGCAAAGGTGTGCGCGGATCATAATGCGTAATTCTACCTGAACATTCAGCTGCTATTGCATCGTGCAATTATCCGGAACGTGAAACAGATATAATACAATTATCATTCTTATAGTGAATTAATCCGGGTGAAAGTGATTCGTTCATAGCTTGTGAACAAAGGGATTTTATTTATGCCAACACCAAATACGCCATATACAACAAAAGATCTTTTAAAATCCGCACCTCCGAGGCGCAAAGGTATTGTACTAGCGGGTGGTTCCGGTACGCGTCTCTATCCAGTTACTCAGACTGTGTCAAAACAGTTGCTGCCTGTGTTTGATAAGCCCATGATTTATTACCCGCTCAGCACATTAATGCTGGCGGGAATCCGGGATATTCTAATCATTTCAACACCGCGTGATATTGGGAATTACGCAGAGCTTTTATGTAATGGTCATCAGTGGGGATTGAATATTTCGTATGCCGAGCAACCATCCCCCGATGGTCTTGCGCAAGCATTTATCATCGGTGAACCGTTTATTGGTAACGATTGTTCAGCGCTTGTATTGGGCGATAACATTTTTTATGGACACGACTTTCATCATTTGCTGACTAACGCAATGGAACGTA
The DNA here is from genome assembly GCF_021731985.1 of Nitrosomonas sp. GTDB lineage: Bacteria > Pseudomonadota > Gammaproteobacteria > Burkholderiales > Nitrosomonadaceae > Nitrosomonas. The sequence continues at coordinate 21,324 of NZ_JAKFWH010000084.1, forward strand.
CGCAAGGGGCGAGTGTGTTTGCTTATCATGTACATGACCCGGAACGTTATGGCGTGGTTGAGTTTGATGCGAAGGGTAGTGTGATTAATCTGGAAGAAAAACCAAAACATCCGAAATCCCATTATGCAGTGACCGGTTTATATTTTTATGATCAGCAGGTGGTCGATTACGCGAAAAGCCTGAAGCCATCGGTACGCAATGAACTGGAAATCACCGATTTGAATCGTATTTATCTGGAGCGATCTGCATTGCATGTCGAAATTATGGGGCGCGGCTATGCATGGTTGGATACTGGGACGCATGAATCACTGCTGGATGCGAGTCAGTTTGTCGCCACCATTGAACATCGGCAGGGACTGAAAATTGCCTGCCCGGAAGAAATAGCCTTTAGGCAAGGATGGATCGACGCAGTGCAACTGGAGAAACTGGCAATGCCGTTGGCCAAGAATGGCTATGGACAGTATTTGCTGCAAGTGCTAAAACATGAATTTTGATTGAGACCGATAGATGAAATCCACCCGGCTAGCTATTCCAGAAGTTCTGTTATTTGAACCACGTGTTTTTGGCGATGAACGCGGGGTTTTTTTTGAAAGTTATAATCAGCGTGAATTTGAGTTAGCAGTCGGAAGAAAAATAAACTTTGTACAAAGTAATCATTCACGTTCCATTCAACATGTTTTGCGCGGTTTGCATTACCAGATCAAACAGGCTCAGGGAAAGCTGGTGCGTGTGGTGGTGGGGGAAGTATTTGATGTGGCAGTGGATATCCGCCGGTCATCCCCAACTTTTGGAAAATGGGTGGGAGGGATACTTAGCGCAGAGAACAAACATCAGCTATGGATTCCGGCAGGTTTTGCCCATGGATTTATAGTCCTTTCTGATTATGCTGAATTTCTGTACAACACAACCGATTATTGGGCACCTGAGCATGAGCGCTGCATTGTGTGGAATGATGCAACCTTGGCGATAGATTGGCCACTTACCGGTAAGCTGATTCTGTCTGAAAAGGATGCTCTTGGAGTTACATTCAATGCTGCCGAAGTTTATGATTAGCTGTTGAGCAATGGCCAAGCAGAAAACGATCTATTCGTGTACTGAATGTGGCGGACAAACCTTAAAATGGCAAGGCCAGTGCCCGCATTGCCAGTCTTGGAATACCCTAATAGAAACCATTGCAGAGAAATCTGTGTCGCGGTTCAGTCCAGTATCAGAAGTCGGTCAGGTGCAAAATTTAAGTACTATCGAAGCGCGTGAAGAACCGCGTTATCCGACAGGCGTGGATGAGCTGGATCGGGTCCTTGGCGGTGGTTTGGTGCAAGGCGGTGTGGTGCTATTGGGCGGGGACCCTGGTATTGGTAAGTCGACGTTATTACTGCAAGCACTCTCGCACTTGTCGAGTCATCACGCTGTATTGTATGTAAGCGGTGAAGAATCAGCGCATCAAGTGGCATTACGTGCCAAGCGTTTAGCGCTGAATGTGGAAACAGTCAATTTATTTGCAGAAATCCAACTGGAGAAAATCCAGTCTGTTCTGATTGAACGGAAACCGGCTGTAGCCGTGATCGATTCTATCCAGACGATCTATTCGGAGGTATTACAGTCCGCGCCGGGATCTGTTGCGCAAGTGCGCGAGTGTGCAGCGCAATTAACACGCCTGGCGAAGGCAAGCGGAATTTGCATTATTTTGGTCGGTCATGTGACCAAGGAAGGCGCGCTGGCTGGTCCTCGTGTGCTGGAACATATGGTGGATACGGTGTTGTATTTTGAAGGCGATATGCATTCCAGTTTTCGCATGATCCGCGCTTTCAAGAATCGTTTCGGCGCGGTTAATGAATTGGGTGTGTTTTCTATGAGCGAGAAAGGCCTGCGTGAGGTCAAGAATCCTTCGGCGCTGTTTCTTTCGCATCATGACACGCAAGTGCCGGGATCGTGCATCATGGTCACACAAGAAGGCACGCGTCCGCTGTTAGTGGAAATACAGGCACTGGTTGACGAAGCGCGCTCGCCCAATCCGCGCCGGTTATGCGTCGGTTTGGAACAAAACCGCTTAGCCATGCTGCTCGCGGTATTGCACCGCCACGCGGGGATTCCCTGTTTCGATCAGGACGTGTTCGTCAATGCCGTCGGCGGCGTAAAAATTACCGAACCGGGCGCTGATCTTGCGATTTTACTGGCGGTAGTCTCGTCGTTGAAGAATAAACCGCTGGCGGAAAAAATGATCGTCATCGGTGAGGTCGGCCTGGTTGGCGAAATACGCCCGGTGCAACGCGGACAGGAAAGATTGAAAGAAGCGGCGAAACTGGGTTTTAAACAAGCCATCATTCCGCTAGCCAATAAGCCCAAACAAGCCATTCCCGGTATGGACATCATTGCCGTAGCGCGGATCAGGGATGCTGTTGCGCATATGCATTAGGAAAACATTGAAGCAGTTGATTCCATTTATGATTCTACAAGCTCATCCCGAACGTAATCAAGGGCTGATTTAATGGAAATGCGCCGGCAGATCTGGATACTTGCGGGGATAACGGTTTTGGTCGTTGCTGCTGCAATGATCCTGACACCCGTTTCGCAGCCTGCCGAATACCACCAGTTCGCCGATCAGCGCGTTTTTTTCGGTATTCCCAATTTTAATGATGTCATTTCCAACCTGGCTTTTTTTCTCAGCGGCGGCGCTGGGCTGGTTTTTCTGGCGCGGGTTTATCGGACACCTGCACAAACCACATTTCATGACCTCAAAGAATGCTTACCGTACAGTGTGTTATTTTTCAGTGTGACCGCAGCCGCACTCGGATCGATGGTCTATCATTGGGCACCAGATGTTGATCATTTGATGTGGGACCGGTTGCCCATTGTCATCGGTATTGCCGCTTTGCTGTCCGCAACGCTGGTTGACCGCACAAGCCCGGCTGCCGGCTTGTGGGCATTACCCCTGCTTATCGTTTCGGCCGTATTCAGCGTGTTGCATTGGTATTGGACTGAGTTGCAGGGCGCAGGTAACCTGAATTTTTATATTGTGATGCAGTTTTATTCGATTTTGCTGATTGTCTGGATTAGTCTGCGTTTTCCATCGCGTTACACGCGAGGCAACGATGTTTATCAAGTGATCGCCCTGTATGCGATTGCGAAACTGGCTGAAATGCTGGATGGGCAAATATTTGTTTGGACTGATGGTTGGATCAGCGGCCATACGCTAAAGCATCTGATTGCGGCGTATGCGGCTTATCGGATAGTGCAGATATTGCGAAAACGGAGCTTTGTAGGGTGTCAATAAGAGAAGTGCATTGCACCGGAATTTTCATTCGGCGCAATAAAAATTGCGCTCTACTTTGTTTCTAGTTGCCCACTGACTATGTTTTGCCGCATCAGGATCTTAGCAGTGATAATGGCTGGATCATTCTCATATCCGCGTTTCGCTAGATCTGTAACTTTTTGTTTGATATCCTCGGGCGACCAAAAAAACCAATTATTGTCTAACATGAGCGCTCGGATTGAGTCACTCCGGTTTTGGTAAATCTTGCCAGCAGCGAGACCAAGAGTGATCTTTGTATTAGCATATGCCATACCGCAAGCAACGAGATCCGAAAGCAATCTGGAGAGCACGATTGAACGATAATTCTCGGACGTAAATAACTTGTATCTTCCCTTTGGCACTTCGTGTTTTTCCTGAAGCTGTTCGAGATTAACGCCGGATGAATCAAGAAAAGATTTTGCCTCGAGGGCAAGCACTTCATTAGTGGGAAATTTAAATGCAAGAAGATCAATCTCTGGTCTGGGAATAGAATGTTTACCAATTCGACGTTTCTCCTCTTTCGTCAAATTGACCTTGAACGACCTGCGCACCCAATAACCTTCAGCTTCAAGCAGAGTAGAAATGATATTTTCGAAATGATCCATTAGTAGTTAGTTAACAAGACCAGTACGAAATTTATTGGTGTGATGTTGATGAAACGCTTTGCTCCGAGGTACTCGGAACAAAGCAGTTTTACGGCGTGTTACTTAGGACGAGCCGATTGGTAACCGGCTTTGGGGTTGCTATTGGTGCGGAAAGAATTGCCACGATTTTCCTGATCAAATGGACGGCCACGGCGATTGTTTCCGTTATCGTTATTACTATTGCCTTTGAATTCGTGCGGCGCACTAAAGTTTTGACGGCCATTTTGTGCCAGCGGTGTGCGTTTACGTTTCTGGGCCACGCTAGGCGCGCCGTTGAAACCACTGCTCTGAGGGCGTTGTTTGATACGGGGCTCCAGGCCGGGAATAATATGCGAAGCAATGCGTTGCCCGGTATAGCGTTCAATTTTTGTCAGATGCGCGCTATCTCTGTTGGATGCAAAGGAGACTGCAACACCTGCAGCGCCTGCACGGCCAGTACGGCCAATGCGGTGGACGTAGTCTTCCGCAAATTTAGGCAAGTCAAAATTGATCACATGCGTAATATCAGCGATATCAATACCCCTGGCGGCCACATCCGTTGCCACCAGAACACGTAATCCGCCACTGCGAAGTTTGGTGAGTGTGCGGGTACGTTCGCGTTGATTCATGTCGCCATGTAATGCAGCCGCAGCGTAACCTTGCGCATACAGGTTATCGGCTAAGGTATCCGCATCACGCTTGGTTGCTGTGAAAACGATGGCTTGCTTGAGGGCTTCGTCACGTAATACATGATTTAATAAACGATTCTTGTGCGACATATCGTCTACATAATGTAATCGTTGCTCAATATTATCGAGCCTTGCTTTCTGAGAAGCTACTTGAATTCGTTTGGGAGATTTTAAAAGTTTCGCTGCAACCTTATCAATCGCGCCATCCAAAGTAGCAGAAAACAATAGGGTTTGTCGCGTGGCCGGTGTGGCGGCTGCAATCGTTTCAACATCATCGATAAAACCCATATCCAGCATGCGATCTGCTTCATCCAATACGAGCATTTCTAATCGTTTGAAATCAATCCGGCCACGTTGTATATGGTCAATGAGCCTTCCCGGCGTGGCGACTAAAATATCGACAGGTTGTGATAACAGTTTGTTTTGCAATGGATAAGGCATTCCACCCAGTATGCTGACGACTTTTGTGCGTGGGAGGTATTTGCCGTATTTCAGGGCTGCTTCGGAGACTTGGAGTGCAAGTTCGCGCGTCGGGGTCAGTACTAAAACGCGTGGACCACGGCCAGGTGTTTTTGCGGGTGTGGCCAGGAGATGCAGTGCTGGCAACATGAAGGCGGCTGTTTTTCCGGTTCCTGTTTGTGCAGATGCCATGATGTCGTGGCCTGCTAGTAATTCAGGTATGGCCTGTTTCTGAATCGGCGTAGGGGTTGTGTACCCTGCGTCTTGGATTGCTTTAATAATAGAGGGATTTAAGTTTAGATCTTCAAAAGACACGTTGTTTTCCTAAAAAGTGAGAATTGGACGCACGAGCTAGGAAAACGCCATAAATGGTGCATAGCCTTGCTAGCGCATTAATAAAGCATCGCCGCTAACCAAGATTGCTGCACATTTTCCGGAGAAACTTGAAAAATTGAAGGGAGGCCAGGAACGATGAAACCAGATAAACTTGAAAGGACTATACAAAATCAGTCCAAATCAACCTTAGCCAATCAGTATACTTGACTATGTAATTACTTGCAATTTATTTGCGCTATTCCACAATTGACATGCAAGGACTCCTCATTCCACACAGAGAAATTGAGACATGAACATGCATCGAGCCGAATACAGGAATTACTGGATGATGGCTTTGACGAACTTTCTTTTACCTACTTGAATTACGACCGATTCTCTTCGCATTATTTTGGTCGATTTGTCTTCTACTTTTTCACCATTTATTTTAACGGCGCCCTGATCAATCATGCGGAGCGCTTCGCTGGTACTGGCAGTTAATCCTGTCAGTTTTAATATTTGCACCAAAGGCATCGCATCATTTTGTGTCTGAATTATTTTTTCCGGTATTTCATCAGGTAATGCGCCATGTTTAAAGCGTGCCTCAAAGTCGGCGAGTGCTTCCGCCGCATCATGTTGGCTATGAAAGCGCGCGACAATTTCCTGTGCGAGCTTTACCTTAATATCCCGTGGATTGCATCCTTCCTGTACTTCTTCACGCCATTTTTTGATGGTTTGCAAAGATTCAAAAGATAACAATTCGAGGTAACGCCACATGAGCTGATCCGATACGGACATCAGTTTGCCAAAAATTTCTTTCGGGCTTTCGGTGATACCCACATAATTATTCAAAGACTTGGACATTTTATTGACGCCATCCAATCCTTCCAGCAACGGCATGGTGAGTATGCATTGTTGCGACTGTCCGAAATGCTTTTGCAGTTCGCGTCCCATCAGTAGATTGAATTTCTGATCAGTACCGCCCAATTCAAGATCAGCCCTCAGTGCAACGGAATCATAGCCCTGGATTAAGGGGTAAAGAAATTCATGAATAGCGATTGCCTGATTGTTGCGGTAGCGTTTGTCAAAATCATCCCGTTCCAGCATACGTGCGACCGTATGTGTGGCAGCTAATTTGATGAGATCGGCCGCATTCAGTTTATCCATCCAGGATGAATTAAATACCACTTCCGTATACTCGGGTTTTAATATTTTAAAAACCTGGGTGGTATAGGATTTGGCGTTTTCCGCGACTTGTTCGCGGGTCAATGGCGGACGGGTAGTGTTTTTCCCGCTTGGATCACCAATCATGCCCGTGAAATCACCAATCAGAAACAGAATGTGGTGTCCCATATCCTGTAGCTGGCGCAGTTTGTTGAGTAAGACAGTATGACCCAGATGCAAATCTGGAGCGGTTGGATCAAAACCAGCCTTGATGCGTAGGGGATTCCCAGAAATAAGCTTACTTTCCAGCTCTGTTTCAACTAATAGTTCGTGGCTTCCGCGTTTTATAATTTCAAGCTGGGATTTTATTGATTTATTCACGATGGACGTAAGTTAAGGATTTTTATTGATATTTTAATATGTTGAAATATTTTGCTAGGACATTCTTAGTTGTCCTCTAGTACAAATTGACTATTTTCATGTTAGACTCGCGCCTGTCTGTAAATGATACAAATGACTGGAGGTACTTCATAGATGCTATATTCACTACTTAGCAGTACACAAAGGATTCTAGCTCAAAACTCATCAAAACTAACAAAAAAAACAATTCGCTGGCTGGTGGCTTTATCCAGCATACCACTATTCGGTATAGTCACTGCGTTTGGAATTGCACCCAACACGCGTTCATTTGAAGAAATTCAAGTAGAAGAAGTAGTCCTAGATCTGTCTATTCCAGATGTTCTCTCCGAGACTCAAACCAACCACACTTTCTGGCGCCAGGAAAACATCCGGCGTGGCGATACCATTGCAGCGATTTTAAGTCGGCTCGAAGTCAGTAATCAGGACTCGACTGAATTTTTACAGGCGGCACGGGGAAGCCGTGCGATGCGTCAACTGAAACCAGGTAAAACCATCTATGCGCAGACTACGGCCGATGGCGAGTTATTGACACTGCGCTATTTCTTTGGTAACGAAGAACTGTTTTTGATGGAAAAAACAGATGATGCATTCAAAATGACTGAGCAATCGATTGAGCTCGATACTCAGATTCATATGAAATCCGGTGTAATCAACCGTTCTCTGTTTGCCGCGACCGATAACGCGGGTATACCCAACAATATTGCCATGCAGCTGACTGAAATATTCGCATCGGAAATCGATTTTTATCGGGACTTGCGTCAGGGTGATCGCTTTACAGTCGTCTATGAAACATTCTCGAATGATAACGGTAAACGCGCTAAAACCGGCCGTGTATTAGCAGTTGAGTTCATCAATAAGGGAAAATCGCATCAAGCAATCTACTTCAAATCATCTAACGGTGCCGATGGCTATTACACGCCTGAAGGAGAAAGTTTACGCAAGGCATTTTTGCTTTCGCCACTCACTTTCTCGCGTGTCAGCTCGGGTTTCACGAATGCACGTTTTCATCCAATCCTTAAGGAATGGCGAGCGCATAAGGGCATTGATTATGCCGCACCGACGGGAACTCCTGTAAGAGCAACGGCAAATGGGATCATTTCATTCTCCGGATCACAAAAAGGGTACGGAAATTTAGTTGTTCTCAAGCATAATGGTAAGTATGAATCAGCGTATGGCCATTTGTCCCGCTTTGCGAGTGGAATGGGCAAAGGCAAACGGATTAGCCAGGGAGATGTCATTGGTTATGTTGGTTCGACCGGTATGGCAACCGGGCCGCATTTGCATTATGAATTGCGTGTTGACGGTGTGCAGCGTGATCCGGCAAAAGTTGTTCTGCCAACCGCCCCACCGATTACTAAGCGTGATTTGAATACTTTCCAGAAGGAAACTCACTCGCTGGTTGCGCGTTTAAACATTATGCGTAACATCCAACTCGCGTCGTTAGAATAATTGGGTATACCGTGTAAATTGGTGGTTCTCTAACAGAGAGCCCCAATTGCATTGATGGCAATCAGTATGAGACATTTTCCAAAGTACTGAAGGATAGTTGAAATCAGTTCGCTCTATATAGGCATCATGTCGGGCACAAGTTTGGATGGTGTTGATGCCGTTCTGGTTGATTTCTGTAGTGCCAAACCTGTTTTACTGCAAACTTTCTTTTGTCCCTATCATGATGAATTGCGTGAGCAATTATTGTCATTACATCAACCCGGTCATGATGAACTCAATCGTGCCGCAATTCTCAGTAACCAACTATCCCGTCTTTATGCACAAGCTACTGCGGGTTTGCTGGAGAACGCTGGTATCGCACCCCAACAGATTGTCGCAATCGGATGCCACGGGCAGACGGTTAGACACTGCCCTGAAGTAGAAAAAAATTATACGATTCAGCTTGTCAATGCAGCTATGTTGGCTGAATTGAGTCAGATAACAGTGGTCGCAGATTTCAGAAGTCGTGACATAGCTGCTGGCGGCCAGGGTGCTCCTTTGGTTCCGGCGTTTCACGAAGCTATTTTCAAGCATTCAGAGCGCCATCGCGTTATCGTCAATATTGGCGGTATCGCCAATATAACCAATCTTGATCCCTATCATCCAATCATTGGCTTCGATTGCGGCCCAGGAAACCTCCTAATGGATGCCTGGTGTTTGCGCCATACCGGAAAAACATATGACAGCAACGGACAATGGGCAGCTACAGGCCGGATCATTCCTGCTTTGCTGCAGGCATTTTTGTCGGATGATTTTTTCTTGCGTCGGCCTCCAAAAAGTACAGGAAGAGATTTGTTTAATGTCCAATGGCTGGAAGAAAAATTAATAGGTAATGAAACGCCGGAAGATGTGCAAGCCACATTACTGCAGTTAACAGCTCTAACAATTGCCAGATCAATACTTGAGTACTGTTCGACTGCTGAAGAAGTCTATATATGTGGTGGCGGCGCACATAATACTTTACTGATGGATCGTTTGATCGATGTTATTCCAGGAAAGGCAGTGGCACTGACCGATAAATTGGGTGTGGCGGCAGATTGGGTAGAAGCTTTTGCGTTTGCCTGGCTGGCACAGCAAACGATATTGGGTAAAACTGGAAATCTGGCCGCTGTAACCGGCGCGAAAGGAGACAGGATTCTGGGAGCGATTTATCCTGCCTGAAATTATCCGTATTAATGCAGGCGGCTCATACGGAGAACGATGATCCGCAACCGCAAGTACTGGTAGCACCGGGATTCTTGATGATAAATTGAGCGCCTTGTATGTTTTCTTGATAATCAATTTCGGCGCCGATCAGATACTGGAAACTCATTGGATCAACCAGCAGTTTTACACCGTTTTTTTCCATTATGGTGTCATCTTCATTGATCAGTTCATCAAAAGTAAAACCATATTGAAAACCAGAACAGCCGCCGCCACTGATAAAAACTCTGAGATTAAGATTATTGTTTCCTTCTTCTTCAATGAGTTGTTTAACTTTAAAAGCAGCATTTTCAGTAAACAAGAGAGGCGTGTTAGTTTCAGTGTTCATAGTAGTTCCTACAGTCATAGTTTCATAGTTGTTCTTATTTACAGGTTTTTAAAATGCCAAATAGTTCATCGCATATTTCATTATACCGCATCATTTTCAGTGGAGGCGGGTTGCTTTTCTGTTGCGGATGGTAATAATGTTATCATTTTCTCGGGCTGTTGCGCATTCTCAGCGTCCGGTCTGTTCTGGTGGATCATTTTTCCTTCAACGCAGGCACCCAGTTGGATTTCTAAAGAACCGTACTGAACATCGCCATATACCTTCGCTTTCTCTTGTAACTCCAGATACTCTTGTGCCTGTATAGGGCCGGTTACTGTGCCATTGATAACGACATTGGCAACTTTTATTTTGCCTTTTATGCTGCCTTCAGTACTGAGTACCAGTGTGCTGTGTTCATCATCGGTTGCCGTGACATCACCGGAAATATGTCCATCAATTCGCAGGCCGCCCGTGAAATTAATATCTCCTGTGATATGCGTGTTTGCGCCGATCAAGGTATCGATATGGGGGTGAAGTGGTTTTTTCTTTTTTCTACCGAACATGTTTCTTCTCCTTCACAATGCCGGTTGCACAGTTTCGGTTAATATGGCCTTGTTGTCATTATTTTTATAAATTTGCACTTGCAAGTTTTCTACGATGGTATCAGGGGGTACATTGAAGCTTTCTTCCAGTCTATGAAAAAACTTGAAATTGACGGGAAAATCTTTCGTAGCGTTTTTGTTGGTGAGCGGTATGATTTTACTTTGATTGTTTTGCAACAGCTTAACCTGGAATCTTAAGTTTCCCTTGAAATCATTAGGCCTTTCTCCGCCTTGGATGAGTGTCAGCGCATAGCGATACTTACCGGGAGTCTGTGTTTCTTTCAAACTAAATTGATAAATTGAAAGGCCGTTTTTTGTATTGCTGGCTATGAGATGCTGGAAAAATACCTGTTTCTCCATCAAGTGGTCATTCTCGTTAGCAAGTGATTTTACTTGTTCAGCAAGATTCTCATTGGCGGTGTTGCTGATTTGTAATTGCTGTATCAAATCACCAATCTGGTTGCATAATTTTTGTTTTTTTGTTTGTCTGCAAGTTCCTGGATCATAGGAGTACGCAAATTTTTCTTGATCCATGCCATCTTGCGTATTCACTGATTGCCTGCCGGCTTCGTACATACCCCAGGACAGCAGAGTTAATAATGAGCAGAAAATAACAGCTGCAGTTAGAAGAAATTGCCATGATAGGTGAGGGCGCACGACAACGCGAGGAGACAGAATCTTTGGTTTTTTCTGGAAAAACTTGTACACCTGCTTTGTCGCTCTATAAATGGATATTCAATTTATCTGCACAGGATGTCTGGTTTAGTCATGCCTAATTGGTGCTGGATAAACCGGTGGGCTTTAAGTCGTGACTGCAGATGATCATAATAATATATCCTGTATTGATGAAGACTCTTCGGCTGCAACTATAATCAGGTTTTTATTCATCAGAAATAATCGCGCCTCACGGTAAAAGTGGTATCTGGTTGATACCGAGCGTTTCAGGTAGACCGAACATAATATTCATGTTTTGTATTGCTTGTCCTGCCGCGCCTTTTACCAGATTGTCAGTTACTGATAGTATCACGACCGTGTCGCTGTTCTGTGGTTGATGCACGGCGATACGGCAAATATTCGAACCACGTACCGAGCGGGTTTCCGGATGCTTGCCTGCGGGTAACACATCGACAAAAGCTTCATTCTGATAGCGTTTCTCGTAAAGTGCCTGTAAATCTGTTTGACTGGTTAATTGGGCGTAAAGTGTCGCGTGGATACCGCGTATCATCGGCACCAGATGCGGAACAAATGTCAGACCGACCGGCCGCTTGGCCACATTGGAAAGACCTTGTTTAATCTCGGGGAGATGCCGGTGTCCTGGGACGCCATAAGCCTTAAAATTGTCGGATGCTTCAGCATGCAGCGTATGCACTTCGGCTTTCCGGCCTGCACCGGAAACGCCCGATTTTACATCGGCAATGAGGTGATCCATATCAATGATTCCCGCTTCTATCAGCGGCAAAAAGCCAAGTTGTACCGCCGTTGGATAGCAGCCCGGATTGGCGATCAGGCGTGCATTCTTGACTTGCTCACGGTTAATTTCCGGTAAACCGTATACCGCCTCAGCGACCAAATCAGGGCAGGCATGCTGCATGCCGTACCATTTTTCCCATTCAGCAACATTTTTGATGCGGAAATCAGCGGCCAGGTCGATGATCTTAACGCCTGCTTTCAGCAGGGATTCGGCTTGCTGCATTGCGATACCATTCGGTGTGGCAAAGAATACCAGGTCACATTTATTCAGTTTGGCTTCGGTTGGGTCGCTGAATTTGAGATCAATATGTCCTCTCAGATTAGTAAATAGTTCGGCGACACTCATGCCAGCTTCACTGCGTGAAGTAATTGCTTTGATTTTGACTTTTGGGTGTTGTGCCAGTAAACGCAATAATTCCACGCCTGTGTAACCTGTCCCACCAACAATACCTACATTAACCATTGTGACTCCTGTTGTCCTTTTCTAAGGGTGTATGCCTATTTGCAAAATCTAAAATAAAAAAGCCGCCTGACAAGAGGCGGCTTTTTATATTCAAACAAGAATAAAGAATTATCGTTTGGAGAATTGCTTGCGTCGCCGCGCCTTACGCAAGCCAACTTTTTTCCTCTCAACTTCCCGTGCATCACGGGTAACCAAACCAGCTTTGCTTAATACAGGCTTCAGTGTCGCATCATAATTAATCAATGCACGTGTGATGCCATGACGTACCGCGCCTGCCTGGCCTGATTCACCACCACCATGAATGTTTACCATGATATCAAATGAGGTGGTGTTATTTGTTAACTCAAGTGGCTGTCTTACAATCATGCGACCGGTCTTTCGTGAAAAGAAATCATCAATTGGTTTGTTATTAATGATGATTTCACCTTTACCGGGCTTGATAAAAACACGTGCGACAGCACTTTTGCGCCGACCGGTTCCATAATTATATTGAGTGGTCATAAATTAAGCTCTAACTTCAAGTGGTTTAGGTTGCTGAGCGGCATGAGGATGTTCGTCACCCGCATATACTTTAAGTTTCTTTAACATCGCATATCCCAGCGGTCCTTTAGGCAACATACCTTTAACCGCTTTTTCAAGGGGGCGGCCTGGAAAACGCGCATGCATTTTCCTAAAGTTAGTTTCATATATTCCACCTGGGTAACCGGTATGGCGATAATAGATTTTATCGTCCATTTTATTGCCGGTTACACGCAATTTATCGACATTGACAACGACGATATAATCACCGGTATCAACATGCGGTGTAAAGATGGGTTTGTGTTTGCCACGTAAACGATGGGCAATTAACGAAGCAAGACGACCCAGTACTTTATCGGTCGCGTCAATGACAAACCAGTCATGACTTACTTCGTGTGGCTTGGCTGAAAATGTTTTCACGAAAACCTGTCCTGCTTATATCAAAAAGAGCCGGGAATTCTATGTCAGACACGGGTAAAAGTCAAATTTAGAACGAGTTATTTTATGCTGGGCTAAAGATAGGCTCCAAACTGAAGCGTGAAGCGGCGAGTAGTCTATTGTAAAGGTGGTGGCTTTTGCGTTAATCGCCGCTATAATCTGCCGGAAGACGCTCTGACGACATTTGAGCAATCAGTTCGAGCGAACTTCTGATAATTAGACACCATGTGTGGTATTTTACAGTAATATATCAATTACATGCCGAGAGACGAGCTTTGAAAGAGAAATCCGAAACTAATTTACCTATTGAGTCAGTATCTTCCAATTTTATTCGTAATATTATTGATGAGGATAACCGTACCGGTAAATGGAATGGGCGCGTGGAAACACGATTCCCGCCCGAACCGAATGGCTATTTGCATATTGGCCATGCCAAGAGTATCTGCCTTAATTTTGGTATCGCGCATGATTATGGTGGTGTGTGTCACTTGCGCTTTGACGACACCAATCCCGAGAAGGAAGCGCAAGAGTATGTCGATTCGATTTGTGACAGTGTCTCCTGGCTTGGTTTTGATTGGGGCAAGCATCTTTACTATTCCTCGGATTATTTCGTTCAATTATACGAATTTGCCGAATATCTGATCAATCAAGGAAAAGCCTATGTTGAGGGCCTTACGGCGGAGGAAATTCGCGAGATGCGCGGCACGCTGACCAGCCCCGGTAAAAACAGTCCTTACCGGGATCGTCCGGTGGCAGAAAACCTGGACTTGTTCCGGCGCATGAAATCCGGCGAATTTCCGGACGGAAAGTATGTGCTGAGAGCCAAGATCGACATGGCTTCTCCCAACATTAATATGCGCGATCCGGTGATTTACCGCATCCGCCATGTACATCATCAGCGCACCGGCAATCAATGGTGCATTTATCCGATGTACGACTATACACACTGCATTTCCGACGCACTGGAAAAAATTACGCACTCCTTGTGCACATTGGAATTCGAAGATCACCGGCCGTTGTACGACTGGGTATTGGATCAACTGGCCGACAAAGTGCCGTGCCATCCGCAACAAATCGAATTTGCCCGCCTCAATCTGACTTACACCGTTATGAGCAAACGCAAATTAATTGAACTGGTGGAAAGCAAACTGGTGGACGGCTGGGATGATCCTCGATTAAGCACACTGGCAGGCGTGCGCCGCCGCGGTTTCACGCCGCGTTCCATCCGGTTGTTTGCCGACCGCATCGGTATCAGCAAGGCGGATTCCTGGATTGATATGAGCATACTGGAAGACTGCTTGCGTGAAGATCTGAATGAATGCGCAGCGCGTCGCATTGCCGTACTCAAGCCGCTGAAACTGATCATCGACAACTATCCGGAAGATCAGCAAGAAGATTGCTTTGCGCCGAATCATCCGCAAAAACCGGAATGGGGAAAGCGCACGATTCCTTTTTCCAAAACATTGTATATCGAACGTGATGATTTCATGGAAGTGCCAACGAAAGGTTATTTCCGCCTGTCTCCCGGTGCGGAAGTGCGGTTACGCTACGCTTTTATCGTTAAATGCGTGCAAGTCGATAAAAATGCGCAAGGTGAAATCGAGGTAATCCATTGTACTTACGACCCGGATACCAAGAGCGGAACTCCCGGATCGGAAGGCCGCAAAGTCAAAGGCAATATCCACTGGTTATCCGCTAAGCACGCGCAAGCGGCGGAAGTGCGCCTGTACGACCGCCTGTTTTCTGACCCCTACCCGGACAGCGGTGACAAGGATTACAAAACATCGTTGAATCCCGGTTCAAAGGAAATCATCACCGCGTATGTGGAACAATCGCTTTGTGATGCGCAGCCCGAACAAAGTTTTCAGTTTGAACGCAACGGCTATTTCATCGCCGATCACATCGATATGAAATCCGATCAGCCGGTATTTAATCGTGCCGTCACCTTGCGCGATTCGTGGGGGAAAGTCGCGGGTGCATAGCCGATTAACTGCATTACTGTCGCAATATCCTGAAATCAAGCTGGCAATTTTGTTTGGCTCACAGGCGACAGGCAATGCGCGCCCGGACAGTGACGTCGATCTGGGCATATTGGCGCAAGCGCCGCTCACTGCAGATTTTAAACTGCAACTGATACAAATCATCGGCGCTGAATTTGGCCGCCCGGTCGACATTGTTGATTTGTATCACGTACCTGAACCCATTACAGGGCAGGTATTTAAGGGAATCCGGCTGATTGGCGGTGATACCGCGTATGCCGAGCTGTTAACCCGGCATTTATTGAACGTCGCCGATTTTCTTCCGTTGCACCAAAGAATACTGACCGAGAGGCGTAATCGATGGATCAATTGATTCTTGCAGAAAAGATTGAGTCGCTGCGGCGCTGCATTCAACGCATTGAAGATAAAAAACCGGATAATATCCATCTTCTGGTTCAGAGTCTGGATTTGCAAGACATATTGGTTATTAACCTCACTCGGGCTGTCCAGCTTTGTGTTGATATCGGCAGCCATATTATCAGCACGGCCAATAAACCCTCTCCACAAACCATGGGCGAAGTTTTTACGACACTCAATGAACTAGGCATCATCACACCCGATACCTGTGAACAATTAAAAAAGGCGATTGGCTTTAGAAATATCGCCGTGCACAACTATGAAGCGATTAATTGGGAAATTGTTTATGCGATCTGCCAAGATACTTTGCAAGACTTTCGCCGATTTGCCCAGGAAATCAGCCGGTATGCTGCTTTATAGCAACGGCTAGCAAATAAGATGGCCGTATCTCCATGCCGGGGTATCATGCGGATAGCACACACTTAACGAGGAGCGCCATGAAAAAACTGAAAAATGAAGCTGCTTTATTCAAGGAAGCCATGCTGGCCGGCGTGAAGTATGCGGAAGGGCGGGGCGTGGTTGAGTTTGAAGCAACCGATTCGGCAAGTGAGAAACTGCTCTACATCTATCGTTTGCTGGTACACGATAAAGTCATGCAGCCCTTACCGGAAGACCAAGTCGCTGAGAAAACCATGCGGCATAAACTGGCGATGTGGTATGCCAAGCAACTGCCGAAGGATCATCCGTTATTGAAGTGATACGCAATGTAGGGTGTCAATAAGCGAAGCGCATTGCACCGGATTTTGCGCGTTGGGCGACAATCCGCACATACCTGAGAACTCCATTTCTTCGGTGTAATATAGATTGCGCCTACGAGTACTAACGTTTAGGCTCAGAAATCGATAAGATTTTGTAGAATGAAAAATTAAACCATGTAGAGCGGTGCTTTTTCACTAAGCAGAATTTCTCCAAGGTCAAAAAAGTAGTCAGCGCTCCGCCGCAATGCTGGATTAAGACCATCGCGAACGAACCAAACAAAGACTTGTGGTCCTTGTGCTTTCACGGCTTCAACTAGAGGAACATAATCTTGATCGCCAGCGACAAGCACCGCGACGTCGTAATTTCCGTAGTGTGCATGAGAAAGCATTTCTACAGAGAGTGATATGTCGACGCGCTTTGAGCCCCTACTCTTGTTTTTAGGAAAAACACGCGGTGCTTGTATACCAAGTGCGTAGAGCTTATCATGGATTTTATTGCGATGATCTTCGTCGCCACGGACAGATGTATAGTAGTAGCGCCTTACTGTGTTCACCGTGCGATGAGAATTACCATCAAGTAAGGGCGACCACACGTAAGTGTCTCGCTCGAATTGAACATGTTTGAATGGTTGCTTATCGCCGAGTAGGTTAGCATACCGCATAGCGAGATTTTCGCCATCGACGAACACCATTACTCGGGAATTCTTAATTTCTGGAGGGTAGGGAAATGGCATGGTTTAATTATATCTCAGAGAGATAACTGGTAAAGCAATAGTACTGCATAATGGTATTGCCTGATTTCTATCAGTGATCCTTATCAATATAGATGTCTTTTTTTACCTAATAGCCACCCATATCAGGCCGTGAATCAGAAATGAAGAAGCAAAAATTTTCTTGATTCACGACCTTTGTTTTTTGGTTACTTCGGTGTTTCTTTTTTAGGCTTCTTTGCTTCTTTGTTTTTGCGTTGCTGTCCTTTTGCCATGATCGTCTCCTTGTGTGATGACAACGACATCATAAACTGAATGACAATGCTTGTGTTGCCGGTACATTCTATCGTGAAATGTGAGTTTCGTAACTGCACTGTCAATCGATATAGAACAATCCCCGCTGCCGGAACATTTGCCAGTTGGAGTGATGATCTAAGCGGCGCACGCTGCAGGGGAAGTGCGGTGATATACTGTCCTAAGCGAGGCGCTTTGCTATGACAAATGTCCTGGCAAAAAGGGAAGTATTAACTATATCTATCTTATTGTTCTAATGATTATTATGGGGAGGCATGCATTTTTATGCACATTCTTCTGATAAATCGGCAATAGTTTTTCTTGTATACTCGTAACCTGATGAATGTATGAATCTATTTTTCATGGTTGTCGTGATATTTGACACTAGGTGCCATGCAAAAGAACATGTTTAGGATTAAACGAGTGGTCTGTTGATTGTTTTATCTCAGCACTATGGATACTCGTCAAGCTAATAATATAAATTTGGAGAAAAACATCATGAAAGCTCGATCTCTTTTATCACACACGTTGTTACTCGGAGCAGGCGTGTTACTGGCCACATCGGCGCAAGCTACTATTTTGACTTTCGATTTGGATCCGGCCGTGCCAAATTATGGCGATATTCCGGGAAACTACGGAGATAACGTTAATGCTGCGAGTGATGCGGTCGGATCGTATCTCGTGGGTAATGGCTATACGCCTAATGTGACGACTGAATATAACACGTGGAAAATTAGCACGGATACAGTCCATTATAATAATCTGGATTTTTGGGCTACAGGCTACGGTGATCTGACAAACGTTGCTTTTAGTGTCACCAGTAGCGATCATTTTGCGGAAATCACTTTAGTGCCTGAGCCCGGCTGGGCGATTCGCCTCAATAGTTTCGATATAGCTGGTTATTACATTGTCGATCATCCCAGTTCTCAAGTGCGAATTCTGGATGGTACCAGCAATACGATATTGGTCGATTACTCACCCGTGACTATCCTGGGAACAGGCGGAACACATAGTGCATTCACCCCAGGCTTGACACATGAAGGACCGTTGTCGATCCGTTTTGGCTATAACGATTGGAATGTCGGTATTGATAATATCAACTTTGATCAGGTAGCCGTCGTACCCGAGCCAGAAACCTACGCCATGTTACTTGCTGGTTTGGGACTCGTTGGCTTTATGGCGCGACGTAGAAAGCAAAACGCTTAAACGGATTAAACTGTGTTCCCAAAAAACCCGTCCGAGTGGCGGGTTTTTTTGTGGGTGGCAGGTTTTGCATAGCCATTTTACTTTGTGTTAACAAGAGAATTGGGTTGTAACGCTTTATTAAGCAATTCTGATCGAGTTCCGCAGCCTATTGCAGCAGGCTGAAGTTGATGATTCCCGGAAACTCGCTGTGTTACGAAGAGATGTTGAAGGAGAGCCGTCTCATAGAGCGGAGAAATTTATTCTCGAGTCAAATGGCCAAGGAAGAAGGTGTGTTAATCAGCATTAATTCCGATGCCCATAGCGTTTACGATTTCGCCAATCTGCGCTTTGGCATCGGGCAAGCGCGGCTGGCTGGAGAAACACGATGTATTGAATACCCGTTACTTGAAGGAATTGCGTCTCCTAATCAATCGCACCATGTCATAATCATGTGAAGGAGCCATTATGATTTTTGCCGACCGCATCACAGCAGCCGGGAAACTGGCGGAAGCACTTTCTGAGTATCAAGATAAAAATCCGCTGGTACTGGCTATTCCCAGAGGCGCCGTGCCGATGGCCAAGGTGATTGCTGAGGAATTGAACGGTGAAATGGATGTGGTACTGGTGCGTAAATTACGTGCACCGGGCAATCCCGAGTTTGCGATCGGTTCTGTTGATGAGAGCGGTTGGGTTTATCTGACTGAGTATGCCAAGCAAGCCGGTGCCGATCAGGATTACATCAACCGGGAAGTATCTGTTCAGCTGGAAACCATCCGGCAGCGGCGCGCGCAATATACTCCAATGCATCCGCCGGTTGATCCCGCTGGAAGGATTGTCATCGTCATCGATGACGGGCTGGCCACGGGATCGACGATGATCGCCGCACTGCATGCATTACGTAACAAAAAACCGGCAGAATTGATCTGTGCCGTGCCTGTAGCGCCGCCGGAGACATTGAGGAAATTAGAGGGAAAGGCGGATCATATTGTTTGCTTATCCTCTCCAATCAATTTCTATGCGGTAGGGCAGTTTTACGCGGATTTTCCGCAAGTGACCGATGAAGAAGTGATTGCTTGTCTTGCCGGGTCAAATCGGCAAGAGAAGGAGTAATTGTGCGTATTCTGTTGATCGAAAATTATTTACTAGGAGTTTGCCATGATACGAAACCCGATTGATATTGCCAGCCGTGTTAGCTCTAATTTATCCGCGCTCATTGAAGATCGCGTGAATAAGTCAGAGCTGGAGCAAGATATAACGCTCGCCACCATTCATGATTTTGTTGCGGGTCTGCTTAGCGATGCATTTACTGAAACAGAGGAGCGGCACCATTTTGATAGTAATGAATCATTGCTGGATGAACTGAATGCATTGATCGAGGAATTTGGCGAATCGGCGCTAGCCATTGACTTTGTGCAGGAAAATGCCAGTGAGCCCTTATCACGAGTCATTGACGCAGTGGTCAATGACAGGGATCAAGAAAACCCGCCGACACTCGAAGCCGTAAAAGACGCGATGATTTCGGGGTTGTTAGCAAGTTTAGTGGGCGCTGGTGTATTGGATGAGGATGAAGATGATGTCTTGCTGGCAGAAATTGATGCGCTGATCGACCGGCATGGTCCCGATGCCCTGGCAGAAGAGTTCATACGATACGAATAGAATAATCGCTCGTTTCTTTTTTTGTTGTAACTACCATTCTTCTGAGTAAAAATGAACCTTAGCATCGATTCTCAATCGAATTACGCATTGGCTTCGGCTTCATTATTTATTTTTACTGACTTATGGACCTCGATAAAATCTACGTATTGCAAACGGGTGTAAGCCTTAAAATTTCGACTATTGCTTTGCAAGAATTGATTGCAAATGCTATCGGTAAACAAAAGTTTCCTGAACTCGAAAGTATTCGCAGCACATCGGATTTATATGCCTATCTATCGGTTGTTGTCTGTGAAGGCGCGGAAGACTTAATCAGCAGACGGCAGCGTTGGATAGATCAAAAAATAAAAGCCGACCTAGTCGCAGGGCGGCCGGTTCCTTTCAATAACTTTTGCAATCTTTTCTGGCGCAATCTCGATGAAGACGATCCCGATGGTGACGAATGGCAGCAATTGATGGCCAGTGACCAGTTTTATTCTCAATTGACTGTGCTACTGAACAAATTGCGCATCGCTGAACGCAGCTTGCAGCAATATAAGGGAGCAGTTCCTGATTGGTATCTTGGTTCGGCTTAAACTCCATCCAGATTAACAAGGAAGTTTTAAAGAGTTTATGTTTGAGAAATTGTATTGACCTGCATAGGTACAATGTGCTTCGCTTTTGATATTTTATATTACGTCTGTACATAAAAAACCAATCGTGTCTGACTCTTTCAACTCCTGCCAACATGCCAATCCTTTATCACTACTGTTCTGCCGAAGCTTTTCTAAACATAGTCACATCACGAGCAATTTGGCTTTCATCACTTACTCAATCCAATGATTACATGGAAGGGAAACTTGTAACTCAATCAGTTATGCGGCTAGCACATAAGGATAAACTTGGAATCGAAGAAATTAGCAATTTACAAGACTCAATCAATCAGTTGGAAATTCTTATTGATGGTCTGGGTTTCTGTCTTTCTGAAGAAGGGGATCTATTGAGTCAATGGAGAGGTTATGCTTCTGATGCTACCGGAGTTTCTATCGGTTTCAGCCAAGAGTATCTGGAATGGCTAGAGAAGGAGAATCGCAACAGTTCAGATAGCTTGAATTTATTTAAAGTTGAATATGAAATTGATACCCATGATCAGCTTATATCTCCAACATATCAAGAGATAAGACAGTTATTTAAAATTGAAAATCGTAAACATGGGTTACTTGAATTAAGAAGTGATCAGCAAATAGCTGAGGAAATTACGGCTAAGGATAAAGCAAAACAGAATCGGTCTTTAAAAACAATCAGTTTGTTTAATTATTTATTTTTACTAAAATCCTCGGCATTCAAGGAAGAGAAGGAATGGCGTCTCGTCTCTTACATTTCCAATATGCGTACCGGTGAATGCAGCTACCGAGTAACAGAGGGAAAGATTGTGCCATATCGTTCGTATGAATTAAGAGAACTAGAGAAAGTGCCTATTCTTGAAGTCATCCTTGGCCCTAAACATTCAACACCAGTTCATGTGATCAAAAAATTTCTTGAGAAGAATGGATTTGGCAATGATATAAACATACGCAGGTCTAAAGCCTCTTATCGTTAGGTTTTCATTAAGATTATCCAAACTTTGAGAAATACAAAACCCACCATACAGATCCTTAAGCAGAGAATTGTATATACAATTTGTTTATCGATATTTTATAGTCTTTCTTGGGTTAATTTTAAGATTACTTCACCAAGGCACAATCTGCCCATCAAACGCATAAAACTTTCCGGAGTCCGCAAATTTCAAATTACTGATGACACGGCGCATGCCGGTGACGCTTTGTTCGGTAGTAATTAATGCGTTCGGACCGCCCATGTCGGTTCTGACCCATCCGGGATGGAGTAATACTGCGGTAATCCGGCTTGAATCCAAGTCAATCGACAGGCTTTTCATTACGATATTGACCGCTGCTTTGCTGGAGCGGTAGATGTAGCTGCCGCCGCCGCGATTGTCTGCAATGCTGCCCATTTTGCTGGTGATGGTGATGATGGTTTTTAGCTGGCTTTGGGAAATCTGCTGGATAAAAGCTTCGGCCATTTTTAGCGGTGCCATCGTATTGACTGCAAAGGCATAAACCCACGCAGCATAATCCGTTGCTCCGAAGGCATCACCGTGTTCCGGCGGATAGACACCGGCATTATTGATCAATAAGTCAATCATCTGATTGGATAAAGCTTGTGATAACTGTTCAATCTGATGGTGGCTGGTTACATCGAGCGGATGGACGGTTATCTGATCCGGATATTGCGCGGCCAAACGATTCAGTGCCTCCGCTGTTACCGGATTGCGGCAGCAAGCAAAAACACGCCAGCCATCTTTGGCATATTGCCGGACAAATTCAAGTCCGATGCCACGATTTGTGCCTGTAATTAATGCTGTTCTCATGTCTTTTCCTTATAATTATTCGATAATCTGTGTTTTGACGCTTAAATCCAAACTTCAATGGCGCCTATTTTACAATGCTTGAAAACTTTCGAAACGGCTGTTGCAAGATCAGGGTGTCAAAACGCTTTGTTTTCTCACAATAACCCAGCAAAAGCTGATAGCATCAACGCAGTCTGAAGATGTAAATCCGGGAAAATTTCAATCCAATCCATGCTGAGCTACCGACACGCCTTTCATGCAGGCAATCACGCCGATGTCCTGAAGCACTTGATCGAAGTACAATTGCTGCGTCATCTGATGCAGAAAGATAAACCGTTTTGGTATATCGATACCCATGCTGGCGCAGGCTGCTATGCGCTGGATCGCGGCTTTGCTGCACAGAATGCGGAATACGAAAGCGGTATCGCCCGTTTGTGGGATCGCGACGATTTGCCGGGTGCGCTGGCCGATTATGCGTCGCTGGTAAAAGACATCAATCCGGACAAGCAGATGAAGTTGTATCCCGGTTCGCCATTATTCGCCCTGCACTTGTTGCGTGAGCAGGATCGGCTGCGATTGTTTGAGCTGCATCCGGCGGATAGCGAAATTCTTCAGCAAAACTTTGCCGCCGAGGGTGCACGGGTGCAAGTGCAGAGTACCGATGGTTTTGGTGCATTGAAGGCACTATTGCCCCCGCCGTCACGCCGCGCGCTGGTGTTGATCGATCCGCCTTACGAAGATAAACAGGATTATCGCCGCGTCATATCGGCATTGGGCGAAGGTCTGAAACGCTTTGCCAACGGTATCTATGCGGTGTGGTATCCGCAGTTGCAGCGCGTTGAGGCAAAACAATTGCCCGAGCAGTTCAAGCGATTGCCCGTGAAGAGTTGGCTGCATGTTGCGCTCAGTGTGCAGGCACCGGGTAAAGGCGGCTTCGGTATGCATGGTAGCGGCATGTTTGTGTTCAACCCGCCGTGGACTCTTTATGGGATATTGCAGGAGGTGATGCCTTATCTCGTCAAGCAACTGGCGCAGGATGCACAAGCAAGTTTCATTCTTGAGAAGCACGAGTCAAACTCTCATTCAGGCAATTTGGGGCAATGACAACGCTACCCATCTGACTGGCAGATAGCCTTAAAATGCCTTGAATATCATGCGGCGCTACGCTAGGCTGTCGCATTTTTGTAAAATGTCTTACGGATATTTTGTTGAATCCGGGAAATCCAGAATTTTTCCGGTGCTGCATATCCGGAAAACTCCCTAGATACTGGTATTGTCAAAATAATTATAATAATTCCTATTGTAAAACCATGATTGAAATCATTGCTGCATTTGCCCGGTGGTCGCAACTGACTGCCAATTTGATCTTGTTTGGAAGCTGCGTTTTTTTTGCCATTATCGGGTCCCAAAAAACCGTATTTGATGCGCCGTGGGTTATCCGGCTTGAAAGAGTGTTTCCGTGGATAGCTGGTGTGGTCTTGCTGGGACTCATCGGTATTTTGGCTACCACAACGAGTGAAGCAACCGCCAATTTAGCCAATTTCTGGAATCCGGAAGCCTGGCTGAGAATTGTGCAGCAAACACAAATTGGACATATCTGGGTGGCTCGCGCGCTACTGGCGTGCGTGTTATTGGGTGTTATTTTGTTGTTTCGGCGTATTCACCGGGAGCGATGGCATTATTTTTTGTGGGCTGTTGTCGCGTCGCTTCCTTTGATCGCTGGTACGCTTATGAGTCATTCCAGCGCGGATGAAATGTCGTTTGAGGCGGTTGTGCCTTATGCGTTGCATATTCTGTTTGCTGGCGTGTGGTTCGGTGCATTGCCAGCCTTTCTGTTTATTTTATATAGCAATCATAGCGAACCGGGTAAGCCATCCAATCAGACGATTGCAAACTATCTGAAGAAATTCTCGGCAATTGCGTTGCCCGTAATGGTGTTACTGGTGGTGACTGGTCTGATTGTAACCGATCGTTTGGTTGAAACCTTTTATCACACGCTGGTTTCCAGTCCTTATGGCTGGTTATTGAATGCCAAGCTGAGTATTTTGGCAATTATTCTGGTGATTGCCTTTCAGGCGCGTAATAAGTGGCTTCCGATGCTTTCCGGAGGAGATGCACAACAAAACAGTGAAGGTGTTATCCATTTAAAAAAATGGGTCGGCATCGAATTTATTCTGGCGCTATTACTGGTGCTGATTGCAACTATCCTGGCTAATACACTTCCTGCCAAGCATATGGTGATCGATAATTGGCCTTATCCGTTCCGATTCTCGATCAATGCGACATGGGATGAGCCGAATGTGCAGGAAATGGTGTGGTCGGGTGTTGTGCTGTTTTTTGTTGCACTGGGTACGGTTTGGCTGGGCGCAAAAAATAACTGGAACAAAATGAAAAGAATTCTGGTTCCGGGTTTACTGGGAATCAGTTCGATGGCAATTGCTTTGCCGCCTTTGGCCATCGAGGCTTATCCTGAAACTTATCTGAAGCCAACCGTGCCTTTCGATGCGATTTCAATCTCGAATGGGTTTAGGCTGTTTAGCGAGCATTGCGCAAACTGTCATGGCCCGCAAGGCAAAGGAACTGGTACCATCGTCGATCCAGAGGTCAGAGATCCAACGGATCTTTTGACCGAGGAGCATACGGCAAAATATACCGTGGGCAATATTTTTCACCAGCTATCGCACGGTATTCCGGGAACAAAAATGCCGGGTTTTGCTGCGTCTTTGTCCGAAGAAGACCGCTGGGATCTTATCAATTTTCTCCATGCGTTGTCGCGCGGATTTGATGCGCGCTTACTGGGAAGCATGATCGTTCCAGAGAGTCCGGTGATTGCATCACCAGTATTTAGTTATTCTACGAGTGATGGTTCCGATGGCAATTTAAAGGATTTTCGCTTGCAAAAAAATGTGGTGCTGGTGTTATTCTCCTGGCCGCAATCAAAGGAGCGATTTTTTCAACTGGCTGCATCTTATGACAGAATAAAAGCGCTTAATACTGAGATTCTGGCGGTTCCAATTCATGCACTTAATGAGCAAGAATTACAGCAAATCGTCAGTATTGCTCCTTTCCCAGTAGTTACTGAAGGCTGGTCGGAAATCAAAGACAGCTACTGGTTATACCGGCGTGTTAGAACGGTTCCCGATCTGTCGAGAAAAGGTATGTTTCCGGGACATATGGAGTTTGTAACCGATCGCTTTGGATATTTGCGCGCCCGATGGGTTGCTCAGTTTGAAGGGTTTGGCTGGCAGAATATCAGTGCTTTAACGTTGCAATTGACTCAGCTCAATCAAGAGGGCGAGATTATGCCGCCACCCGGTGATCATGCACATTGATGTACCGCACTGAAGATCAACCGAAGTTAGAAATCAAACAAGCTAGCACAACTACATTATTACGCTTTACTATTTAAGTTGGTCATTCTTCTAAGCGCGTTTTATAATCCCTACACAAAACAATAATCCTAATCTTCCGGGGGCAATCAGTGTGACAGTTTATGACTGAGCACTACGTCTAATAGCGAATGAATCCAAATCTGAACCAGCTGCAACCTTATCCTTTTCAGAAGCTGCGGCAACTATTTGAGGGGGTAATACGCAACACTGCGCTGCATCCGATTGATTTGCAGATTGGTGAGCCCAAGCATGCGACACCCGATTTTATTCGTCATGCGATGATAGATAATCTGGATGGTTTATCCACTTATCCGACCACGCTGGGAACGCCGGCGCTGAGGAATAGCATCGCGGCGTGGATCAATCGACGATTTAACCTGCCCGGTATCAATCCAGACACAGAAATTATTCCCGTCAATGGCAGCCGTGAAGCTTTATTTTCTTTTGCGCAGGCGGTGATTGATCCCAGAGCTAGTCATCCAGCGGTGGTTTGTCCCAATCCGTTTTATCAGATTTACGAAGGGGCTGCGTTATTAGCGGGCGCAACCCCTTATTTTATTAACACGTTGCCGGAGAATCATTTCAAACTGGATTATTCACAATTGACCGATACAGTATGGTCACGCACGCAGTTGATTTATGTGTGCTCGCCCAATAATCCAACAGGTGGTGTGATGAAGCTGGATGAATGGCGTGAATTGTTTGCGTTGTCGGATCGTTATGGTTTTGTGATCGCTTCGGATGAATGTTATTCAGAAATATATTTTGATGAGACAGATCCGCCTTTAGGGGCGCTGGATGCTGCGCAGCGACTGGGCCGTTCTGGTTTTTCGCGTTTGGTGGTATTCAATAGTTTATCGAAACGCTCTAATGTGCCGGGGTTGCGTTCCGGGTATGCGGCCGGAGACGCTACGCTACTGGAAAAATTCCTGCTGTACCGGACTTATCATGGCTCTGCGATGAATCCAGCCGCTCAGGCGGCGAGTGCCGCAGCGTGGAGTGATGAAGCGCACGTGGTGGAGAATCGCCGTTTATATGCGCAGAAATTTTCTTCATCGATAGCACTGTTGTCGGATACGATGGCGGTGCAGATGCCGGATGCGGGTTTCTATTTGTGGATTAAAACCCCAGTCAGTGATACTGAATCCACCAAACGGCTTTATCAAGATTATAATGTCACGGTGCTGCCGGGAAGCTATCTGGCACGTGATGCGCATGGTATGAATCCGGGAAAAGATTATGTACGGATTGCGCTGGTTGCTTCACCGCAGGAATGTATCGAGGCCATGAACAGAATCAAGAGCTTGGTGATTCAACTGAGCTGAATTTAAATTATTAGGAAAAATTATGAATGAATTGAAAACCATCATTGAAGAAGCTTTTGATCGCCGTGCTGATATTACCCCGCGTAATGTCGATGCCAATCTGAAGGAATCTATCGCGCAAGTGCTCAATATGCTCGATGGCGGCAAACTACGCGTGGCCGAGAAAATCAATGGCGATTGGGTGACGCATCAATGGATCAAGAAAGCCGTGCTGCTGTCATTTCGTATCGAAGACAATAGTTTCATCAAGGGCGGTTTCTCCAACTATTTTGACAAAGTACCGTCAAAATTCGCTGATTACAGTTCCAGGGATTTCCGTGACGGCGGTTTCCGTGTGGTG
This sequence comes from Nitrosomonas sp., assembly GCF_021731985.1. GTDB lineage: Bacteria > Pseudomonadota > Gammaproteobacteria > Burkholderiales > Nitrosomonadaceae > Nitrosomonas. Next base: position 49,149 of record NZ_JAKFWH010000084.1, read on the forward strand.
CCACCTGCAGCCGTACGCAAAGGTTCGTTTATTGCTAACAATGTGGTTCTGATGCCGTCTTATGTCAATATTGGCGCGTATGTGGATGAGGGTACCATGGTTGATACCTGGGCAACAGTGGGTTCCTGTGCGCAAATTGGCAAGAATGTGCATTTATCCGGCGGTGTTGGCATCGGAGGTGTGTTGGAGCCGGTTCAGGCAAATCCAACAATTATTGAGGATAATTGTTTTATCGGGGCACGTTCAGAAGTGGTGGAAGGGGTGATTGTCGGTGAAAATTCTGTGATTTCGATGGGTGTATATATTGGCCAGAGTACAAAAATATATAACCGCGAAACGGGGGAAGTCAGTTATGGTCGTATTCCGCCGGGATCGGTTGTGGTATCAGGTAATTTACCGGCTGAGAATGGAAAATACAGTCTGTATTGTGCGGTGATTGTTAAACAGGTTGATGCTAAAACTCGATCAAAAACGGGTATTAATGAGTTGCTGCGCGGGATCTGAATTGTCTGAGAGATACAATAAAAATCCCCTTAAATGGGGATTTTTATTGGGATAGATGATTATTTTTTGACAATCTGGTTATCTACTTTTTTTACCCCGTCCACAATCCAGGTATGCATATTGACACGGGTAAGTTGGTCTTCGTTATTGACGGTGCCGCTTAGAACGACATTGCCATCGTTGACTTTAATTTCGACTTTTGCACCTTGTAGCACTGGATCTGATTGAACGGCTTGGGTGATGCGTGCAAAAATAGTCGAATCATCATAAACGGCTCCTGGTGGTGGTGTGACCCAGGATTCATGCGTTTTTTCTGCATAGTTTTCGCAACCACTCAACGTGAATAGACTCAGGAGGAGTATGGAAAAAGTAAATACTTTATAACGAGTTTGCATAATGTTTTATTCCTATCATTGATTTTCTTGAATTTGCATGCGAATGTTGTAACGTTATTGTTTTATGGCGGTCATTTTTTGCTTGCATGTTATTTATCCCATCTGGCATGTATGGAATCATAACGCTACAGGTAGGACATAGACAAGCCGGTATTTTAAAATGTAGTCATGATAGAGATTTCTAAGAGCTTAAATTGAATGTTTCTCGATTGCTGCATGTAAAAAGTGCTGTACTTGAGTAGTTAAATCGCTCGCCAGACAATCAAATTCTTTCACTTCGTCAGTTTTCAAGCTGCGTAGCCATGTGAGTTGCCGCTTAGCTAATTGACGAGTGGCAGCAACACCCATGTCATGTAATTCCGCGCTATTTATTTTGTGATCCAAATAAAGGCAGGTTTGACGGTAACCGACACAACGCATTGATGGGGATTCCATACTGAGTGAAAACTGCTGGAGAATGGATTGAACTTCATCAATTAATCCAGATTTCAACATGGCTTCAAAGCGTTCTGCGATGCGTAGGTGCAGTTGACTGCGATTACTGGGGATTAGTGCAATACTTATTTTACGGTAAGGAAAGTCTGCTTCTCTGGGGATTTTGAGAATCTCAGACATCGGTTGCTGGGTCAGATAACATACTTCCAAAGCGCGTTGAATGCGCTGACTATCCGTGGGTTTGATACGCGCTGCGGTTTCCGGATCCAGTTCTTCGAGCTTTTGATGCATGACTGGCCAGCCCAATTCGTTAGCCATGTTTTCAAGCATCAGGCGAAGGTTCTTGTCCGCTGAGGGCAATATCGAAAGGCCATCTTGCAATGCCCGGAAGTAAAGCATGGTACCTCCTACAAGTAATGGAATTTTATTGCGCTGTGTAATCTCATGCATGACTTTTAATGTATCATTACGAAATAATGCTGCCGAGTAGTGTTGGTTTGGGTCGATTAGATTAATCAGGTGGTGAGGTGCTCGGATGAGGGTTGCTGGATCGGGTTTGGCTGTTCCGATATCTAAATGGCGATAAACCTGGGCAGAATCAACGCTGATAATCTCTACTGGGAAATTTTCAGCAATATCCAGAGCAATTTGACTCTTGCCACTTGCGGTGGGACCCATTAAGAAAATAGCAGGTGGCAAGCGCGTTGAATATTGCATTTTGGGTTCTAATTGATGAGTGTTGAAACAAAGTATCTGTTTAAAAATGACTTTATTGATACTGAAAATGGATGGAATTTTATAATTAAATTGTCATTGGACAATCAGCAAAACTCGGCTAAACTTCGAAAAATTCAACTTCTAGTAGGGACAAACCATTGAAAATCTTCGCAGCGGTAATATTTCTTCTTATATTATATAGCCTGGGATCGGCTCTGTATTACATGTATAAAGATAAAGGCCAATCGACTCGTATGGTCAGGTCCTTGGGCATACGTGTTGGCCTGTCACTTTTTCTGTTTATTGTTATGATGATATCAACCCGTTTGGATATGATGTCTGAGTAAGAAATTTTTTTGTGTCAGAAAGTCTTGACGCATGCATTGCGATCAACGCTCTTGAAAAAAGTGTCCAGAGATGTAGTCATTATTGGTGCGGGTGCCGCAGGAATGATGTGTGCGATTGAAGCCGGTAAACGGGGACGCAGTGTCATGCTGGTTGATCATGCCCGTAAGCTGGCAGAAAAAATCCGTATCTCCGGCGGTGGCCGCTGCAATTTTACCAATCGTTATACCAAGGCGGAAAACTTTCTCTCCAGCAATCCTCATTTTTGCCGTTCTGCACTTGCCCGTTTTACGCCCCAGGATTTTATTGTGTTGCTTGAGAAACATGGTATTCATTATCATGAGAAAAAATCAGGACAATTGTTTTGTGATGACAGCTCACAGCAAATCATTGATATGCTGCAGCGTGAATGCGCAGTGGCTGGTGTGGACTGGCAGATGCCTTCTCAGCTAAAGCAAGTGGAATATTTTCCAGCAGATAACGAAACCCAACATACCGAGCGGAAATTCATACTGACGACCGAACGCAATACAATAGAAGTGAGTTCATTAGTGATTGCCACGGGTGGTTTATCCATTCCGCAAATTGGCTCCAGTGCATTGGGTTATCAGATTGCCAATCAATTTGGTATTCGTGTGACACCCTTGCGTCCCGCTTTGGTCGGTTTGACTTTTGCAGTTGAAGATTTTATCGGTTTTCAGGATATTCCAGGCGTGGCGATAGATGCTGAAGTGAGTTGTAGTGGCTGCACATTCCGTGAAAGCATATTATTTACGCACCGTGGCTTGAGTGGACCAGCCATTTTACAGATTTCTTCCTATTGGCAGCCGGGAGAGTTAATCCATATCAATCTGTTGCCGCAACAGGATGTGCAGCAGATTTTTCTGGCACACAGACATAGCGCGATGTTGTTACCCAATCTACTGGCTCGTTATTTGCCTAAACGTTTTGTGCAGGTCTGGTGTTCGGCAATGCTGGTTCGGTTATCCATGAATGCAAAACCGATGAACCAATATCGTGAAGGTGAATTGCGTCAGATTGCAGATAAGCTCCATGGTTGGCAGGTTACTCCCACTGGAACAGTTGGTTATAAAAAAGCGGAAGTGACGCTGGGAGGGGTAGACACACATGAGCTCTCATCCAAAACGATGGAATCCACACGCATACCAGGGTTGTATTTTATTGGAGAAGTGGTCGACGTGACCGGTCACTTGGGTGGATTTAATTTTCAGTGGGCTTGGTCTTCGGGTTACGCCGCCGGGCAGGTTGCCTAATTACCTTACAAAATGTACTTCAAAAGCATTCACTCCTATTTTCCTGAGATTTTACTAACATTAACTCTACTAATATTAGCTGAGCCAACAAAAGCCGGGGTTTTTGAATTCGCCGGAGATACTTATGGTGTTGATGTGATAACCCACCCAACTGGTTATGATGGAACAGGGAGGAAACTGGTTATAACGGTAGGTATCTCACCTTTCTTTCCCCATGTGGATAAAATGGAAATACCGCTTCAGAATGCTATTAACATTTGGAATCAATTAGTGCCTACAACCGGGAATGTAATCACGTCAGGAAATAGTATTCCCGATAATCACTTTGATTTTGAGTCTGTTGCACTGCATGAGCTGGGGCATTGTATTGGGCTTTCGCACCCCAATTTGGCGTCGGAATCCGGTCTTGTCGGCGATAATAAAAACTATACAGCTTCTACCAAAGGCGCCAATAATGTATTTGATTTAAATAGTGGTACTGATGGAATTATTGGCTCTAGCGATGACATACGTGGTGATGATGTTAACTTGCACTGGTTCTCAAAAGGAATTAATGATCCTTTTCGTTCGCCCATAATTGTTGACAAAACAACGTATAGTCAACATTTTGATGACCTTCCATCAGGTGATCATTATGTAGTCAATGGTGATCGTAATGTATCAGGATTATTTGGCCTAGAGAAAACCGAGGCAGTAATGCAGCAGGGTATCCAAGCAGGTGAGTCACGGCGTACCTTAGCTGCTGATGATGTGGCTACATTACGCTTGGGTATGAGTGGCCTTGATATGCTGGCGGGGACAAGGGATGACTATACAGTGTTATTGCAGTATGCGGGGGTTACTGAGGATGCAAACATTGTTTTAGCTTTTGATAGCAAAGCTTCTTTTTCTGCTTGCGAAGTCACTGCGCAGTATATTTCTGATAATGAGTCACATATTGTCATTAATTCAGGATATATTTCATTCAATACTGATTCTTTATGGTTTTTTAATCAGGAGTTAGCCGTTATTGAATCACTTCTTCCGGAAGTCTCAGTAATCGCTAATGGAAAACCGGATTCAATCAAATTAAACCAAGGTGATGAGCTGACACTTATAGTTATGTTAAACCCGAATAAAAGTGCCGGGAATTTAGCAGATTATTGGATCAAAGCAATTACTCCCGTAGGGATATATTGGCTCAATGATCAATTTCAATTTGTTGCATCAGATACACCTATAAGAGTTTTTGATGGGCCCTTAGCGAACATTGCTTCTTTTACACTCTTTGAGAGTGCAACACTGAATCTGCCTCCCGGTACATATATCATCAGCTTTGCAGTTGATGATAATATGAATAATATTTATGACGCTACTTATGAAGATTCGGTCATTATTACAATAAAACGATGACTTAACTTTGCTGAGTATTTTGTATTTGACGTTATGAAAGCGACTGAGAAAAAACAGATAATTCTCCTGAAAATGAGAAAACCAGAGTTTCAGCGGGATCAAATATCGCGATAATTGTTGGGACGATAATTTTTCCTGTCATAGGAATAGCTAGGGGTTATACCTATATAAGAAAGCAGTAGTGTCCGGTTAAAAGTTTAATAAATTTAGTTGGTTAGCGGAGCCGCACTGTTCTGGAATGTAGACAGCGCCTTGTAAGGCTTGTCGCAACTGGTTTTTCTCAAAAACAGAGATCGATAAAATCTGTAGCAAAGTGTAGAGCGAGGCATCAATTTGAAGCTCCTTTTTAACAATGGCGATCAGCACGTAAGTGGCGACGGCGCACCAGATCTGCGTTTTCACCGCATTCTCGCTGTTGCCGATGAAACGTTTGATACGC
>NZ_JAKFWH010000069.1 GCF_021731985.1 Nitrosomonas sp.
TTTTAAGCCTAACTCTTTTCGAAAAAATACCTATCGATCAATTGGTTAAAAATACCGATGTGCAAATAACCATGTCGAACAATAATAACCAACTGAATCTATTCAATTAAATCTCCGGACACTTCTGAAAAATGATAAAGATTTAAGTTTTTTCGAAGAAATGCTCAATCAATTAATACATGGCGAATTTAACCTAAGTGAAGGAGCTTCATTCATACTTCCAGATGCTAGGACTGTGCAAGGTAATTTTAAAATTAAGAATGGACAATTAGTGGAGATAGAATTTCAATATTTTGGCGATAATGAATGGTTTAATTCTTCTTCTCACTTTAGCAATTCGCGCAGGATTTTTATTTACTCTGAAACAGATTTGACCAGTAACGATCTGAATGAGCTAAAAGAAAAAGCAAAGGAACACGACTTTAATGTTCAATTTAGATCAGAAAAATTTAGAAAAACTTTAAGTATGGAAGAAAGACCCTATGCTTTTATTTGTCATGATTCAAATGATAAGAATATTGCAAGGAATGTTGCTTCAAATCTAAGTAAGAAGTTATGTCCTGTTTGGTATGATGAATTCTCTTTGAAAGTAGGTGACAATTTAAGAATCAGCATAGAAAAAGGACTAAAAGAATGTAAGAAATGTGTAATCATTTTAAGTCCAAAATTCATTTCAAATACTGGTTGGACAAAAAAAGAATTCGATTCAATCTTTACGCGAGAGATACTAGAAAATAAAACCCTAGTTTTACCAATCTGGTACAACGTAACTAAAAATGATGTTTATGATTATTGCCCTAGTTTATTAAATATTCGGGGAATAGATTATATCCAATTAGGAGAAGAAGAAGTCTGTCAGCAACTATTTGATACGATTACTTATCATCAATAGCGTGGTAGGTTGGGCTGACAAAGGAAGCCCAACATTTCCCATTCGCGATAAAGAAACACCTTCATTTTACCACGCTGATACCCGGCAGCAATACACCGACAGGAACCTGTTTTATTTCATCGCCATTTGATGTTGAACTTTCTCCGGCAGTCCAACCTTGCATTTCATCTTGCTAGACGAATAGACGCTTAATGGGATAAAAAAGTAATCTTCTTGATAAACGCTTCGGCGCCGCCTTGGGTATTGTTGGTATTGGCCTGGAAAGCAATCCCTGTAATCGGCGGTGTTTTATCGTGATTGAAAGTGGCGCGGAATTTTTCATCGACTTCAAAATCGGTGGTAATCACTGTTCCCGGCGGATTCCCGGAAGCCACGCAAAAATATCGCCCGCCCTTTTTCCATAGCTTGCCCACATACATTCGATCCACTTCTTCGGCCTTGCCAATAAAAGGACTCAAGAAATAGGGCGCGGCATAGATACCGAAAGGCAAACCGCTTGAAAGCTTTTCGGTTCCAAATGACAACATCACGGCAATGGGCACACTGTTAATTCCCGCATTCCAATTTGCGCCCTGGGGATACTTATTCACGCCCCAAACGATTTCCACCCGCTTCACATTGTGAATAAAGTTCTGTTGCTTCAGCTGCAAACCAAACAATCCGGCCATCTCGCCGTCCGCGCTGATCACCAGGGCATCATTCTCAAATCTAGGGTTCAGTTTTTTTGCATCCAGTTGAAGCTCGAATCCTCGTTCCTCCAACCAGGAAACGGCACTGCCATTCAAATTGCCGGAAAAATCGATGACATGAACAATTTTTTCATTCGCTACGGCAAACGACGCCCAACACCACAACAATAGAACGCCAATTAAAAAATGTCGATTAGGGAAGCGCCGATTCATTTGTACTGTTTACAAAAATTGACAAGATGAATTGTTGTAGTTTAAAAGCAACTCCAAAATTATCTCATTATGAACAAGCTAAGCAGCCTGATTCGTTCGATTGAAACCTCAGGTCTGTGAATTCTTCCGGTTTATTTTGTTTTTCTTAAGACTTTTCTTTGCAGCCTTGCCATCCGCTTGCGGCCGGGCACGCTTACCGGTCGCGATAAATTTCTCGCTACCCAGTTTCTGGATGAATTTCATTTTATCAACCGGCGAGATAATGATGAATTTATCATCGTCGTAGGCAATTTCCAGGCGGTCAAACGACAATGCCGGGCTTGTCACTGCACTTTGCGTTTCCTGTATTGATTTGATCGATTGTATGGGAATGTTCCATGAAAAGGGGCCACTGATTATTTCTAGCTCATCGCCGCTCACAATATATTGGGTTGATGTATATAGCCATACCGGTAAACCGGCGCCCGCAAGCAATATAATTGCTGCAAACACATAATTAGCTATCCCGCCGACCATGAAGGCAGCGGATGCGCCCATCAGGCAGGCAGAGATTGATAACAACAAACAAACCAGTACCCAGTTATCGATTTTAGACTTGAAAACATGCATGATTATTGTTTTTTAAAATATTGATTCGATGATATCGCACACAACTTATCTGGTTTTGATCACAATTAATTTTCACAGTGTAAAAATATCAACTAAGAAAAATTCGGGAATTTTGCCTCATTATCGTTTTAAAAACAAAACTTGCGCCAATATTTCTCCAGAAAGTCACAGTGACGATTGATGCATTGATGATCAATCAAAGCAAAACGTAATGAAACTGTGACTTACTTTCCGCCTTTCCGCAGTAAACACACAACCCGGCAATCCAGTTATCCGAAACTGATAAGCAACTTTATCGCATGCAAAACCGAACACATACAAAAATAAACCTTTTTCACGTATAATTCCGCCTTCAATAGCCGAGGCATTTAGAACTTGTTGGCCTTGGTCCTGTTTCCAGATCTTGTCAGTATCCAAGGAGTTTTTTGTGTCACAACGCCCGCACGCCATCCTCGCACTTGCCGATGGAACAATTTTTCGTGGCGTGTCTATTGGTGTTGAAGGCATCAGGACCGGTGAAGTCGCTTTCAATACGGCAATGACCGGTTATCAGGAAATATTAACCGACCCTTCGTACTGTCAACAAATCATCACCCTGACTTACCCGCATATTGGCAACACCGGCACCAATCCGGAAGATTTTGAATCCGGCAACATCAACAAAGTGTACGCCGCCGGTTTAGTGATTCGTGATCTCCCGCTAGCAGCCAGTAGTCACCGCAAAACTCAGACATTATCTGAATTTTTGAAAGAACAAAATGTGGTCGCTATCGCTGAAATTGATACGCGCAAGCTCACCCGCATTTTACGGGAAAAAGGTGCGCAATCCGGTTGTATCATGGCGGGTGATATAGATGAGGACAAAGCATTACAGACCGCTAGGGCATTCCCTGGTCTAGCGGGCATGGATCTTGCCAAGGTGGTCAGTTGCCAGCAATCGTATCCTTGGACAGAAGGTGAATGGTCGCTCGGATCGGGTTTTAGAATTCAGGAAAATTCCCAATATCACGTTGCCGCTTTTGATTTTGGCATCAAACGCACCATATTACGCAAACTGGCGCAACGCGGCTGCAAGGTCACGGTATTTCCTGCACAAACCCCGGTCGAGGAAATTTTAGCGGTACAGCCTGATGGTGTATTTCTCTCCAATGGCCCTGGTGACCCGGAGCCTTGTGATTATGCAATTTCTGCCACCCAAAAATTGCTGGAAAAGAATATTCCGATATTTGGCATTTGTCTTGGCCTCCAATTACTGGGTTTGGCTACGGGTGCACGCACCATCAAAATGAAGTTCGGCCATCATGGCGCCAATCATCCAGTGCAGGATGTTGACACTAACCGGGTGATCATTACCAGCCAAAATCATGGTTTTGCTGTTGATGCAAATACGTTGCCCGCTAACGCGCGTATCACACATAAATCACTGTTTGATGGCAGTTTGCAAGGATTTGAGCTAACGGATAAACCCGCATTCTGTTTTCAGGGACATCCGGAAGCCAGCCCGGGCCCGCATGAAGCCGATTATCTGTTTGATAAATTTATTAAAATGATGCGGCGTTATAAAAATCAACCTTCACAATAATTCGCATCTAAACGACGCAAATTTTACCTCTTAGAAAGTATGCCTAAACGTACCGACATTCAATCCATACTCATCATCGGTGCCGGCCCCATCATTATCGGCCAGGCTTGCGAGTTTGATTATTCCGGCGTACAAGCCTGTAAAGCTTTGCGTGAAGAAGGCTACCGCATCGTTCTGGTGAATTCCAATCCCGCTACCATCATGACTGATCCGGAAATGGCCGATGCTACCTATATCGAGCCGATTACCTGGACGATGATCGAGAAGATCATTGCTATTGAGCGGCCACAGGCGCTGCTGCCTACCATGGGTGGCCAGACTGCATTGAACTGCGCATTGGATTTGGTCAAACATGGCGTATTGGAAAAATACGGTGTTGAGCTCATTGGTGCATCGCGTGAAGCAATCGATATGGCTGAAGATCGTGAGAAATTCAAACAAGCCATGACGCGCATTGGATTGGGCTCTGCCCGTTCTGCGGTTGCACATAGTATGGAAGAAGCATTACAAGTTCAGGCTATGGTTGGCTATCCAGTTATTATTCGCCCTTCTTTTACAATGGGCGGCAGTGGTGGCGGGATTGCGTACAATCGTGAAGAATTCCTGAGTATTTGTGAACGCGGATTGGAAACTTCCCCTACCAAAGAACTATTGATTGAGGAATCCGTTATTGGCTGGAAAGAGTTTGAAATGGAAGTGGTGCGGGATAAAAACGATAATTGCATTATTGTCTGTGCCATTGAGAATATCGATCCAATGGGTGTTCATACCGGCGATTCGATAACGGTAGCGCCTGCTCAAACACTGACTGATAAAGAATATCAGTTGATGCGCAATGCATCCATCGCCGTGTTACGCGAAATTGGGGTGGAAACCGGCGGCTCCAATGTTCAGTTTGCCATTAATCCTAAGAACGGCCAAATGCTGGTAATTGAGATGAATCCGCGTGTCTCGCGCTCCTCCGCGCTGGCTTCAAAAGCAACCGGTTTTCCGATTGCCAAGATCGCCGCCAAACTTGCTGTCGGTTATACCCTAAACGAGTTGGGCAATGACATTACAGGCGGCATTACACCGGCATCCTTTGAGCCCACGATCGATTATGTCGTCACCAAGGTGCCGCGTTTCGCTTTTGAGAAATTCCCGCAAACCAATGATCGCCTGACGACACAAATGAAATCGGTGGGTGAAGTCATGGCGATTGGACGAACTTTTCAGGAATCTTTGCAAAAAGCGCTACGTGGACTGGAAACCGGCGTGGATGGTCTGGATGAGAAAACCGACAACCTGGAAAATATCAGCACCGAACTGGCTAACCCCGGTCCGGAACGCATCTGGTTTGTCGCCGATGCTTTCCGTTGTGATATGTCTATTGAGGAAGTGCAGCAGCTGACCAATATTGACATTTGGTTTTTGGCACAAATTGAAGATCTGGTCAAACAAGAACAGGCATTGACTCATACAAAACTGGAAACACTGGATAAACAGGCATTACGGAAACTAAAACGTAGCGGTTTTTCCGACCGCCGCCTGGCCAAGCTACTTAATACCGAACAGACGGCTGTCCGCACTTACCGGCATCAACTCAACTTACATCCTGTCTACAAACGTGTAGATACCTGCGCGGCTGAATTCGCAACTAGCACGGCGTACATGTATTCCACTTACGAAGACGAGTGCGAATCCCGCCCTACGGATAAGAAGAAAATTATGGTGCTGGGCGGTGGACCCAATCGTATTGGCCAAGGCATCGAATTTGATTATTGTTGCGTGCATGCGGCATTGGCATTACGTGAGGATGGCTTTGAAACCATTATGGTCAACTGCAACCCGGAAACCGTTTCAACCGACTACGACACATCGGATCGTTTGTATTTTGAGCCGCTGACACTGGAAGATGTTCTTGAAATTGTAGCAGTAGAAAAACCCGATGGCGTGATCGTACAGTATGGCGGGCAAACGCCCCTCAAACTCGCACGAGACCTAGAGGCTAATGGCGTGCCGATTATTGGCACCAGCCCGGACATGATTGATTGTGCGGAAGATCGCGAACGCTTCCAGAAAATGTTGCAACAGCTGGGTTTAAGACAGCCGCCTAATCGGACTGTGCGCAATCCAGAGGCTGCTTTTATCGCTGCTGAAGAAATCGGTTACCCGCTGGTAGTACGACCAAGTTATGTATTAGGTGGACGTGCTATGGAAATTATTCATGAAAAGGCTGATCTGGAGCGCTACATGCGTGAAGCAGTTAAGGTTTCCAATGACTCACCGGTATTATTGGACCATTTTCTTACCAATGCAACGGAAGTGGATGTTGATGCAATCTGTGACGGAGAAACCGTTTTGATCGGCGGTATCATGGAGCATATTGAGCAAGCCGGTGTGCATTCCGGCGACTCCGCTTGTTCTCTCCCGACCTTTAACTTGCAGCCTGAAATATTGGATGAACTGCGTCGCCAAACTGCTGAAATGGCGCGTGCATTGAATGTCGTTGGGCTCATGAATATTCAATTCGCGATTCAAGACAACACAGTCTATGTTCTCGAAGTCAATCCAAGAGCATCACGCACTGTTCCTTTCATCTCTAAGGCAACCGGCCTCCAATTAGCAAAAATCTCTGCACGTTGCATGATAGGAAAGAGTCTTATTGATCAGGGTACTACCAAAGAGATACTCCCTGAATATTATTCTGTCAAAGAAGCCGTATTCCCCTTTATCAAACTCTCTGGTGTTGATACGATATTGGGTCCGGAAATGAAGTCTACCGGCGAAGTTATGGGAATGGGCGCCACTTTTGCAGAAGCTTTTGTTAAATCCCAATTAGCGACAGATGTTCGTTTACCTACTTCCGGCAAGATTTTCATCAGTGTGAAGCAATCCGACAAACCGCATGCCGTTGAAATCGCACGCAGCCTTGCAGAACTTGGTTTCACCCTTTATGCTACACGCGGAACTGCTGCTGCGATAACCGAAGCCGGCGTAGATGTCGTTATCATTAACAAGGTAGCAGAAGGTCGTCCGCATATAGTAGACATGATTAAAAATGGAGAAATCAACTTAATCATCAATACAGTAAAGAATCAGCGCAGTGCGATACGTGATTCTTACTCGATTCGCCATGCCGCGCTTCAGGCAAGAGTAACTTACTATACAACATTAGCGGGCGCACGCGCTGCATGCATGGGCATAACCAATCGACGTGAACTGCAGGTCTATAATTTACAGAAATTGCACACACAACTTAAGACATAAACACATAACCCCCTATATTATTGAAAATAAAATGAAAATGAAAGGTAAAAATTTACGATGAGCACTATTCCATTAACGGTAGTAGGGGCGGAGGCATTACGTAAGGAATTACACGAAATGAAAACGGTACATCGCCCAGCAGTCATTGCGGCGATCGCCGAAGCACGTGCACATGGCGATCTTTCTGAAAATGCCGAATATGATGCTGCCAAAGAAAAGCAAGGCTTTATTGAAGGACGTATTGCGGATTTGGAAAGCAAACTTTCCAACGCACAAATCATTAACCCGGCACTCATTAATGCTGATGGAGCCTGTGTTTTCGGCGCTACTGTCGAATTGGAAGATCTACAAAGTGGCGATATCGTTACTTATCAAATTGTGGGTGACGATGAAGCCAACATCAAGAATGGAAAAATCTCCATCAGCTCCCCGATTTCGCGTGCCTTGATCGGTAAATTTGCCGGAGATATCGCAGAAGTTCAAGCACCCAGCGGTATACGAGAATATGAAATATTGGATGTTAAGTACATCTAAAGATACGGTCAATAGACAATCAATTCTGAAAGCTACGCTTGGCACGAAATGCTTCACGTTTCTTTCTGTGGATCGTATGCACAGGTTTCTTCTCGGTTTCTTCCGGTTTAGGCCGATAAATAATAAATATTTTACCGATATGCTGTACCGGCGCTGCTCCCAATTGCTGACATATTTCCTCAAAAAGCGTATTCCTGACAGTCCGATCATCAATCTGAGCTTTAATCTTAATCAATTCATGACTTAAAAGCCCGCGATCCAGCTCCGCAATAACGCTAGGCGACAAGCCAGTCTTCCCGATCATCACAACCGGATTTAGCGCATGTGCTTGCGCTTTTAGTTCACGCCGATGAGCAATAGTTAGTGTTAACATAAATCCTCTTAAATTATATTATTTTACTTGATGAAACAGGCTAAAACCAGTAAAGCTTGGATGAAGGAACATGTCAATGATTTTTTTGTCAAGCAAGCCAAAAAAGATGGTTATCGCTCGCGGGCCGCATACAAGCTGCTAGAGATCGCCGAACGTGATCACATACTGAGACCGGGTATAATTGTTGTCGATTTAGGCGCAGCCCCCGGGAGCTGGTCTCAAGTTGTCAGCCATAAAGTAGGTAACAAAGGTAAAGTTATTGCCGTGGATATTCTGGACATGTCACCACTGCCCGGTGTGGAATTTATCCAAGGTGATTTTAGAGAAGAGCACGCTGTGCTTGAATTGAGGAAGCACTTAGGTGAACATCAGCCGGATCTTGTAATTTCAGACATGTCGCCTAATATCAGTGGTATTGTAGTCAGTGACCAAGCTAGAAGTATGTATTTGGCTGAACTGGCACTGGCATTTTCAATGGAACAACTGAACTATGGCGGAAATTTTCTAGTCAAAGTTTTTCAAGGCCGCGATTCTGAGCAGTTTCTCCGTGACATGCGCGCCGGATTTAAGAGCGTACTGATAAGAAAACCCAAGGCCTCACGTGATCGCAGCAATGAATTATATTTATTAGGGCTCGGGAAAAAATAATAGTAAGATTGCTGAGAAATGAATGGATCCCCTCAGTGATCAGGATAAATGTACAGAGTAGGATTACAATTTAACAGCAAATTTATACAACACGAACTGTTCTGTTATATTCTACAAAATAGAGTTAGAATGACTAATCAATGATTTTAAGGTGCAAATCAAGGAGCTATTTTGAATAACTTAATTAAAAATATGGCCATTTGGCTAGTAATTGCACTTGTGTTGATGACCGTATTTAATCAATTCAGCGTACGTCAACCGGCGCAAGTGCCAATGGAATACTCTCAATTCATTTCAGAATTGAATCAAGGCAGGATCGCTAAGGTTGTCATTGAGGGCCGTACACTTAAAGGTACGAAGTCTGATGGCAGACGCTTCACAACATATGCGCCATCCGATCCCTGGATGGTCAGCGATTTACTTAAAGCTGGTGTTGTTGTTGAGGCTAAACCGGATGAAGAGCCATCCATGTTGATGAGTATTTTCATTTCATGGTTCCCGATGCTATTACTGATTGGCGTATGGATATTTTTCATGCGTCAAATGCAAGGTGGTGGGCGGAATGGCGGCGCGTTCTCATTTGGCAAAAGCAAAGCGCGTATGCTCGACAAATCAACCAACACGGTAACTTTCAATGATGTTGCAGGTTGCGAGGAAGCAAAAGAAGAAGTTGCAGAACTAGTCGAATTCCTGCGTGATCCCACCAAATTCCAGAAACTGGGGGGGCGTATCCCACGCGGCGTATTGATGGTAGGTAGCCCAGGAACGGGAAAAACATTGCTGGCTCGCGCAATCGCAGGGGAAGCGCAGGTACCATTTTTCAGCATTTCGGGTTCCGATTTTGTTGAAATGTTCGTCGGTGTTGGCGCATCTCGGGTACGTGACATGTTTGAGCAAGCAAAAAAACATGCGCCTTGCATCATCTTTATTGACGAGATTGATGCGGTAGGCCGTCAACGTGGCGCCGGTCTGGGCGGTGGAAACGATGAACGTGAGCAAACGCTCAATCAGCTACTGGTAGAAATGGATGGTTTTGAAGGTGCCATGGGCGTTATTGTGATTGCAGCAACCAACCGTCCTGATGTATTGGATCCTGCTTTACTACGTCCCGGCCGTTTTGACCGTCAAGTTACCGTACCACTACCAGATATACGTGGACGGGAACAAATTCTTCATGTGCATATGCGCAAAGTACCACTTTCGCCTGATGTAAAAGCAGATATTCTGGCACGTGGCACACCGGGTATGTCGGGTGCAGATCTTGCTAATCTGGTTAACGAAGCTGCGCTATTTGCAGCACGTGGTAACAAACGTTTTGTCGACATGGAAGATTTTGAACGCGCCAAAGATAAAATATTTATGGGCGCCGAACGACGTTCTCTTATCATGCCGGAACATGAGCGCAGAAACACTGCCTATCATGAATCAGGGCATGCTGTCGTGGCACAATTATTGCCAAAAACAGACCCGGTCCACAAAGTAACTATTATTCCACGAGGCCGTGCTCTGGGTGTCACCATGCAATTGCCCACAGAAGATCGCTTTAGTATGGAACGTGAAGAAATACTGCAAAGAATCTCGGTTATGTTTGGCGGGCGTATCGCCGAAGAAGTCTTCATGAAGCAAATGACAACGGGCGCTTCCAATGATTTTGAACGTGCAACAGATCTAGCACGGCAAATGGTAACCCAGTGGGGAATGTCCGATAAGCTTGGACCGATGGTCTATGGTGAAAATGAAGGCGAAGTTTTTCTGGGTCGTTCAGTGACTACTCATAAAAATATGAGTGAAAAAACTATGCAAACCGTCGACGCAGAAGTTCGCCGTATTGTTGATGAACAATATGCGATTGCCCGAAAACTTATTGAAGCCAATAAGGACAAAATCGAAGCCATGACTCAAGCTTTACTGGAGTGGGAAACGATCGATAGCGACCAAATCAATGATATTATGGAAGGTCGTCCACCACGTCCACCTAAACCACCACAGTCAACAACTTCTTCAACCACAAGTGGCGAATCATCAGTAAAACCGGATGAACAAGGTGAACCCGCAGCACCGCAGGAAATCGCAAAAGAAGCTGATTAATCATCAATCATCTGAATGACGGGATACGACCAGAAATCGTATCCCGTTTTTACTTCTACATTCCCTTTCTTATTGTAACTTCATGACAGAAAAGCCTTATGCTCTCAACTAATCGCCCACTCATCATGGGGGTTATTAATGTAACCCCCGATTCCTTCTCGGATGGGGGACTTTACCTGTCAACGCAACAAGCTATTGCACATGGCAGGAATCTGATTGATGAAGGTGCCGATATACTGGATATCGGTGGAGAATCAACACGCCCCGGGAGTCAACAAGTCAGCATTGATGAAGAATTAAAGCGCATTATCCCTGTGCTGGAAGCACTCATAGTTACCAATACGCCTATTTCAATTGATACTTCCAAGCCCGAAGTGATGAAATGCGCAATAGCTGCAGGCGCTTTCATGATTAATGACGTTAATGCACTGCGTAGCCCCGGAGCGTTGGAAACTGTCGCACAGAACAATCATGTTCGAATCTGTTTGATGCATATGCAAGGTACCCCTCAAGGTATGCAGAAAAATCCAGAATACAAAAATATTGTCTCTGAAGTAAAAGATTTCTTGGAGCAGCGTATCCATGCAGCAACGACAGCCGGCATTTCGAAAGATCGATTGATTATCGATCCGGGTTTTGGTTTTGGCAAAACACTGCAACATAATCTTGCATTACTCAATCAGCTGGAACATTTGACAACACTGGGTGTTCCGGTATTGGCAGGTTTATCCCGCAAATCCATGCTTGGAACCATTACCGGAAACAGTGTAGATCGCCGGATTCATGAAAGTGTTGCAGCCGCCTTGCTCGCAGTAGTTAAAGGTGCAAAAATTGTACGTGTACATGATGTCAAAGCCAGCAAAGATGCGCTTGCTGTCTACAACGCCATGCAGAACTTTGAAGTATAACAAACAGCAGATTAACAAACCAAACGTTCATAAAGATTTTTCCAATCCTGATCAATAATTTCTTAAAATGACTAAAAAATATTTTGGAACTGATGGCATACGCGGGCGTGTAGGTAAATATCCGATTACACCTGATTTCATCATGCATCTGGGTTATTCTGCAGGCAAAGTTCTGGCGGCTGCCGATTGGCATTTGATGGAAGGGAAGCGTCCAACCGTCCTTATTGGCAAAGATACCCGGGTTTCTGGCTATATGTTGGAATCTGCACTGGAAGCAGGATTATGCGCAGCCGGCGTGGATGTCATTTTGTCTGGACCGATGCCGACGCCAGCCATAGCTTACCTGATTCGCGCACTGCGATTGCAAGCTGGCATTGTTATCTCAGCATCACATAATCTGTTTGAGGATAACGGTGTAAAGTTTTTTTCTGCTTTAGGCAGCAAGCTTCCTGATGAAATGGAACACAAAATAGAAGCTGGCTTAAGTGCTCCCATCGAAACCAAACCTTCGGCACAGCTCGGCAAGGTACAACGGATTGATGATGCCGCTGGCCGCTATATCGAATTCTGTAAAAGCACTTTTCCCTATCACCTTGATCTGCGCGGATTGCGCATTGTGGTCGATTGTGCGCATGGTGCCGCCTATCATATTGCCGGTCATGTCATGCATGAACTCGGCGCCGATGTCGTCACCATTGGTGTACAACCTAATGGTCTGAATATCAATCATGAATGCGGTGCTACTCATTGCGCCACATTGCAAAAGGCTGTCACACATCACCATGCTGACTTGGGCATTGCACTGGATGGTGATGGTGATCGCGTCATCATGGTGGATAAGCAAGGCAGGTCGTACGACGGTGATCAATTGATCTACATCATCGCCAAGCATCGTCAGCAGAAAAAAATGCTAACCGGCGGAGTTGTTGGCACCTTGATGACCAATCTTGCAATAGAAGCCCAATTCAAGAAACTGCATATTCCGTTTCTCCGCACCAATGTCGGTGATCGTTATGTGCTGGAATCACTGCAAGAAAAAGGATGGCATCTCGGTGGCGAGAATTCTGGACATATCATTTGTATGGATAAGCATACGACGGGTGATGGCATTATTTCCGCTTTGCAAGTTTTGTATGCACTGCGTGATACTAATAAAACACTGGCTGAATTCATGCGCGGCGTCTCCTTATACCCGCAACGCTTAATCAATGTAAGAATCCCCAAGATGTTTAACTTTAATACTAACAAAGCGATCAAATCCGTACAGCAAGAAGCTGAAACTGATCTGAGTGGCGGCGGACGTGTTCTTATTCGGGCATCGGGTACAGAACCGCTTATCCGTGTGATGGTTGAAGGTAAATTAAAACATAAGGTTAATTTCTGGGCTGAACGAATCGCTGAAACCGTGCAAGCTGCCAGCGCTGCATAAAAAATATCGGCATTCGAATTCCACAATCAGTCTTTCTAGAAACCTATCTGACATACTCATGAAACACTGTATGCTGTATATGATTAGAGATCTGATATAAAATTGAGTCGAGCCAATCCACTTTATGACAAAAATAAAACTGTCATAATATTGTAATAATTCTGCAATAAAATATTGCGTCAACTTTAAGTAACCTCTCATTACCTTTTATCCACTCATTTGGAGAGCATATAAATGTCGAACTCGGTTCACTTCAGGACGCTCATTGCGACCATGTTTCTCAGCGCATCAATTACCGCAGGCGTTGCCAATGCCAGTCCGATCGTTAAGATTGATGGTTCCAGCACCGTTTTCCCCATTACTGAAGCTGTCGCTGAAGACTTTCAGATAGCCAAACGCGGCGCGATCCGTGTCACTGTCGGTATCTCTGGAACCGGTGGTGGTTTCAAGAAATTCTGCCGGAATGAGATTGATATTGTTAATGCTTCCCGCCCGATTACGCAATTAGAAATGGAAGCATGTAAGCTGGAAGGGGTACAATACATTGAGATGCCGATTGCTTTTGATGCCTTAACCATCGTTGTTAATCCAAAAAACACTTGGAGCAAAACCATAACTGTTGATGAACTGAAGAAAATATGGGAACCCGGTGCACAAGGTGTAATCACCAGCTGGAATCAGATAAACCCTGCATGGCCTGATAAAAAAATTAAACTTTATGGCCCTGGTGCGGATTCCGGTACATTCGAATACTTCACCGAAGCTATTGTTGGCAAGGCAAAATCAAGCCGTGGCGATTTTACCGCATCAGAGGATGACAATGTTTTGGTGCAAGGTGTCGCAAGTGACATCTATGCGCTAGGTTTTTTCGGTTTTGCCTATTACATAGAAAATAGTAATAAAATTAATGCAGTTGCGGTCGACAGTGGCAATGGTGGCGTAATTCCATCCGCCGCAACGGTAGAGAATAATAGCTACAAGCCATTATCACGCCCGATATTCATCTACGTTAATGCCAAATCAGCTGACAAACCTGAAATTAATGAATTCGTTAATTTCTATATGAAGAACGCGGCAGAACTTGTAACTGAAGTCAAATACTTCCCGCTTTCCAAAGAAGTATACAATCTCAATATCGAACATCTGAATAAGAAAAAAATAGGTACGGTATTTAAAGGTACGGGAACCAACATAAAGCTAGAAGATATACTTAAACTGGAATCCAGTTTATAAACCATTTGAAGACGATTCAGTTCTCAGGCTTCGGTTAAAATAGCCACAGCATCTCAGGGAAGTACTGATTAAATCTTGCGCCTATTTATGCGCTTAGAATTAATCAGTACTTCCTTTTTTTTTGCATTGAGGATTACCCGGAGAAGCGATGGATTTTCTGCCAATTTTCTTTAACATCAAAAACAAAACCTGTCTAGTGGTAGGCGCCGGTGAAGTCGCTACGCGCAAAATTATGCTTTTGCTCCAGGCTGGGGCCAAAGTTTCAGTGGTATCCCCTGAATTGGATACAACGCTGAAAGAATACCTCGTGCATGGCAAAATCAAATTTTTTGCTGAATCTTTTCAACCCGAACAACTGGAAGATATTGTTTTAGTTATTGCGGCAACGAATGATCGGGTCACAAACCAATTGGTTTCTGAGGCAGCCCAGCAAAGGCAAATTCCGGTTAATGTGGTCGATGACCCGGATTTATGTACCTTCATCATGCCTTCCATCGTTGACCGGTCGCCGTTGTTGATTGCCGTATCCAGTGGCGGCCAATCCCCTGTACTGGCTAGATTGTTACGCGCCCAATTGGAAATTATGATACCGGTCGCCTATGCACGGCTAGCGGCGATGGCCGGGAAGTTCCGTAAGCATGTCAAACAGCATTTTACGCACCCGGAAAAACGACGTATTTTCTGGGAAGAATTACTGCAAAGCCGATTTACGGAACTGGTGCTGGCTGGAAAGGACAAAGCGGCGCAGGCATATCTTCTACAATCCTTGCAGCAAGAAAAAGACAAATCTCCACAAGGAGAGGTTTATCTGGTTGGAGCCGGGCCGGGCAATCCTGATTTACTCACTTTCCGGGCCATGCGTCTGATGCAACAAGCGGATGTTGTTGTTTATGACCGGCTAGTCTCGCCTGCCATTCTCGATATGGTACGCCGGGATGCCACTCGTATATATGCCGGAAAGGAACGTAATCGCCACACCCTGGAGCAGGAATCTATCAATCAACTACTGGTACGTCTCGCACAAGAAGGGAAACGAGTGCTGCGGCTCAAAGGCGGCGATCCTTTTATTTTTGGCCGTGGCGGCGAAGAAATCGAAACTCTGGCCTCCCACCATATTCCTTTCCAAGTTGTACCCGGCATTACCGCCGCTTCCGGTGTTGCAGCCTATGCAGGCATTCCACTTACACACCGGGATTATGCCCAGTCATGTATTTTTGTTACCGGCCATCTGAAAAATAACAGCGTCGATCTGGACTGGTCCCTTCTCGCACATCCTAACCAGACCATCGTAATTTACATGGGGCTGTTGGGTTTGCCTTTTTTATGCCAACAGTTGGTCGCCCACGGCCTGCCAGATTCCACGCCTGCAGCAATCATTCAGCAAGGCACGACGCAAAAACAGAAGGTCATTACCGGAACATTACAAACACTAGCAGATCTCGCCGCAGCTGAAAATCTGACTCCACCCACCCTGATAATCGTTGGAGAAGTCGTCCAACTACACCAGAATCTTGCGTGGTTTGAACCAGCCGAAGAAATCTCGCGAACACAAATCATCTCAGGGATAGCAACGAACAAGGGTAAGAAACAGTAAAGTCACAAAAAACATGCGCAACATCATTAATGCAATACCAGATTCCAGAATCAGTTCTTGCGATAGTCACTTGAGTTTGAATAAGAAAAAAGCTAATCAATTGTATCTTATGCTGACTCTCTAAATCGCATCGACAAATCTATCGCTTTGATATTCTTAGTCAAACTGCCAATAGAGATCCTATCTACACCCGTTTCAGCAACCTGGCGCACGTTCTTCAAGGTAATATCCCCAGATGCTTCCAATATGACTCGTTCACCGACTTGCTGGCGAGTCAGCGCAACCGCATCCAATAGCTGATTCAGCGTAAAATTATCTAACAGAACCATACCGGCATCAGCTGTCAGCGCCTCTTGTAGTTCTAGCAAAGATTCCACTTCAATCTGGATAAAACCCCCTGGCGGCACAATTTCCTGCGCTTTTCTTAATGCTGCCGTTAT
Source organism: Nitrosomonas sp. (assembly GCF_021731985.1). Taxonomy (GTDB): domain Bacteria; phylum Pseudomonadota; class Gammaproteobacteria; order Burkholderiales; family Nitrosomonadaceae; genus Nitrosomonas. Next base: position 16,482 of record NZ_JAKFWH010000069.1, read on the forward strand.
TCCACCCGCTGCAATAACATGATTCTCTTTGATCAAAACCCCATCATACAAGCCAAATCGATGATTGATGCCGCCGCCACACTTCACTGCATATTTCTGCGCCAACCGTAACCCAGGTAATGTTTTGCGTGTATCCACAATAGCGGCTTGTGTACCGGCTATTGCATCAACAAAATACTTGGTCTGTGTCGCTACAGCAGACAGCATTTGTAAAAAATTCAACGCGGAACGTTCGGCTGATAATAAGGCACGGGCTTGTCCTTTAATCTCGCATAGTTTATGCCCTGCCTGAACAGTGTTTCCATCCTTGGCAAACCAATGCACTGTTGTTTCTGACGACAAAGCTAAAAAACAAGCTTCAAACCACTGCACTCCGCACAATACCGCATCTTCTCTGCTAACCACCGATGCGCTCAATTCCTTGTCTCCAGGAATCAAGGATGCCGTCAGGTCGCCAGCGCCAATATCTTCCACCAGCGCCTGCTTTACATTGCGGTCAATTTCAGTATGTAAATCTTGCAATTATTTCACCTTATTCTTCAATGAAGAACGAAATTATAGTACACCTGATTAACGCTACAGTAATTCCAGTAGCTTTCCAGAATGTTCACTCACAGTATTTGAACAGATAGTATATGCTGACACATGCCGATAAGGAGGTTATATGTCTAGTGCAATTGATTTAATTATCTACAGTATTGCCACCATGCTGGGTCTTGTCATCGTTGGTATGGTCGTATTCTGGTTCATTCAAGATGTAACGCAGAAAAAACATTCTGTTTTACGCAACTATCCTGTTATTGGGCGGCTACGCTATATTTTTGAACGGCAAGGTAAATATTTCCGGCAATATTTTTTTTCCAATGATCGAGATGAAATGCCGTTCAATCGCGCTACACGGGGCTGGATTTACAAGAATGCCAAGAATAAAGGCAGCCTCGTCGGTTTTGGTTCTACCAATGACTTGCGCCAGCCCGGTTCGATTATTTTTGTCAATGCTGCTTTTCCTATTCAAGAAGAAGATCAGTTACCGACACCTTCATTACATATCGGCCAAGGTTATTGTGAATATCCGTTTGAAGCCAAATCCATCGTCAATATAAGCGGCATGAGCTATGGTGCAATCTCGAAACCAGCTGTGCGCGCGCTATCTCTCGGCGCCGCACAAGCGGGTTGCTGGCTGAATACCGGTGAAGGCGGATTATCTCCTTATCACTTGGAAAGCGATTGTGATGTGATCATGCAAATTGGCACCGCCAAATATGGCATCCGAGATGAAAGCGGAAATTTCTCGCCCCAACGCGCAAAAGAATTGAGCAAGGTAGTAAAAGCATTTGAAATCAAGCTATCTCAAGGTGCAAAACCCGGCAAAGGTGGATTACTGCCTGGGAATAAAGTCGGTAGCGAAATTGCTGCCATCCGCGGTATTCCTGAGAATCAGGATTCCATCAGTCCGAATCGCCATAAGGACATCAACAATATTGATGAGCTGCTAGATAAAATTATTTTTATCCGAGAACTGACCGGGCGGCCTGTAGGCGTCAAAACGGCTATCGGCGGGTGGAATTTTATTAATGAGCTATGTGATAGCATCAACCGCCGAGGACTTGAATATGCACCCGATTTTTTGACTATTGATGGCGGTGAAGGCGGCAGTGGCGCAGCACCGCAGACATTGATCGATCATGTCAGCCTACCAATCGCAGAAGCGTTGCCTCGCGTGGTAGATTCATTACTCCAATCCGGTCTGAGAAACCGCATCCACATCGTTGCGGCGGGAAAATTGGTGACTTCTGCAGAAGGCGCATGGGCGCTCTGTGCTGGTGCCGATTTTGTAAATACTGCTCGTGGCTTTATGTTCTCATTGGGCTGCATTCAGGCGATGCGCTGCCATCTCAATACCTGCCCAACTGGAATTACCACGCATGATGCGCGTTTGCAGAATGGTTTGGTGGTTGAAGAAAAATATCTGCGTGTTGCCAATTATGCCCGGAATGTCAACAAAGAAATTAACATGATCGCTCACTCATGCGGCCTACATCACGCACGGCAATTTAAACGTGAGCATGTACGTATCGTTGAAACAGCGGGTAAAAGCGTGGCACTAAATATTCTTTATCCCTATCCCGAATCATCCAAGAAAAAAATATGAACTAGAAACCCGATTTATTCAGCTTCATCGTTAGATACTATTCATATATCAATCATGTGGCACTTCGCATCATTTTGAGAATAAGAGGGAAAAAGATCCCCTAAATACAGCTTAAGGTTAATGCCTGATTACCGATAATGTATGCCTTATGCTCGGAAACAAATCTACTTAACAACAAGTAGTCCTATAATCGACAATGATTCATTTTTTCATCAATCGGGATGACCGAAGAATTTGTATCCTCAGTGGATTAGCATTGATGGCACTCATCTTCTCAGCAGGAATCTCTGTCTACAGCGTCATGCAGCCGCAAATTGAAGAAATGACCACCTCAGGTCTCAAAGTAGCACTAGAAAACAAAGTCAAGTTAATCGAAAATCAGATTGCACATTCCGTCGCGAATACAAAAGCATTATCTACACGCATCTTTCTGACTCAAAGTTTAGAAAAGATTTATTCAGATGAATCCAATGATGAAGGCATCACCGGACTCATCAAGTCTGTAGATAAAATACTGACTACACATTTCATGGGTATAAAAATCCATGACGTTGAAGAAAACCTGATACTCAGTTCAGGCATCAATTCCACTAGCCCGGATCTTGCCGTTGAATTGGATACAGACCCGGATATCCATACTGTTTTATTGTGGGATGGACAATTTATTGTCCGTAACTCGATACAGCTCCTAGATGAGAAAAATAATCCCATTGCCCGCATCACAACTGAAGAGGCTATGTTTGATCTTACGAGGATATTTAAAGAAGCTATCCTCATTGGCAAAACCGGTGACTTCCTGCTTTGTGCACCTGTAAAAGACAATGATCTTGAGATGGATTGCTTCTTGCGCGGGTTTAACGGGAATCAATTTAAACGCATGCAACGAATCATGCATAACAAACCTTTACCGATACATTTTGCTTTAGCAGGGCAGAGCGGTATTAAATTTACTCAAGATTATCGGCAGACAGATGTTGTTGCAGCCCATTCACCCGTTGCCTACGGCTTAGGCGCCGTGCTCAAGATCGATGAAAAAGAACTGTATAGCCATCTGACCCAGCAGACAAAAACTATAGCTTTATACCTAGGTTTTCTTGTTTTAATCGGCATGGCAATTGTATATTGGCTGACCGTTCCGCTCATTCAAAAATCAATTAAATCCAGAAATACATCACTCAAAGCACATAAGGAATTAATAGAGGCTAAAAACGAAGCTGAAGAAATTTCTTCCGAACTGACTGCCTATCTTGACGCTATTGGTAAGCTTGCTCTAATTTCTATCACAGATGATCAAGGAAGTATTATACAAGTCAACGAGAAATTCTGTGAAATCAGTGGCTATTCTCAAAAAGAACTCATCGGACAGGATCATCGCATACTGAACTCACGTACACATCCTAAGTCATTCTTCATGGAAATGTGGGAAACGATTACAAAAGGTCAAACCTGGCATCAGGAAATCTGTAATCGCAATAAATCTGGCGGACTCTATTGGGTTGATTCGACCATCGTCCCATTAGTGAACACAAGTGGAAAAATAGATCATTACCTTTCTGTACGGGTAGATATTACCGCTCGCAAACAAAAAGATCTTGACTTGAGCGAGCGGTTGAAGGAAAGCAATTGTTTACATACAGTACGAAACTATCTGGAACAGGATTTAAGTGTAGAAAAAACATGCCAGAGCATATTAAATTGTTTAACACTGGCTTTACAATTTCCTGAGATGGCTGTTGCCATGATTAAACTTGCAGATAAAAAATTTACCACAGCACCCTATCAAGACAATCTTCTGAATACGATAAGCGCAAAAATCATAGCCAATGGAGAGATATGTGGATTGCTACAAGTATCCTATATCCAGGATCTCCCATTTGCCCTGCCTTATGAGCAGAATCTTATTGCTACCGTTGCGCATGATCTAAGCCGCTGGTACGAACGTACGGAAGCAGAAAAACGCATCATCGAGATGGCAACACATGATGCATTAACAGGTCTACCCAATCGGCATTTGCTACAAGACCGTATCGAGCAGGCGCTTGTCCATGATACGCGCAGCCAAAAACAAATGGCGGTGCTGTTTATCGACTTGGATCATTTCAAAACCATCAATGATTCACTCGGTCATGATATTGGTGATCTTTTATTAAAGGCGGTTGCAGAAAGATTGTTGATTTGTGTCCGCAACGAAGATACGGTTGCCCGTCAGGGCGGTGATGAGTTTATTGTCGTATTAAATTCCATTACGGAATCACTGGATGCTGCAAAAGTAGCACAGAAGATATTGGATTCACTGCTTCGGCCTTATTATATCCATAAAAATGAACTACATATCGGTGGCAGCATCGGTATCGCAGTTTTTCCGAATGATGGGGCCAATGCAGAAACATTGCTAAAGAATAGTGATGTCGCAATGTATCACGCAAAGGAAAACGGACGGAATAATTACCAATTCTTTACCGATGAGCTCAATAAATCAGCGCATGAAAGACATACGCTCGGGCTTGATTTACGCTATGCGCTGGAACGTAATGAACTGGTATTATATTACCAACCTGTCATGGATATGCCCAATCACCAGTTGTACAGTGTAGAAGCGCTGCTCCGTTGGCGGCACCCAGAACACAAATTGATCGCTCCAGATAAATTTATCAACTTGGCAGAAGAAACTGGTTTAATTATCCCAATTGGTGAATGGGTTCTGAAAACAGTCTGTGCACAGATTAAATCCTGGCAAGAGCAGGGTTATATCGTACCAAAGGTTGCCATTAACCTGTCAGCAAGGCAATTCCGTGACAAAGAGCTAATAAATAATATATCACGCATCCTCAGCGAAACAGGTGTAGAAGCTAAGTATATCGCCCTGGAAATAACAGAAAGTATGCTGATCGACAATATTGAGAGAGTGGTAGAAACACTTAACTGTCTCAATGCAATGGGCATACAGATTTCAATTGATGATTTCGGGACTGGTTACTCAAGCCTGAGTTATTTGAAGCGTTTCCCGATTCATACACTCAAAATAGATCGTTCATTCGTTCGCGATATCGTAACCGATAAAAATGACCGCACCATTGTTGCGACTATCATAGCAATGGCGCACAGCCTGGAAATGGATGTCATTGCCGAAGGAATAGAAACAGAAGAGCAATTGAATCTATTGATGGCACAAAAATGCAACCACTATCAAGGCTATTATTTTAGCAAACCAGTGCCTGTTTCTGAAATTGAACGTGCCCTACTAAAACCTATACCACCAACAAGCAAAATACGCGTTATCCACTCAGCAAAATAATCTGCTCTTGAAATTCCGGTCCTCTCCCCCACGTAGGCAACAATAACCTACTATGGGAGCATTTCATGCGTTTTGACAAACTAACCACTAAATTCCAGCAAGCCTTTGCTGATGCACAGAGTATTGCTGTCGGTCAGGATAATCCAACTATTGAACCACAGCATCTGCTATTAGCATTATTGCAACAAGAAGATGGCAGTACACTTTCCTTGCTTCAGCGCTCCGGAGTCAATACCACCCCACTGCTGGAGAATATAAAGCAAAGCGTTCATCGTTTACCAAAAGTAGAAAATTCAGGTGGCGAGGTTGCTATTTCCCGTACGCTGAATAACCTGCTTAATTTGGCAGACAAAGAAGCGCAAAAACGCAATGACCAGTTTATTGCCTCAGAAATGTTTCTTCTGGCAATCTTGCAGGATAAAGGTGAAATCGCTGCATTGCTTAAGCAACATGGTACCAATTACACAGCACTAGAAAAAGCCATTAATGCAATACGAGGTGGCGAGCAGGTCAGTAGTGCAGAAGCCGAAGGTAGTCGAGAAGCTTTAAAAAAATATACACTGGATCTCACGGAACGTGCACGTCAGGGTAAGCTGGATCCGGTCATCGGACGTGACGATGAAATTCGTCGTGCGATACAGGTTCTACAACGTCGCACAAAAAACAATCCCGTGCTGATTGGTGAACCGGGTGTGGGTAAAACCGCAATTGTTGAAGGCTTAGCCCAGCGCATTATCAATGGGGAAGTACCTGAAAGCCTGAAAGACAAACGAGTTCTCTCGCTGGATATGGCTGCACTGCTGGCGGGTGCAAAATACCGTGGCGAATTTGAGGAACGCCTCAAGTCGGTGCTAAAAGAACTTGCGCAAGACGAAGGTAAAACCATTGTATTTATTGATGAGCTGCATACCATGGTTGGAGCAGGCAAAGCAGAAGGCGCAATGGATGCAGGCAATATGTTAAAACCCGCATTGGCACGCGGAGAATTGCACTGTGTCGGCGCGACCACATTGGATGAATACCGAAAATATATTGAAAAAGATGCTGCGTTGGAACGACGCTTTCAGAAAGTATTGGTGGAAGAACCCACCGTAGAAGCTACGATCGCGATACTCCGCGGTTTGCAGGAAAAATACGAGGTGCATCATGGTGTGGATATCACAGACCCTGCTATTGTCGCTGCCGCTGAATTATCCAATCGCTACATTACCGATCGTTTTCTGCCCGACAAGGCAATTGACTTGATTGATGAAGCCGCGGCACGTATTCGCATGGAAATTGATTCCAAGCCAGAAGCGCTAGATAAGCTGGATCGGCGTCTGATCCAACTCAAAATTGAGCGCGAAGCAATCAAAAGGGAAAAGGATGAAGCATCGCAAAAACGCCTGCAATTACTTGAGGAAGAAATAAAACAAAAAGAACGGGAATATGCTGACTTAGACGAAATCTGGAAAACCGAAAAATTCCATGTACAAGGCTCCCAACAGATTAAGGAGGAAATGGAAAAAATCAAGCTAGAAATAGAAGCGGCTACCCGTAAAGGCGATTGGCAAAAAGTCTCGGAATTGCAATACGGTCGTCTCCCGCAACTGGAAGCGCAATTACAATCCCAGCTCAATGATCAGAAGCAACAAACCGGAGACACCGAACCGGGCGTGACAATCACGCCCAAACTATTACGCACGCAAGTCGGCGCAGAAGAAATTGCAGAAGTAGTATCGCGGGCTACCGGCATCCCTGTGTCTAAAATGATGCAAGGTGAACGTGAAAAACTGCTGCTGATGGAACAAAAACTACATGATCGCGTGGTTGGTCAGGATGAAGCCGTGCGCTTAGTATCTGATGCGATCCGCCGTTCGCGTGCCGGGCTGGCTGATCCCAACCGGCCTTACGGATCTTTCCTGTTCCTGGGACCAACCGGTGTAGGGAAAACTGAACTATGTAAAGCTCTGGCCGGATTTCTGTTTGATTCAGAAGACCATCTAATCCGCATCGATATGTCCGAATTTATGGAGAAACATTCGGTAGCCCGCCTGATTGGAGCACCGCCGGGTTACGTCGGTTATGAAGAAGGCGGTTACTTAACTGAGATTGTACGCAGAAAGCCCTATTCCGTCATTTTGCTGGATGAAGTGGAAAAAGCGCATCCGGATGTATTCAATGTATTGCTACAAGTTCTGGATGACGGTCGTATGACGGATGGTCAAGGACGCACCGTTGATTTTAAGAATACGGTTATCGTCATGACATCCAACCTGGGTTCACAAATGATTCAGGAAATGTCCGGAAGTGAATATCAAGCGATCAAACAAGCCGTTATGGGCGAAGTTAAAATCCATTTCCGTCCGGAATTTATTAATCGCATTGATGAAGTTGTGGTATTCCATGCGTTGGATGAAAAACATATTAAATCGATAGCTAGAATACAATTACATTATCTGGAAACAAGATTGGCTAAATTGGAAATGAAACTTCAAGTAAGCGAAGCAGCACTCGCAGCACTTTCTCAAGCTGGTTTTGATCCAGTGTATGGCGCTCGCCCTCTAAAACGCGCCATCCAAGCGCAAATTGAGAATCCGTTGGCCAAAGAGATTCTGGAAGGCAAATTTGTTGCAAAAGATACCATTAAAGTTGATTACAGTGATGACAAGATCAATTTCTCTAAATTAAATGTGGATATATCGATAGACTAAAGCGTAGCATCTAAGTCAGCAGCAAGAATAAAATATGCCGGAATACATGGTGAATATGCTTAAACAATATGAGATTCGGGTAAAATGTATTATTTTTACTGGATAGATTGATATGTTTAAAGGTAGCTTGGTTGCTATCGTCACTCCGATGGATGAAGAGGGTGGATTAGATTTAGAGCGTTTCCGCTCTCTTCTTGATTTCCATATAGACCAGGGTACCGATGGCGTTGTAGTAGTTGGCACGACAGGTGAATCGCCAACTGTAGATTTTGATGAGCACCATCTATTGATGCGCGCGGCAGTTGATCATGTTGCTGGACGCATCCCGGTGATTGCAGGCACTGGCGCTAATTCAACACGTGAAGCCATCGACTTGTCGATTTATGCAAAAGATTCAGGCGTAGATGCCTGCCTCTCGGTTGCTCCTTATTACAACAAACCTACTCAGGAAGGGTTATATCAGCACTTTAAGGCGATCGCAGAAGCAGTAGAAATCCCCCATATCCTCTATAACGTTCCCGGCAGAACGGTTGCAGATATCCATAACAATACCGCACTACGCTTGGCACAGATTCCCAATATTGTGGGTATTAAAGATGCGACGGGAGATATTGGGCGAGGTTCTGACTTATTGTCACGCGCACCATCTGGATTTTCCATCTATAGCGGTGATGACGTCAGTGCATTAGCATTGCTGCTGTTAGGTTGTCATGGTGTCATTTCAGTCACGGCAAATGTAGCACCCAAAATGATGCATGAAATGTGTATTGCTGCATTCTCTGGCAATCTAAATACTGCGCGAGTGCTGAATCAAAAGCTCCTGCGTTTACATATCGATCTGTTTGTAGAAGCGAATCCAATACCTGTGAAATGGGCTGTTGCACAAATGGGTTTAATCGGCTCTGGAATCCGCCTGCCGCTTACACCCTTATCCGCTCAGTATCACCAGCTTATTCGAGAAGCCATGCAATCAGCCAATATCCATGATTTGAAGGAATAAGATGTCAAAAATGAAATGGCGAAAAGTAACCATACCGTCTCTGGTATTGGCGCTTTCATTGACAAATACAGGTTGCAACCTGTTTCCAGAAACCAAAACCATCGATTATAAGTCAGCAGGAAAATTACCTGCTTTAGACATACCGCCCGATCTCATCAAACCCGCTATTGATGAACGTTATTCAATCCCTGAACTCAGTTCATCAGGTAGTGCAACATTTTCCACCTATAGTAGCGAACGTGGTGGACAACAAACGGCTGCTGGCACATCCTCTTTTTTACCATCATCGATTCAGAATGTGCATATTGAGCGAGCTGGAACGCAACGCTGGCTGGTTGTACCGCAATCTCCTGAAACCGTATGGCCGATAGTAAAAGAATTCTGGCAGGAACTGGGTTTCTTGATCAAAATAGAAGTTCCGGAAGCAGGAATTATGGAAACTGATTGGGCAGAAAATCGCGCCAAGATTCCACAAGACTTTGTGCGCACTTTCCTCTCCACCTTCCTGGATAGTATTTATTCAACCGCCGAGCGTGATAAATTCCGCACCCGTTTGGAACGCAATGAGATAGGCAGTACCGAAATATATATCAGTCATCGTGGCATGAATGAGGTCCTGGAAGGAGGCAGCCTCAACCGGACAATCTGGCAACCACGCGCAGCAGATCCTGACCTGGAAGCTGAGATGCTATCTCGTTTGATGATGCGCTTTGGCGTAGAAGAAGAGAAAGCCAAGCTGGAGTTAACTACCGGCAAGAGTACTGCTCAAGAACGCGCTCACATTGACTCGGAAACAGGGAGCACTCTCGTCATTACTGAAGCATTCGATAGATCATGGCGACGTGTTGGTTTGGCACTTGACCGTATCGGCTTTACTGTTGAGGATCGCAATCGCGTAGAGGGTATTTATTTTGTGCGCTATCTTAGTCCCGATAAGGACAGCAAGAAAAAAGGCGATGACGAGGGTATTCTGTCAGGAATTATGTTCTGGCGTAGCGGGAATAAGGATGATGAAAAAGCTGCAAAATACCGTATACAAATTCATAGCACTGGAACCAATACCAGCAAAGTTACTCTGTTAAATGATGACGAAACAGCAGTGAATTCCGCCACTACGAGCCGCATTCTGAAGCTTTTACATGAGCAGCTTAAATAACAAAAGTGTAAGTGCTGACATGAGCGCGTTGAAGAGTTAGTTTTATATTTTGGAAAAATCCTAAAGTAATAAGGGAAACTCTCAGAAAGAATGAAAAAGAACAAATATCCAAAAAATAAATCTTACAAATAAAAAACCGCCTCTTCGGGCGGTTTTTTTCTCAGGCAAAAAGAAATTATTTTTTGCTGTCTGGCTCTCCGCCTTTCATAACCTTTTCATAGTTCGCTTTTTCAGTTTCAGGCAATGCTTGACTAGGTTTTCCACCGCATGCAGATAACGTTAAAGCCAGCAAGAGTGAAGCCAGAAGAGTATATTTCATCATGTATTTTCCTTATAAAAAGTTCTTAAAAGTAAGTTCAGCAGTATATAACGAATTAAACTAATCATTCAAGCAAGTTCTAGCTAGAAATTTAACGAGTTTATATCTGCTTTTTGGATTATTTAATCATTAATGGAATAAGAAAAACTCTACATATCCCATATAATTTCATAGTTTCTACAAATTCATTTTTCATACCTACACTGCGTATAATTTCATAAACTGGAATTATACGCAGTGGTCGCAATCAAATGAAAAATCTTTTTTGATTGACTAAAATAATAAATAATCCAGCTTAATTTATTATTTTATCAATCGACAAGCCAATAATCTTCTTTTAAAAAAGCTAATGGTCCTATAAAAGACTATTTTGTATTATCAGCAGGTTCTGAATCCCTGGGTGCATAAGCTGATGGAGGTGGTTTATCCATAGGATAGCCATCAAGACTTTTTTTGCCTTCACAAGCAGTTAACGTTAATACTGCAAATGCCGCGGCAAAGAGTGAAAATTTAATCATTTAATCTCCCATATTCTTTCTATTTAGTTTAAATGCAATAGCATAATTGCAGTCGTTCAATTATACAATTTTGTATCCAGTATTTAAACTACCACAAAACTTAAAAGACTTTATTCCGAGCATCTTCATTCGCTGATACCATGTGAAAAACATTCATCAAAATGATAGATAGCTCATTATAAACATCATATTAATTTCATTAGATAACTTCATAAAAAAGAAACCGCCCTTTACAGAGCGGTTTCTTTTTTTATGAAGTTAGAAAAATTCTTAATATTTAAGAATCGACCGATACCTCATTACTTCGGTGCGCTTTCACGATCATCCATGAAGCTTGGAGGATATTGACCTGGCTTTGGCTCACCGCATCCGACTAGAAATGAAGCTAAAAGAACAGCAATTAATAGAGAGTATTTCATATTCTAAATCTCCTATATTCAAAAATAAATTTGACGAAAATTAAGTTATGTAAAACAGCTCATCGGCCATTCAAATCAGAAAGACCACAACCTTAATACCAGAATAAAATAATACTGTCCAGAGAAATTCAAGAAAATTTATAAGATATCGGACTATTGAAGGCTTTATACTCCCTGATTTTTACTTACGATATAACCACTAACATACCATTGATAAAGGATATTCGCCGTCTCTTCGTCAATATGAGGAGATGGGAAAAATTCCTGGCTGTCAGCAAGCTCAAGCAACGTTTTGAATGCATTGCTACTCACTCTATAGACTTCACCATTGATAAAGAACTTATTGTGGCTACTGAATAGCCTGCTTTTTAAGCCAAGCTGAACACCCTTTTTCTTAATCTGTTGCAGAAACAAATGTGGTGTCAGAGGCTTTGTCGGTTGCTCAAAGAAAACATGTGATTTAGGTTCCGAAAGATAGATACCCAGAAAATTTTCGATATCATCGCGATTCCAGTGAATTTTCTTCAATATCGATTTCACCTGGGATTGCATTGCCACACTGATCTTTGATGGATGAGATTGCAATTGCAATCCAGGATCAGAATACCAGCCTTCCGTTTCGACCCTGTCTTGTAGATAAACAAGAAATTGTGTCATCAATTCATCATGACTAGGGGCGCGAAAGCCAATGGAATATGTCATACAATCATCTTCAGCAATCCCGTTATGCGCATATTTAGGCGGCAAGTAAAGCATATCACCCGGTTTAAGCACCCACTCTTGCTCTGGTAGGAAATTTTTCAGTATTCTAAGCGGAGCATCCGCTATGAATCGATCATCCTGCTGCGCAGATATCTGCCAACGTCGAGACCCCATTCCTTGTAATAAAAACACATCATAGGAATCAAAATGTGGTCCGACCCCCCCCCCTTAGGTGCATAGCTCACCATTAGGTCATCCAAGCGGGCATGCGGAATAAAGCGGAATTTCGACAATAAATCACGCGCTGAAGGTAGAAAATGATTCACATCTTGTACTAGCAGTGTCCATTGCTTTTTAGGCAACTTTGCCAAATCATTGCTGCTGAGTGGACCATGTTTAAGATGCCACTTACCATTTCTCTGGATAACAAGGCGGGATTGCGCATCTTCATGACACGCCAGTTCCGTCAGCTCATCGCATGTTAATAATCCACCAAAACCGGGCAATGCATTCCTTACCAGCAGAGGCCGCTGTTGCCAATAATCACGTAAAAAGTCTTTAGGCGTAATTCCTCCCAAAGAAATCATCTTTATTTTATTAATGTTTAATTCCCCACAATTCTTCTAACCGTTTATCCCGTCCGCAGTTTTTTCGATAATATGCATACCGCAGTGGATTCTTAATGTAATAATCCTGATGATATTCTTCTGCGCGGTAAAATTCCGTCGCCGGTAGAATCTCCGTGACAATCGGTTGATTAAATCGCCCGGAAGCTTCCAGTGCCTTCTTTGAGTTTTCTGCCAGCTGTTTTTGATCAGAATCGCGGTAAAAAATTGCACTGCGATACTGTGAACCCGCATCGCAAAACTGTTGGTTAGTTGTCAATGGGTCTATCGTTAGCCAATAGGCAGCTAGTAATTTGGAAAAACTGGTTCTTGTATTATCAAAATGAATTTTCACAGCCTCAACATGCCCGGTTTTGCCAGCAACTACCTGATCATAGGTTGGATTTACCACGGTACCGCCAATATAACCTGATGTAGTCGAAACAACACCTTGGATTTTATCAAAATCAGATTCCGTACACCAAAAACAACCTCCAGCAAAAATTGCTGTCTCTAAATTTTCCTCCGGTATTAGCGAAATCGTTGCCTCTGCTATTGCTTCATCCATCTGTTGGCAAGCATTCAATATCACTACAAACAGCAATAACACAATCATGAAATTCAATTGACGAATCCACTTCCGCATAGACTTAACCTCTGAGCGCCGGTAGTTGATCCGCTTTCAGTACAAACTTTAACGCCAGTCCATTATTGCACCAACGCTCGCCTCTGGGTGGCGGGCCATCTTTAAAAACATGCCCCTGATGCCCCCCGCATCGTGCGCAGTGATACTCGGTTCGCAAAAAAATTAGTTGAAAGTCGCGCTTAGTGCCAATGTTCCCCGGAATAGGCTGGGTAAAGCTCGGCCATCCGCTCCCACTTTCATATTTATACTGACTTTCAAACAATGGTAAATAACAGGCAGCACAAATAAAAACTCCTTCCCGCTGCTCATAATTTAATTCACTACTACCGGGTTCCTCGGTATGTTCTTCAAATAAAACCCGATAAGCCGCTGCTGACACCAATCCGCGCCATGCTTTATGTGATTTGTTGAGTGGCTCGACCACAGTCTGATTAATACGATTTGCAGCTGCTTGTGTTGATAGTAATAATGAAAAAACAGGCAATACAGTAATTACACTGCATCCTTGGAAAAAGGTGCGTCGTTTCATAAAAAATCCCTCATATAATTCATGCGGCCAGATAACCTCATTTCATAAAAAACTCAAGCAAGCTGATCAAGCAAGTTTTATCCAGCATTTAAGATACTTACCAAAAATTGACATCATTTTGATTAACTCCGCCATGCAGATTTATCTATAAATCCTGTATCATCTCTGTTTTAAGATTATATCTTAGTCCACATGAAAATCACTTTTCTGGAATTTGAGCAAAATATTGCAGAATTTGAATCAAAAATAGAGGAATTACGCTTCGCGCAAGACGACTCCGCACTGGACATCTCGGCTGAAATTGTGCGTTTACAGGCAAAAAGCCAGTCTCTCACGAAAAATGTTTATGCAAAACTGACACCCTGGCAAATCTCACAAGTTGCTCGGCATCCGCAACGCCCCTATACCCTCGACTACATTGAGCATTTATTTGCAGATTTTGAAGAATTACATGGTGATCGGAATTTTTCCGATGACCATGCAATTGTTGGCGGTTTAGCGCGATTTAACGGTCAGACCATTATGGTGATTGGCCACCAGAAAGGGCGCGACACCCGGGAGAAAATTTACCGTAATTTTGGGATGCCCAAACCGGAAGGTTATCGTAAAGCACTGCGCTTGATGCGCCTGGCCGAGAAATTTTCTATTCCGCTCGTTACTTTTATCGATACGCCGGGTGCATACCCCGGCATTGATGCAGAAGAGCGCGGACAGTCGGAAGCTATCGGTAAGAATCTTTATGTTCTGGCGGAATTAAGAATTCCCGTTATCTGCGTGATTATTGGTGAAGGTGGCTCTGGTGGCGCCTTAGCAGTAGCTGTCGGTGATGTCATACATATGTTGCAATATGCTACCTACTCGGTGATATCGCCAGAAGGTTGTGCTTCTATCCTATGGAAAAGTGCGGACAAAGCACCGGAAGCAGCGGAAATCATGGGCATTACTGCTGACCGGTTGAAAACAATGAATTTAATTGACAGTATCATTACTGAACCAATCGGTGGTGCCCATCGTGATTACCCAGCCATCATGCAATCGGTAAAAACTGTTTTACAGGAGTCACTCCGCAAACTTCAGGATCATTCTATCGAAACACTGTTGGAAAAACGTCTAGATCGGCTTATGACATATGGCTCATTTAAGGAAGTCAAAGTCGAGTAGCCTTCTATGTGATACCGAAGAAGTATTACTTGCACATATTAAGCAGGGCAATCACTTAGCCATTGCTTTGAGCGGTGGTATCGATTCCGTTGTATTACTACATGTACTGGTTACGTTATCCAAGCAATTGCAATTCACACTTTCTGCTGTGCATGTTAATCATGGTATCAGCAGCAACGCGACACTCTGGAGCAGGTTTTGCTGCGACCTCTGCCACAGCTACGGCATTTCTAGCTACGTCGCCTATCTACAAATCACAAAAGAAGCCGGCATCAGCCTTGAAGCCATCGCCCGAGAAGAACGTTATCGCATATTCGGTCATATACAAGCAGATTATGTAGTGTTGGCGCAGCATCTGGACGATCAGGCTGAAACATTATTATTACAATTATTTCGTGGTGCAGGCGTTAAAGGATTGAGTGCGATGCCAGTTACGAGAAAACAAGCTTCTGATGCTGCTCCGCAGATACTCCGGCCACTGTTAGACGTTTCTCGTAGTCGAATTGAAGACTACGCACGGCAAAACAAATTAAACTGGATAAACGATGAGAGTAATGACAGCATCACTTTCAATAGAAATTTCCTTCGCCATGAAATTCTGCCCATATTAAGAAAACGATACCCTAATTATCCCAAAACACTGTTACGTACCAGCCGTCACTTATCTGAAGCGTCATTACTGTTGGAAGAATTGGCTGAGATCGATAGTGCGCATTGTCTTGATTCAGGGAAACTACAAGTTGAAAACCTACGCAAACTGAGTTTCTCACGCGCAAAAAATCTTCTACGCTACACTTTGATACAGCACGGTGTAACCCTTCCCAGCACAGCTAAAATAGAAAACATTCTGAATCAACTTTTATCGATAGGCATGGATAATCAATTCCATATCAATTTGGGTGATACTGAAATCCGTTGTTATAAAGGTGCCATTTATATGTTACCCGGGAAAACACCTCCTCAAGAACCCAAGCAATGTGTATGGCATGGAGAAAAGTATTTGCCACTCCAGCATTTTCGCGGAACCATCCGTTTTACTCAAGTTAAGAATCAAGGTATTAGCCAACAAAAAATATTAAATGGACCGGTCACGGTGCGTTCGCGTAGCGGCGGTGAACGTTTTACACCTGCTTGTAATCGTCCTCGAAGAAGCTTAAAAAACCTATTACAAGAAGCAGCTATCCCACCGTGGGAACGTATCGCCATGCCCTTATTGTTTTGTGGTGAGAAACTAATATGGGTGCCGGGAATCGGCATCGACTGTGAATTTCAAGTAAACTCTGATGAAATAGGAATTTTACCCACCTGGGATCCTAAGTAAATAATAAAAATTAAGCTATGCTTGGCATTTATAGAAATATTACCACAATCGATCTATTCTTTAGGAAAACAGCATGATTCTAGTCACAGGGGGTGCAGGATTTATTGGAAGTAATTTTGTTCTGGATTGGTTGGCGCAATCCGATGAAAAAATTGTAAATCTTGATAAATTAACTTACGCTGGTAATTTACAAAATTTGTCCTCCTTATCTAAGGATACGCGGCATATCTTTGTACAAGGAGATATTGGAAATACCCAGCTGGTTTCACAAATCCTGGTTCAGTACCAACCCCGCGCAATTATTAACTTGGCTGCAGAAAGTCATGTCGATCGCTCAATCCACGGCCCAGAAGATTTTATTCAAACCAATATTGTGGGCACATTTCATTTACTGGAAGCAGTACGTGCTTATTGGGATGAGCTTGAATTCATCGCCAAACAAAATTTCCGTTTTCTCCATGTTTCGACCGATGAAGTGTACGGTTCATTGACTCAGAATGAGCCCGCTTTTACCGAAGAACATCGATATGAACCCAACAGTCCCTACTCAGCGAGCAAAGCTTCCAGTGATCACTTAGTTCGCGCCTATCATCACACATACGGCTTACCCATGCTGACCACAAATTGCTCGAATAATTATGGCCCCTTTCAGTTTCCAGAGAAATTAATTCCTTTAATGATTGTTAATGCTCTGGCAGGAAAATCCTTACCGGTATATGGGGATGGTCAGCAAATTCGCGACTGGTTATTTGTCACGGATCATTGCTCCGCAATCCGTCGTGTACTAGAAGCTGGTATCGTAGGAGAAACTTATAATATTGGCGGTTGGAATGAGAAGCCGAATATTGAGATCGTTCAAATAATTTGTACTTTATTAGAAGACTCTTTTCCAGGCTCAGCTTTCCACAAGTTTATTACTTACGTCAAAGATCGACCTGGGCACGATCGCCGTTACGCAATTAATGCAATGAAAATTGAACGTGAGTTAAACTGGAAACCAGCAGAAACTTTTGAGACGGGAATACGTAAAACTATTCAGTGGTATCTGAATAATCAACAGTGGATAGCTGATATTCAAACCGGTGCTTACCGCAAATGGATAGAAAAAAACTATCCCAAGTTACTGTCATGAAAATATTGCTATTCGGTGGAAAAGGTCAAGTAGGATGGGAACTGCAGCGGAGTTTGATTCCATTAGGCGAATTAATCGCATTAAATTCGACAAGTGAAAATTTTTGTGGTGATCTAACTAATCTTGCAGGCATCAAACAGACCGTACGGAAAATTGCACCAGATATCATTGTTAATGCAGCAGCCTATACTGCGGTCGATAAAGCTGAAAAGGAACCAGAACTGGCTCAAATCCTTAACGCAGAGGCACCTAGCGTACTGGCACAAGAAGCCAAGCAACTGAATGCCCGGTTAATTCACTATTCGACGGATTATGTTTTTAACGGCACGGGTGACCAACCATATCTTGAAACAGATCCTACAGATCCGCTTAATGTTTACGGTAAAACTAAGTTGGAAGGTGAAAAAAATATCCTGTCATCTGGTTGTGCACATTTAATATTTCGTACCAGTTGGATTTATGCTACTTATGGAAATAATTTCATTAAAACAATGCTTCGCTTAGCGCAACAGCGAGATAAATTAACTATTGTCAATGATCAAATTGGATCACCTACAGGAGCAGAATTAATTGCTGATGTCACTGCTCACGCAATACTTACATTAAAACACAATCCCGAGATATCCGGTTTATACCACCTAGTTGCAAGAGGATGTACATCTTGGTTAGACTTTGCCAAATTCATTTTAAAGCATGCTGAGCAAGCAAACATTCCACTCAAAGTTCCATCTACTGCACTGCAACCACTAAAAAGTAGTGATTATCCATTGCCTGCAAAACGCCCACTTAACTCTCGGTTAAATACATGCAAGCTAGAAAATACTTTAGATCTAATTCTTCCTGAATGGCAAATTGGGGCGTCGCGTACACTCTCTGAAATATTGGATAAGTGACTTTATGGAACAATAGGAGCAAAATTTCTAGCAATAAACTTGCTCCGCGCGCCCTGCACCTATCCCCGTGGCAAGACCACGGGGAATTGCAAGTTCAAGTACATCACAATCTGGCACTTAACTATTTTTCTATGTATAACATTGAGTAGAAATCGCTGTTATCTAAAAGTCCACACATTCTCAGATAGAATACTAAGTATTATTTGACTAAATCGCTTTGTAAACAAATCGGATAAACCTTCATGGGGTGTAAAATCTACTAACGTCTCAGCTTCTATGATCTCTCGTGCGACATATTCTGCATTGCCCATTTCATCAGCTAACCCCAAATCAATACTTCTTTGCCCGGTCCACACTATGCCACTAAATATTTCCGGTGCGTTTTTCAAACGTTCACCTCTTCCTTGCTTCACTACCCGGATAAACTGTTCATGTATTTCACGTAGTAATGATGTGGCATGCGCCTTTTGAGCAGGATCCAGAGGCGTAAAAGGATCCAGAAAACCTTTATTTTCACCAGCAGTAAGTAAACGTCTCTCCACGCCTAATTTCTCTAAAGTTCCTGTGAAGCCAAAACCATCCATCAAAACACCAATTGAACCAACTAGGCTCGCTTTATCAACAAAAATTTTATCTGCAGCTGCAGCAACATAATAACCACCAGAAGCACAAATATCTCCCACTACCGCATAAAGCGGTATGTTAGGATATTTAACACGCAAACGGCGAATTTCATCATTAATATAACCCGCTTGAACTGGACTTCCTCCCGGGCTATTTATTCGCAATATGACTCCTTTTGTATTTTTGTCTCGAAAAGCAGATTGGAGGCTGGCATTGATTTTATCGGCACCGCTATTACCATCAGCGACAATAACACCTTTTAAATCAACAAGTGCAGAATGTTTTTCAGAAATTCGTACTTTACCATCCTCGATCCAGCCTAGTGCAAAGAACAGCAATATAAAAAGATAAAGAAAAGTGAGAATTTTAAAAAAAATTCCCCAGGTCCGTGTGCGCCGCTGCTCACGTAAAGATGCTAAGGCAAGGTTTTCTAGTAGATTTCTTTCCCAATCTTCTTTTTTAACTTCTGGCTCATTCATAGTGGTGCACTCATAAATTGGAAATCAGATGAAATATTTCTATAGATGACAAAAATATTGTTTACTGTGATATTTACTATATGTCAATGGTTATTATCGAATCTGCAGTCATATTTCTATTACTTAGATTATCGCTCAGCATTCTGCACAATCTGCAGAAAGAAAATTAATAAAAAAAGCCCCTCATCTTTTCGATGAGGGGCTTTTATGGAGTGCCTGGCGGTAACCTACTTTCACATGCGAATGCACACTATCATCGGCGCAGCTTCGTTTCACGGCTCTGTTCGGGATGGGAAGAGGTGGGTCCAAAGTGCTATGGCCGCCAAGCGAAACTTGGCAATATATTATATTAATATATTATTGGAAAAAGTAAATTAGATTAGATATTATCAACAAAAACTAAAAAATTAAATTTTTAAAGTTATAGGATCAAGCCTCACGGTCAATTAGTATCGGTTAGCTTAACATATCACTATGCTTCCACACCCGACCTATCAACGTCGTAGTCTTCGACGAACCTTTAGGAGGGTTAAACCCTCGGGAAGTCTCATCTTGAGGAGAGTTTCCCGCTTAGATGCTTTCAGCGGTTATCTCTTCCGCACATAGCTACCCGGCGATACGACTGGCGTCATAACCGGTACACCAGAGGTGCGTCCACTCCGGTCCTCTCGTACTAGGAGCAGGTCCACTCAAACTTCCAACGCCCACGGCAGATAGGGACCAAACTGTCTCACGACGTTTTAAACCCAGCTCACGTACCACTTTAAATGGCGAACAGCCATACCCTTGGGACCGGCTACAGCCCCAGGATGTGATGAGCCGACATCGAGGTGCCAAACTCCCCCGTCGATATGAACTCTTGGGAGGAATCAGCCTGTTATCCCCGGCGTACCTTTTATCCGTTGAGCGATGGCCCTTCCATACAGAACCACCGGATCACTATGACCTGCTTTCGCACCTGCTCGACTTGTCAGTCTCGCAGTTAAGCACGCTTTTGCCATTGCACTATCAGCACGATTTCCGACCGTACCTAGCGTACCTTCGTACTCCTCCGTTACAATTTGGGAGGAGACCGCCCCAGTCAAACTGCCTACCATACACGGTCCCCAATCCAGATAATGGATCTAGGTTAGAACCTCAACAACATCAGGGTGGTATTTCAACGTTGGCTCCATGAATTCTGGCGAATCCACTTCAAAGCCTCCCACCTATCCTACACAAATGTTATCAAAGTCCAATGTAAAGCTACAGTAAAGGTGCACGGGGTCTTTCCGTCTAGCCGCGGGGAGATTGCATCTTCACAAACATTTCAACTTCGCTGAGTCCCAGGAGGAGACAGTGTGGCCATCGTTACGCCATTCGTGCAGGTCGGAACTTACCCGACAAGGAATTTCGCTACCTTAGGACCGTTATAGTTACGGCCGCCGTTTACCGGGGCTTCAATCAAGAGCTTGCACCCCATCATTTAACCTTCCGGCACCGGGCAGGCGTCACACTCTATACGTCCACTTTCGTGTTTGCAGAGTGCTATGTTTTTATTAAACAGTCGCAGCCACCATTTCATTGCAACCCTATTCTGCTTCACGCGCGAGGCGCTACACATACAAAGGGCACACCTTTTCCCGAAGTTACGGTGCTATTTTGCCGAGTTCCTTCTCCTGAGTTCTCTCAAGCGCCTTAGAATTCTCATCCTACCCACCTGTGTCGGTTTACGGTACGGTCTTCATTCAACTGAAGCTTAGTGGCTTTTCCTGGAAGCATGGTATCACTCACTTGGCGTTCCTAAGAACGTTGCGTTATCACGTCTCAGCTTAGTCGCTCGGATTTGCCTAAGCAACACGCCTACACGCTTGAACCGGGACATCCAACACCCGGCTGAGCTAACCTTCTCCGTCCCCACATCGCATTGAACAAAGGTACTGGAATTTTAACCAGTTTCCCATCAGTTACGCATTTCTGCCTCACCTTAGGGGCCGACTCACCCTGCGCCGATTAGCGTTGCACAGGAAACCTTGGGTTTTCGGCGAGGGAGTCTTTCACTCCCTTTATCGCTACTCATGTCAGCATTCGCACTTCCGATACCTCCAGCAGCCTTTACAAGCCACCTTCACAGGCCTACGGAACGCTCTCCTACCATTTACATAAATGTAAATCCCTAGCTTCGGTGCACAGTTTGAGCCCCGTTACATCTTCCGCGCAGGACGACTCGATCAGTGAGCTATTACGCTTTCTTTAAAGGATGGCTGCTTCTAAGCCAACCTCCTGACTGTTTATGCCTTCCCACTTCGTTTCCCACTTAACTGTGTCTTGGGGACCTTAGCTGAGGGTCTGGGTTGTTTCCCTTTCGACACCGGACGTTAGCACCCGATGTCTGTCTCCCACGCTCGCACTCTTTGGTATTCGGAGTTTGCAATGGTTTGGTAAGTCTCAATGACCCCCTAGCCATAACAGTGCTCTACCCCCAAAGGTGATACGTGAGGCACTACCTAAATAGTTTTCGGAGAGAACCAGCTATTTCCAGATTTGTTTAGCCTTTCACCCCTACCCACAGCTCATCCCCTAATTTTTCAACATTAGTGGGTTCGGACCTCCACGAGGTGTTACCCTCGCTTCATCCTGGCCATGAGTAGATCATCTGGTTTCGGGTCTACACCCAGCAACTAAACGCCCTATTAAGACTCGCTTTCGCTACGCTTCCCCTACTCGGTTAAGCTTGCTACTGAATGTAAGTCGCTGACCCATTATACAAAAGGTACGCAGTCACGGAACAAGTCCGCTCCCACTGTTTGTATGCATGCGGTTTCAGGATCTATTTCACTCCCCTTCCGGGGTTCTTTTCGCCTTTCCCTCACGGTACTGGTTCACTATCGGTCGATTACGAGTATTTAGCCTTGGAGGATGGTCCCCCCATCTTCAAACAGGATTCCACGTGTCCCGCTCTACTTATCTCAATCCTAGTTCCACATTTGAATTTTCACCTACAGGGCTATCACCTACTATGGCTTAACTTTCCAGAAAATTCGATTAATTCAAATGCTAAATATTGAAGGCTTTTCCCATTTCGCTCGCCACTACTCTGGGAATCTCAGTTGATTTATTTTCCTCTGGTTACTTAGATGTTTCAGTTCTCCAGGTTCGCTACACTTAACCTATATATTCAGTTAAGGTTGACTCTTGCTCAATCAATTCTTTTTGTAATTCATAAAAACTGATTAAGCAAGAGTCAGGTTTCCCCATTCGGATATCTCCGGATCAAAGCTTGTTTGCCAGCTCCCCGAAGCTTTTCGCAGGCTTCCACGTCCTTCATCGCCTGTAATCGCCAAGGCATCCACCACATGCACTTATTCACTTGATCCTATAACTTTAATAACTTAATATTATTATTATAGGTATTTGTATATATTGCACTTTCATGCAATATAAAGATACAATCTAACCCATTGCTTCTTAATTATATTCGCAATTAAAAATTCATTGCTAAATATAAATAAAAAACTTTACTTTCTCCAAATTTTTAAAGAACAAAAAACTTTTATTATAGGCGCAAATCATCCATACTATAAATATTTTCTAAATACTTATATACAGCGTACTCTCTCTTATTATATTAATAAGATTAATGTATGGTGGAGGTGAACGGGATCGAACCGATGACCCCCTGCTTGCAAAGCAGGTGCTCTCCCAGCTGAGCTACACCCCCGATTATGTTGGTGGGTCTGGGTGGATTTGAACCACCGACCCCACGCTTATCAAGCGTGTGCTCTAACCAACTGAGCTACAGACCCTAGTATGAGTCTAAGCACCATCCGTCAATTGACGAACACTCAGTACAAATTACTGGCTCTTAGCTCTGCCTATAAACAATCGATAGGTTGTGGGTACTTAAATGAGATTTCTCTTGAAAGGAGGTGATCCAGCCGCAGGTTCCCCTACGGCTACCTTGTTACGACTTCACCCCAGTCATGAACCTCACCGTGGCAAGCGCCCTCCTTGCGGTTAGACTACCTGCTTCTGGTGAAACCCACTCCCATGGTGTGACGGGCGGTGTGTACAAGACCCGGGAACGTATTCACCGCGACATGCTGATCCGCGATTACTAGCGATTCCGACTTCACGGAGTCGAGTTGCAGACTCCGATCCGGACTACGACGCGCTTTCTGAGATTAGCTCCCCCTCGCGGGTTGGCAACCCTCTGTACGCGCCATTGTATTACGTGTGAAGCCCTACCCATAAGGGCCATGAGGACTTGACGTCATCCCCACCTTCCTCCGGTTTATCACCGGCAGTCTCATTAAAGTGCCCAACTGAATGATGGCAATTAATGACAAGGGTTGCGCTCGTTGCGGGACTTAACCCAACATCTCACGACACGAGCTGACGACAGCCATGCAGCACCTGTGTTCAGATTCTCTTTCGAGCACGAATTCATCTCTGAAAACTTTCTGACATGTCAAGGGTAGGTAAGGTTTTTCGCGTTGCATCGAATTAATCCACATAATCCACCGCTTGTGCGGGTCCCCGTCAATTCCTTTGAGTTTTAATCTTGCGACCGTACTCCCCAGGCGGTCAACTTCACGCGTTAGCTACGTTACCAAGTCTAATAAGACCCGACAACTAGTTGACATAGTTTAGGGCGTGGACTACCAGGGTATCTAATCCTGTTTGCTCCCCACGCTTTCGTGCATGAGCGTCAGTGTTAACCCAGGGGGCTGCCTTCGCCATCGATGTTCTTCCATATCTCTACGCATTTCACTGCTACACATGGAATTCCACCCCCCTCTGCCACACTCTAGTCCTGTAGTTTCAAACGCAGTTCCCAGGTTAAGCCCGGGGATTTCACATCTGACTTACAGAACCGCCTGCGCACCCTTTACGCCCAGTAATTCCGATTAACGCTCGCACCCTACGTATTACCGCGGCTGCTGGCACGTAGTTAGCCGGTGCTTCTTCTGTCGATACCGTCATGAGTTATGAATATTAGTCACAACCTTTTCTTCTCGACTGAAAGAGCTTTACAACCCGAAGGCCTTCTTCACTCACGCGGCATTGCTGGATCAGGCTTGCGCCCATTGTCCAAAATTCCCCACTGCTGCCTCCCGTAGGAGTCTGGGCCGTGTCTCAGTCCCAGTGTGGCTGGTCGTCCTCTCAGACCAACTACTGATCGTCGCCTTGGTAAGCCATTACCTTACCAACTAGCTAATCAGACATCGGCCGCTCCAAAAGCATAAGGTCTTTCGATCCCCTACTTTCCTCCTCAGAGTATATGCGGTATTAGCACATCTTTCGATGCGTTATCCCCCACTTCAGGACACGTTCCGATGTATTACTCACCCGTCCGCCACTCGCCACCAGGTGCAAGCACCCGTGCTGCCGTTCGACTTGCATGTGTAAAGCATGCCGCCAGCGTTCAATCTGAGCCAGGATCAAACTCTTAAGTTCAATTCTGTTAAAACTCTCGCTTGACTATTTTGATGTTGATTAAAAACCAATATCTATTTTTCTTACGAGTACTTAATATTTCTTAGGATTCTATTTCAAATCCTTTTTCTCACTAAGTACCCACACCTATCGATTGTAATTTTTTAAAGAGCGCTGCTACTTTTTAATCTGTTGCTTGGTAGCGAGAGGCGAATTATACAGACTCCGAAATGCTGGTCAAGACATATTTACACATAATTCAAATAAGTCGAATTGAGCTTACTAAGCATTTCATGAAATGCTCTTAAATACAATTACTCAGCTTTATTCGAGTGGCTTTTTATTTAACGCCTTGCTTGAGACTTGCTTCAATAAAGTGACTAAGATCTCCATCTAATACACTTTGCGTATTCCCAATTTCTATATTTGTTCGTAAATCCTTAATCCGTGACTGATCCAAAACATAGGATCGAATTTGATGACCCCAGCCAATATCTGTCTTAGTCTCTTCTATTGCTTGCTTCTCTTCATTACGCTTACGTAGCTCTGCCTCATATAATCTTGATTTCAACATAACAAGCGCATCGGCTTTATTACGATGCTGTGATCGGCCACTCTGACATTGCACAACTATTCCTGTTGGATTGTGCGTAATGCGGATAGCGGAGTCGGTTTTATTAATATGCTGACCTCCCGCACCCGATGCGCGGAATGTATCTATTCTTAAATCCGCCGGATTAATTTCTATCTCTATGGTGTCATCCACTTCAGGATATACAAAAACACTGGCAAAAGATGTATGACGACGATTACCCGAATCAAATGGTGATTTTCTTACCAAACGATGCACACCAGTTTCTGTCCGCAAATATCCATAAGCATAATCACCAGTAATTTTTAAGGTAGCACTTTTAATACCTGCAATATCACCAGCTGATTCTTCCAGAATTTCAACAGCCAATCCTTGTCTTTCACAGTAGCGCAGATACATGCGTTCCAGTATGGCTGCCCAATCCTGCGCCTCCGTTCCTCCAGAGCCCGATTGAATATCCACAAAACAATTATTTGGATCCATTGGATCAGAAAACATCCGCCGGAACTCCAAATTTGCTATTACTTTTTCCACGTTATTAACATCAATCGCTATACTCTCAAGAGTAGCTACATCCACTTCATCCTTCGCCATCTGAAATAATTCTTGTGCATCATGCAATTGTTGTTCCATCGATTCCAATGTAAAAACGGTATCTTCCAGTAATTTTTTCTCACGGCCTATTTCCTGGGTACGTTTACTATCATTCCAAATCGCAGGATCCTCAAGAAGCCGGGTTAATTCACTCAGCCGGATTTGTTTAGTATCGAAGTCAAAGAAACCTCCGTAATTCATTGGCTCGATTGCCCAGATCCTGAAGATGATTTGCAACTGCATTAATTTGTTCTGCTTCCATATTTTTCACCTGAAATTTAATTTCTAATTATACCTATTAGTGCACTGAGATCATGGGCACCTGTTGTTAACTTTCGTGAACCACATTATTCCTTTGCAATCAGAAGAAATTTTTAGGCTTATGGTTCAACTTTTCAAACCATCTACCAGTAAAAAAATTATAATCATCAGCTAATATTGCGTGCGATTCATGCATTCTTCACATTCCAACCCGTTTTCTTAATCAATTTTTTCATAAACTCAATAATGTCAAAGTTTTTTGCATTGATTCCAGCAGCAGGCTCAGGCTCACGTATGGGCAATGAGCTTCCCAAACAATATCTATCATTGAATAACAGACCTATGATTTATCATGCAATATATACGCTATGTCAGAACCAGTTCATTGCTGGCGTATTTGTCGTACTTGCGCCAAGTGATAACGAATGGTTCAAGTATGACTGGTCTGAGTTTTCAGAAAAACTAGTCGTGCTTAGCTGTGGCGGTTTAACTCGAGCGGATAGTGTGCTTAATGGCCTTACTGCAGCAAAACAAAAAAATCTGGTCGATACGAATGATTGGATATTGGTGCATGACGCTGCTCGCCCCTGTTTAACTTCAATTCTATTGGATAAATTAATCAATGAATTATCCATGGACGAAGTGGGTGGATTATTAGCAGTACCTGTAGCTGATACTTTAAAACGCAGTAACACTGAAAATCGTGTGGCACATACTGAATCCAGAGAAAATTTATGGCAAGCGCAGACGCCGCAAATGTTTCACTATGACCTCCTCACCCAAGCACTCCGTAGCGCGACGAGCATTAATGTAACAGATGATGCCAGTGCCGTTGAGGCTTTAGGATTTCACCCAAAACTTGTGCTTGGTGATGCTTACAATTTTAAAGTAACCTACCCTCAAGATCTGGCTTTAGCAGAACTAATAATACAGAAAAGGAATAATCCGTGAGTACACTAAGAATAGGGCAAGGTTTTGATGTACATCAATTGGTTGAAGGCCGTCCGTTGATCATCGGCGGAGTAACGATTCCTTACGAAAAAGGATTGCTCGGGCATTCCGATGCGGACGTGTTACTGCATGCAATTTGTGATGCACTTATTGGTGCTGCAGCATTGGGAGACATTGGCAAGCATTTTTCCGATTCTGATCCGCGCTATAAAAATATCGATAGCCGCGTGCTATTACGCAATGTATACAGCTTACTGGAAAACAATAGCTACACCATTATCAATATTGATGCGACCATTATTACTCAAGCACCAAAAATGGCGCCCCATATCCCCGCGATGATTGCAAATATTGCGCAGGATCTGAAAACACTTACAAGTAACATCAACATTAAAGCTAAGACAGCCGAGAATTTGGGCGCGATTGGCCGCAAAGAAGGTATTGTGGCAGAAGTTGTATGCTTAATTAACCGCACAAAAAATGAGATTGACTGAAAAAGGTACCGACACAAAAATAAAACCTATTCGGGTATTTTTTGCCATTTTCCCTAATGAATTTGTACAAAAACAATTGGCTCATCAAGCTGAAATACTGGAACCTACTTGCGGCGGCCGTAAAATACGAACGCAGAATTTCCATCTTACGTTGTTATTTCTAGGAGATGTCAGTACGCACCGTATTGCAATACTTCAGCAGACCATGAAAAACATATCAGCAAAAAAATTTGAGCTAAGTTTAGACAAAATTGGCTACTGGAAACACAATCAAATTACTTATATCCAGGCAAATCAATTCCCTGAAGAACTGTTCTTGCTCGTTGATTCACTGAAGACTGCGCTGTCAGAAGCTGGGTTCTTATTTGATAAATACACTTACAAACCACATGTTACGCTAATCCGGCAAGCGACTCATTCTGCAGAAATCGATCTACCTATCCCAATCAAATGGGAAGTAAATGAGTGGTCTCTTATTCAATCCAAACAAACTGAGCACGGTGTTGATTATATTCCACTGAAACAGTGGAACTTGAAATAAGCCAATATTGATCGAATAATTTATCCTATATAAATACCCCTTAACTCAAAGTTACCTGATTACATTCAATTAAAACCCTTGCCACTCAACTATTTTGAAAATTCTTGCCCTCGAAACATCTACTGAATTCTGCTCTGTTGCACTGTACCTGGATGGCAAGCTATTCAACAAGGAAATTCTTGCTGAGCGCCGTCACTCTGAAATTCTTCTGCCTATGATTCATGAACTGCTCGAAGAATCTGCACTTGCATTGCAGCAATTAGATGGCATCGCTTTTGGCGCAGGTCCAGGTTCTTTTACAGGTCTGCGCATAGCTTGCGGTGTCGCTCAAGGTTTGGCGTATGCAACCAGTCTCCCGATTATAGGAATCAGCACGCTTGAAGCAGTGGCACAACAAGTTGATGAACAGAAAATCATTGTGGCACTTGATGCCCGCATGGGTGAGATTTATCATGCTGCTTATCAGAAATTAACAAATTATGACTGGCAAGTTATCAGTCCGCCGACACTCTGTTTACCGCAGCATGCGCCCTCGGTACCGGGCAATGGTTGGATTGGATGCGGTAGTGGTTTTGATGTCTATCGCGAAGAATTATTGGCACTGTATAGCGAAACTATTCACCAGGTTCATTTCAAGCTCCACCCGCAAGCTGGGGAGATAGCACAACTTGCGCTACCCAAATTTACTGATGGTTCTAATACTGATCCAGCCAATGTAACACCTGTCTATATACGTAACAAAGTCGCATTGAAGGAAAATGAGCGATGAATAGCACATTACAGCAGACAGCCGAGTTCAGAAAAATGTACTCATCGGATCTAGATCGTGTCATCCTGATCGAACGAGAAATTTTTCTTTTCCCCTGGTCACTAGGAAATTTCGCCGATTCAATCAAGGCCGGTTATGTATGTCAGGTTTTGGAACATGCTGATGTGCTGTTCGGCTATGGAATCATGATGATGAGTCCTGAAGAAGCACATATTCTCACCATTGGTATCGCCGCAGACTGGCAAAAAAAAGGTTGGGGAAAAATGCTACTCCAGCATTTTATTCAATATGCCAGAGAAGAAAATGCAAAATCGATATTCCTGGATGTACGAGAATCTAATCACGGTGCCGCACAGCTCTATAAGCAAATGGGCTTCCAGCACATTGCAACGCGCAAAGGTTATTACCCGGCAATGTGCGGACGTGAAGATGCTCTTGTTATGCAATTGATGCTATGAATACGCGGCGCAGACAAATACTCAAAGAATTGAATCTGCTGCCGGTATGGCAACAAAAATCAGGCACCCGGAAACAGAATCAGTCGCTTGAATCACAATCAATCGAAATCAGAAATTTGATATCTCCACCTGATCCTGCAAAAGATTCACAGCAGCGCCAGGAAATCCATCAAATGAATTGGGATCAACTCAGATTAGCGGTATCCCAGTGTACTGCCTGCCCTTTACACCAAACACGTACTCAAACCGTATTGGGTGTCGGCGATGAGAATGCGGATTGGCTCTTTGTAGGCGAAGGACCAGGAGCCACAGAAGATGCAATCGGCGAACCTTTTGTAGGACCAGCCGGCAAATTACTTGATCAAATGTTGGCGGCTATTAAGCTAAACCGTGGCCAGCAAGTCTACATCACCAATATCGTAAAATGCCGCCCGCCCAATAATAGAAATCCCAATGCCAATGAAGCCCGTCAATGCGAACCTTATCTGACGAGGCAAATTGCTCTGATCAAACCCAAACTTATTGTTGCATTAGGAAAGGTTGCTGCACAAAACCTGCTCCAGTGTGAAGACAGTATTTCCAGCTTGCGTGGAAAAATACATGATTACTCAGGCATACCCCTGATAGTCACTTACCACCCCGCCTATTTATTGCGCTCTCTCCCAGAAAAAGCGAAAGCCTGGAAAGATTTATGTTTTGCTCAATCAACTATGCAGTCAATAACATTGGGGCGCCTCTAAAAATTCAAAATTCCAAACAAAACGAGGCGCTAGCAACAAATGGTGACGCAGCATATAACTGATATATAAGGAAACATTCTTTGTGAGCAACAAAGTGTTGTGACGAAATTTGGATTTTTAGAAGTGCCCATAAGCTGTTTATTTAACGAATATTCATGACTCATTTTATCAATACTAATCTTGTGAATTTCTGATCGGTTGTCAGTGTGTTCGACAATCCAGCCGTTTTCCAGAAGCTTCATCTTTTATGAAAAGAGCGTTTATTTTTCCTATCCGCTATCTTTGGATTCTTGATTCTGGACCCATGCTTCCGTTAGGTTAGACTTGAATGGACGTCAACAGTAAGCAAGACAGGCTAGTCTTCCCCCCGGTAAGCCAGATCTGGAATTGCCAGAACAATTCGCCTAGCAAGATCTTGGACTACCCAAACTTCTTGATCACCGTAAAGATTCATTCCTGCAAAAACAGAATTCATAACAAAGCTCCCTATACCAAAGGGAATGCCACCACCTCTAATCACTGCTGTATGGCTACCCTGCCAGAGAACGTCCCCTGTGGAGGCTCTGATAATTTGTATATTGGCTCCGGCACGAACCTCAGAGTAAACGCCATAGTACCTCGATGATTTTTCAGTTACCTCACCCACCATGATGGTGTCACAGCCGATTGATTTGGCTACACTAGCGTTCAGGTCACCCAAAGAGTTGTCAGTCATTTTGACTGCAGCATCGACCCGTTGGAGCGTTACCAAACGAATACCCGTGGGCGCCAGATGTGCGTGTAGCTCTTTACGAATCAATTCAGCCCCTTTTAGATTACTCTTCTTCGCCGTAAGAGGGAATACTGCGATGCAGGACAGAGGGGTGGACTTCAATTCTTGGGACGATTCAACTACAACGACATCGACATCGCTCTGTTTGGCATAACCACTACTACTTTCAACAGGGAGGGTTGCACAACCCGTAATGCTGAGTACGCAGGTAATTAGGAGTATCGGCAGTTTCATTGAATCGAGTTTCCTCTGTTAAATCCACGTGGAGTTGATAAATTCTTTTAACGATGGATCTCTCGTCGAGAAGTATCTCTCGTATTTTTATCTTAAAGACAACGAGTTTGTAAGTAAATAAAAAAGGCGGGGGATGTGTTGGGGGATATCAGCATATTAACTTTTTCTAAGCTTTATTAAGAATCGAGACTGAAACGGATCAAGACAAATCAAGCTTTACTGGGCAAGGCTTCGGCTTAATAAATCAAACCCGGAATTGTCGACACAACTCGCCTAGCAAGATCGTGGACAACCCAAACATCCCGGTCACCGTAAAGATTCAGTCCTGCAAAAACCACATTTAGAGGAACATTAACCATACCCAACGGGATCCCCCCACCTCTAATCACTGCCGAGTGGCTACCCTGCCAGAGAACATCCCCTGTGGAGGCTCTAATAATTTTTATATTGGCTCCAGCACGAGCCTCAGAGTAGATACCATACTGACTTGACACTCTCTCAGTCACTTCACCCAACATGATCGTGTCACAACCAATTGATTTAGCTACACTAGCGTTCAGTTCACCCAATGAGTTGTCAGTCATTTTGATCACAGCATCGACCCGTTGGAGCGCTACCAGACGAATACCCGTAGGTGCCAGTTGTGCGTGTAGCGCACTACGAATTGACTCTGCTCCCTTAAGATCACTCTCCTTGGCGGTAATAGGGAATACCGCAAGGCAGGTCAAAGGTGCGGAATTTAATTCTTGAGAAGATCCAGAGACAACAACATCATGAGCAGCTTCATGGGCAATATCAGTGGTCTTGACCGATTCTGGATTCTGTTT
Source organism: Nitrosomonas sp. (assembly GCF_021731985.1). Lineage (GTDB taxonomy): Bacteria > Pseudomonadota > Gammaproteobacteria > Burkholderiales > Nitrosomonadaceae > Nitrosomonas. Next base: position 48,777 of record NZ_JAKFWH010000069.1, read on the forward strand.
GGCATAATCAGCGCTACGATCAACATAACGAGTCGCGCAGCCTGTAATGCTAAATAGAAAAAAGATTAAGAGGGCTGACTGTTTCACTATATGTTAGGTTTAGAGATAACCAGGGTGAAATAGGTGAGGGACATAGGAAAAATAAACACCCCTTTTTATTCAAGTTCATTATACGCAAACCGGATGTTTAGGCAAATGCTGCTGAACGATCAAAAAACATCTGATTTTATTTACAAAAAATCGAGTCTGACCCCCATTGATTCCACTACGGCCAGGCGCTGGCGGAATTAGTGGAAATTTTATGTGCTGGAAAATTCTAAAAACCAACAACTTATCAAGTCTCCTTGGTTCATCAAGGCTCTGTAGCAATTAATTGTTGAATTGCTAGTCAAATATGCATCGGAATGTAAAGGAAGAGGTATGCATCATGAAAGCAGCTGAATTCAAAGATTGGATAACATCGATTGAACGGATGAGCCGCGGTCAGCGAGACAAGCTTCGAGAAAGATTAGAAGGAGAAGCCGATGCTGATACGATCATGGAATTGATTGAACAAGGGCAGAGTGCTGAACGAATTTGTCCCTATTGTCAGGGAACAAAGCTGTATCGGTGGGGCAAAGCGAGTGAGTTACAACGCTATCGATGCCGCCACTGTAATCATACATTTAATGCCCTGACCGGCACGGCATTGGCCCGATTACGCCACAAAGACAAGTGGCTTGATTATGAACAAGCGATGGTTCAAGGGGTAAGTGTGCGTAAAGCAGCGATCAGCTGCGGAGTAACCACGAACACGAGCTTTAAATGGCGTCATCGTTTTTTGCGAGTGCCTGCAATCCATCGATCTAGCCAAATGAATGGCATTGTTGAAGCTGACGAAATGTATTTTCTGGAATCTTTTAAGGGGCAACGTCATTTACCGAGAGCCGCGCGCAAACGAGGCGGCAAAGCTGCCAAGCGCGGCACATCAAAAGAACAGATACCTGTGCTAGTGGTACGCGATCGTCATGGTGAAACTGATGATCGTATACTGCATGACACAAGCGCAGAGCAAATCGGAACAGTGCTTATCCCTTTGTTAAGCAAAGATGTCATTCTCTGCACAGATGGAATGCCCGCCTACAGACAGATCACCAGGAATGCAAGAATTGTTCATCGTCCAGTCAACATTGCTGCAGGTCAACGAGTTATCAACGATGTTTACCACATTCAGAATGTTAATGCTTATGGCAGCCGACTCAGACAATGGATGGCGAAGTTCCATGGTGTAGCAACACGCTATCTTGCGAGCTATCTGGGGCGGCATAGAATGGTTGACCGTCTCGGTCAGAACGTTACACCAACCCTTTGTTTCCTGATATCACTTGGAAAAACAAGACAATTTCAACAATTAATTACTACATAGCCTTCATCAAAGTAATTCTTCACAGAAAAAAATCTCAATTCTAGACCTGTCCCCAAGCATTTGCTCGCTCTGCTTGGCAGCGCCTTCTATCCGGTTCTTGTACATTCGCAATGACCAGCTCACGGCGGGACTTGCACTCGCAGGAATGCGCCCATGCTGGGCGCGCAAACAAGAACGCCCTTCCGAAGAAGGGCGTGACTAATGCGAAGGATGGGAAGAAATTTAATTATGTGGGCGGGACAATTGGACACTTATATCGTTTGTGCGATTCTGCGATTCCACTCCGTACGAGCGGCTGTATTAGTACTCCATTGTGGGAATGTGTTCAATGATTCCCCTACCGGATTCTCTGGTCCATAAGTCTCACTCAATACCCAAACCCCATTGAGAAGCTGAGCCATTGCAGTCCATCCCCATTCAAGACGAGCGATAGGCACCCATACGGAATTGCCAGTGTTTGGTCTGAACATCAAAAACGTTTGATACGACTCCAAATTAGCTGGGCCCTCACCGACCAAAAATGCAAGGTACGACGATGTTGCGGGATTTGGCAGTTGTGTGCCGGGTGCATCAGTAGCATAGATCCATTTGGTTTGACCTGTAGATATCGCCACCACTGTGTTTTGATAAATAAAATCACCAGTAAGACCCACATCCAATATCCATTGCCCATTAGTGCTAAGGTCGTAGGTCCAGCCTGAGGTATCCATGCATTCTCTATAATTCTGAGCCAACTGAATGAAGCAAAGCTGCCCATCATCAATCGAATCTCCAACGACATCAGCACCAATCTCAATCCCCGGACTACCCGGTCGACCAAAACCCATCCATGGATTTCCATTTGCGTCGTTGTATATCAATATTGATGCGGTCACACTATTTATGGATGTAACAGAAGGGCCAGTGACAACAAATGTGTTGGAAGTAAATTGAGTGCCAAATTCTGAAACTATGATTGCCGTTACAACGTATTCGCCCGGAGTAGTGAATGCGAATGCAATCTCTTGACTCGTGAGCATGGCGGCCGTGACCGGTATGACGCTACCTGCTTGGGAAGTCGGCGAGAATCCAGCGACGATATTTGTAGTGCTTATCGTCCACTCAGCACTAATTATTGGAAACGGGCAAACAATCTGATGCGTCCCAATGTCTCCGATCGTAACTGGATATGTGTCACCGAATTGTCCCGATCGCCTAACCCAAGAACAGACTATTCGAATCGCGGGCTCAAAGTTACTATGGGTATTTATTGGTTCAGCATTCATATTTTTCTCTTTTTGTATGCGTCGGCCGAGCGCATTGACTGCCGTCACCCGATGCATGTAGCGTGCGTTGGAAAGTACTGCCTTGTGTTGCTTGTACAGCCCGTGGTCATTAGAGTCAAGAGGGATGTAGAGAACAAATAAGCTGTCCGGGTTTGTAGCACATGATCTGTCCGGATTATCTTTAGCCCAAGGAGGGTTTGAGATGAAACGGACAGAATGGCTACAGGAGACACGGAAGATGAGGTTTGAGGA
>NZ_JAKFWH010000067.1 GCF_021731985.1 Nitrosomonas sp.
TTTAGCCGCTTAATACGGCTAGCCTCTGCACCGGTGGGCCTCAACGCCGGGTCTGGCAACAGACAGCAGAGTCACTAACGAGGATCGCGTTCTGTAGGGTCACTTTGCAGAACGCTAAACGCAAGGTGACTCGCTTGTCATTAGCCCGCCAGTTGGCGAATGCCAGGTTAAATTAAATAACATGGCTAAGTATGTAGAACTGTCTGTAGAGGGCTTGCGGACGCGGGTTCGATTCCCGCCGTCTCCACCAAAAAACGGTCTAATCCAGACCACTCAAGACCAACTAAGACCCATATAAAACAGGGTCTTAGTTCAAGTCTCCCAAATTCCCCATTAGTCCCGGTTGGTCTCCAAAAGCCTCGGTTGTGGCACAAAAATGACACAAAATTGGCACAAGTTGTTTTTGCCGATAACCACACCGCAGCCTATGGAACAGAAAATTGCCGTCGCATGCGGCGCCATATTTTCAGCGAGCTTTCCCCGATTGCGGGAGACTTGGCGTCTCAATACATCAAAACGGCTGAACGTTCCAACTTTGAGCAAGCAAACCATGAACTGCAAGATATTTATAATCAGCTGCGCATTGAAGATCTGAATCTATGCGCTGATCATGAAGAATTGCTCAATGCCGCCCGGCGTTATACAGAAAAATGTTATCTGGCACGCAACCGCGCAAAATCCCCTTCTGATGCCTATCAGGCCTGTTTGCGCATAGTCGATCACTATCAAGTCAAGCGGCCATCCATCAAAGGCGATAAACTGGAACCGGCACTGAACCGCATGTGCTGTCATCACTGGTGGTTTCGCAGAATCAAGATATTGAGGCTGCGAAAGATTGAAACCATAGCCAGAAATATTGAGTTGGTCAGCCGCTTGCGTGGCACGTATGCCAGCGATTTCACGATTCATGCTAAGCGCAAACAAAAGGAAAGAAATCGTCTGTATCTAGCCACGAATTTTGTAAGTAACCAAAACGGCGATATTTTTTCCCTGCAAAACCTAGCCGATCGTTCGGTATCCAATCCAGCAATTCGCCGTGCTGAATTGATGACCCGTATCAGAGGTTTTGAAATGGTGGCCGATCATCTGGGTCATATGGGAGAATTCTATACTGTCACCACCCCTTCGCGCATGCATGCCTGTTTGCATCATGGCGTAACCAATCCACGTTATGACGGCACCAGCGTTTTACAAGCACACGAATACCTCACCCATATATGGTCATTGATCCGCGCTGAATTGCATCGTCAGGGTATTCAACCCTATGGCTTTCGTGTAGTCGAACCGCATCACGACGGCACCCCGCATTGGCACTTACTATTATTCATGCCGGAAAAACACCGCGAAGCTGTGAGAAAAGTCATGCGTCATTACGCCCTTCTCGATAATGGCAACGAACCAGGAGCGCAAGAACGCCGTTTCAAAGCAGAGCCGATTGATCCAGCGAAAGGCACGGCAGTGGGTTACATTGCAAAGTACATCTCCAAGAATATCGACGGCTTTGCACTCGATCAGGATTTGTATGGCAATGATGCTGCAAAAGCAGCCGAGCGCATTACCGCATGGGCGAATACCTGGGGCATTCGTCAGTTTCAGCAAATCGGCGGCCCGAGTGTGACCGTATGGCGTCAATTAAGAAAACTCGACAAATCCGACGATCCGGAGCTTGAATCCATCCGGCAATCGGCAACTGCCAGCGATTGGGCAGCTTTCATGCTGGCTATGGGAAACCCTGAAGCTGCGCATCGTTCCCATGTTATCAAACCATTCTACGATGAGAGCAAGCGATTAAATCCAATTAATGGTGAAGTATATTCCCCTGCAACCGGACGTTATGGCGATTCTGCTCCATTGCGCGTATCCGGAATACTTTGGAAAGGATCGAGTTATAGCACACGCAAACATGTTTGGATGCTTTTCAAAGTCGACAGCGAGGACGTGACATTAAGGAGCGAGGCGCAAGCCGAGCGCACGCAATGTCACGCCGGAGCTGTTTCTCTTGGACTTGTATCAATAACTGTACCAACCCCATTTCATCATTAGAAAGTTCATCATGAAAACACAACTCAACACTAAAAAAATTAAAAATATAAATATTATGAATACATTTAATCTTGAAGAAGCAGTTTCGTTGATCTACCGGCTCGCAGTTCTGAAACAGGATGCCCCTGAACCCGGAAAAAAATACAGCATCACACAAATCGGCCACATTTGCGGCGTATTGACGCTCAACGATCAAATTGAGATTGTCATCAAGTTTCATGATGAGATGCGGCAATTCACGAAAGAGGAATTTCAAAACCAAGTAACTATTTTGGATTGACAGGACATTTATACTATTTACTGTGAAAATAAATAGCGTACTATAAGAATCACTATCTACTCTCATAGTCACTATTTATTATGGAAACCAATCAAAGAAAACTGTTTGATCTAAACCTCAGCGAGGAACAAGAGCAAATTATTTTAAAGAACATCAAAGAATTCCGGGGTGTTGGCACAACATTGGAAAGCGCATTAGGTGCTTTGATTATGGGGCAATACTTCGGCTGGCGCGTTCTCAAAATTCTTCACAATCCCTTGACCTATCGCCGCTATGAAAAAATCCTAGGCCTTAATTTTCAAGATGTCTGCCCGGAAACAACGGGATACAGCGAAACCAAAAGCGTGGGTTATGCCATCACGCAAAAAATCGGTAGTTTCTGGGCAGTAGTAATGGGCAAACGAAAAGTGGAGGATAAAGGCTTAATCGAGAACCAAGGAGAAGTGGAAAAGCACGTAACCAAGCATATTGCCGATAATGCTGAGGGAGAGAAAAAATGAACAACTCCGAACGATTACTGGTAACTGTCAAGAAATGCGCTGAACTAACCGGCTTAACTGAAAATGCTATTCGTCAGTACAAAAAGAAAGGACACTGGATTTTCGGAATTCATTGGTTCAAATCTGAGAATGGCAGAATTTTCATATGCATGAAGGCTGCAAATCTATGGATGCAAGGCAAAGAGGCATAACGATCCGCGGCAATAGCGCCCAGATATCGTTCACTTATCAAGGTGTACGCTGCCGCGAGTCAATACCCATACCGCCAACCAAAACCGCACAAAAGGAACTGGCGCTTAAGCTGCAATCCATCAAATACGAAATCAAGACCGGCACTTTCGATTACAACCGGCATTTTCCGTACAGCAAGAAAGCAAAGGAATTCAGGAAAAACCGCCCTGATCTCTATACGATCAAAGAAGCCCTTATAGGCTGGCTGCAACGTAACCAAGCAAAACTTCAACTAAGCACACTGCAAGACTATAACAGCGCCATCTATCACCATTTGATTCCAACCTTTGGCAATCTCACTATTTCCGAATTGACTGCCAGCAAAATAAAGGAATGGTTATCAGAACTCCCCTGCTCCAACAAACGAAAAAGCAACATTCTGACCCCACTTCGTCAAATGTTTGAAGAGCTATACCTTGATGAAATTATCGACAAGAACCCGCTAACCCGAGTCAAGAACCTCCCCAACAAAACCCGTGAACCTGAACCCTTCACTCAAGAAGAAATCAACAAAATTTTAAACGAACTGACAGGCCAGGAAAAAAACCTAATTCAATTTGCATTCTATTCAGGATTGAGAACTTCCGAACTCATCGCTTTACGCTGGCAAGATATTGAGTTTGACGAAAACCGAATATTTATAAAACAAGCCCATGTACGCGGTCAACTGAAAGACACTAAAACAAAATCCGGAAAACGAGAAGTTACGCTTCAACCGTATGCCAAAGAAGCGTTGCTCAATCAGCAAGCCTTTACAGGAAAACAAAACGAAACAGTATTCCATAATCCACACACCAGCCAACCGTGGAGAAACGATCAACCGATCCGCAAGAATGTTTGGATTCCAGCACTGAGAAAAGCAGGCATCAAATACCGCAACCCATATCAAACACGTCACACCTTCGCTTCAACCCTACTTTCAAAAGGTGAAAAACCCCTCTGGGTTGCCCAACAAATGGGACACAAAGATTGGGGAATGATCATCAAAGTTTATGGCCGGTGGATTCCTCAATCAAAATAGTTGCCAAAGTCCCATGATGGGACTATTATTTCATCTATGAGAATTATCGCTCTGTCGACCTTGAAAGCATTCTGGGAAAATGAACCATCTTACGCCGATGCTACTCAGCCCCTCCTTGCTTGGTACAGGCATGCATTAAAAGCAAACTGGACAACACCTGCAGAGGTAAAAGCGGATTTTAAAAATGCCAGTATTCTCAAAGACGGTAGAGCAGTATTCAATATTGCCGGGAATAAATACCGACTTGTAGTATGGATTAACTATGCTTATAGCGTAGTGTATATCCGCTTTATAGGCACCCATGCCCAGTATGATCAAATTGATGTGCAAACTATTTAACATCAGAGGTAATTAACTATGAACATCAAACCCATTCGAACTGATACTGATTATCTCGCGGCATTAAAGGAAGTTGAATCACTGATGATGGCTGAACCCAACACGCCGGAAGGTGAAAAACTGGATGTTCTGGTGACACTGATTGAAGCTTTTGAGCGCAAACAATTTCCTCTAGACCTACCGGATCCCGTTGAAGCCATCAAATTTGAAATGGAGCAAAAAGGATTAACGGTAAAAGACCTGGAACCAATGATTGGAAAAAGTAACCGTGTATACGAAGTATTAAACCGAAAACGTTCTCTGACACTCAAAATGATCTGGAAACTTCACCAAGAGCTTGGTATTCCTGCTGAATCTCTGATAAAACAACCCGCTCAAGCACATAATGCTTAAAGAACGCCCACTCATCAATGATATAGGGTGTCAATAAGCAAAACGCATACACCAAGACTACCAACCGGCGCAATAATAATTGCGCCCTACTGGCTAATCATCGCTCCAATCTGGTTCAACATCTCCGAAGTCGACATTTTCTATTGTTTCCAATATCTCGATGTCATCAACTTCTATGCTTTCTAACCCCTTGGTGAAATCACCCGAAAGCGTCACAAGAATCTCAGTTTGGTATTCCTCTTCTTGTGTCAACGAGTTATCGCCAATACTGACATAATCCTTGTCTACAGGATCGCGCACAGAGAGGTTAAAAGTACAGTGAACATCACAGATGACACTGGCTATGAGTTGAAGTACGAGGCTATCTGCATCAATCCGAATGACGTTAATTTCGGGTACACCTGGTGACTCTTCAATAAACTCATGTTTTTTATAGGTGGCATAGATATCATCTTCTTCGAAATAGTAGGCAGAGCTGGCTTCAACATAAATATCTAAACCATCCAAGCTGTTTTCAATAGCAGATACCACGGCATTGAGTATACTGTTGGATTTCCCTTGTGTTACAGCCAAAGATAGTTCTGCAATAATGTTCCGCGCAGCGTTATGCGGCTGGAAATGCGAAATGGCGTCTCCAAGATTTTCAACTACATCTATGTAATCTGATGTCTCGGCAAATTTTCTCCAGCCAATGTCTGCGGAAACTGCAAGTACCTTCGTGGAATTTTCTTTTGCCCACGCTTCAATCGATAGCAAAGCCAAGGCATCTGGGAATTCATATTTCTTTTCACCAGCCGTATCAAATGGTGATTTTGCTTGAAAATACAAATGGATTAGCGTGGCAACATTTGCGTATTTTTCAGCAGAAACGGTTTCAGCACCTGTATTGGCATAAAATGCAGTAAGGCGATTTCTTGCAATTTCTGCATCGTCGCCAAGACCGAAGAGAAGTGCGCGGGCATTGTCGTTCTGTGTCTGATCAGAAAGCTGCTGCGCTAATGACGCGCGTAATCCTTGGGTAACCTTATCACGTGCCTCTTTAGTTTTTTTGGTCAGATGAGCCAACAATTCATGATATATAACATCGGCAAATACTAGCTTTACCGGACTGCCAGAGAATTGGTCTAGTTGCTTGAATAGTCCTTTCTCTAAAGTTATGCCGTGATTATCGAAAATGCACGTATCTATTGTTAGCGCTCCGTAGTCAAGATCGATTGCTGACATGGGTTCTCCCTTTTGCGCATAACGTTATATATGAGACAAGAATGTTTTAAACCCAATGTTTTATAGAAATTAGTTTGACTTTCCACGGCTCAATTAGTGCTTGTGCCATAACTTCGTTAATAGCTTGTGTTTCCGCAGTGTCTTCCGGAAAGAAATCATATAGTGGATTCTCTAATTTTATTTCTAGATTGTTATCCTCCCACTTGCCTTTTCGTGTAAGGGGAACGACCGACACGACAATCTGTTTCTCAAAAGTGGGATGCGGGGAAACATAGGCAAGTGCAATTTTTTCGCCTTGAAACTCGATGCTGTAACGATTCATCATTCCTCCTCTTTTAAATTGCACCTAACGTAACATATACGATAAAAAATGTCTCATATCCTGAGAGAGAATGTCGTATGACATCGTTAAAAGCCCCACTCCTTTTTATATAATTAACACAGAATAAAAAATTCTGAATACAAAATATAAATACACCAATTAGATTTCTCCGTTTAAATAAAACGGGAAGTTTCAAATATAACGACAAGCTAATAGAAATTTATGCTTTTACCATGAATAAACATGTGATTGTATGTGACAGAACTCTTGATAGCCTCAGTAAATGAGTTTAGACTTAAATCACATGCATCATTTGTCTTTCTTAAATCTATGAAATACTTTGAAATGACACAAAAATAACAGAGGTTGATACTAAATGACTGATTCATTACAAAGAGACCAAGGTTCGATTCCCTGATCATCTGTTCGTCTTACCCACATTCGCAACGTCTCCGCTGTACAACCAATCTTTGATGCGATCGATTTGATCCGCCGACCATTGCGATTCAGATTCCTCACTGCGTTCGGAATGACAAATACGGGTTATTCAGGATTTCCCTAAAAAACTACTTGGCGATCGTAATACTCGGCACGCCGACACGCGGAATGTCGGTGACGGTCATTTGAAACAATAGGAACAATAACTGGAAGGCATCGCGATTCCAGCGGGCGTATGGGCCTTTGGTATTCACCGCATAATACTGGCCATCGTTCCAACGGATTGAGAAATCGACATCAGCAGGCGTTGCGTTTGAAACCACAAACCCCATGGTCAGGTCAGGATTTTCGTTCCAGAGTATGGGTGGCGTTCTTGGATCTTTCTCGACGTGATATCCCGGCTCTTCACCGAGCGCTTTACCGAGAAAACCCAAAATTGAGTGAAAACTCCTGAGCCGGAAAACACCGCTGATAGGCCATTCCCCGCCGTAGTGATCGGGCCGGATATCAAAAGCAATATCGCTAACATTCCAATCTCCCGCCAGATCATGCAGCGCCTCACGTTCTGCATCGATCAGCGTGCTGGGATCGTGATTGGTGATTAGAATCGGCCCCGGCACTTGTTTACGCAGCGTATAAGTATTGTCTCCCGGGTTGTAGCGTACAACAAATTCTTTTTGCAGCGCTTGGAAGCCTTCGGCTGCAATTGAACTGGCCGGGATGGTCCAGGTTTGTATGAGCGGCAATGGCTCTACATACAATTCATTTTTATCTTGAATCGCGGAAAGATGTAATACCACGCGACGAAACATCTCATAACCGGTTTTATCCGATGGATTATTGCGATAACTGCTATGTTGCTCAGTAGCATTTAGCAAACGCACTTCCTGCGCCATCATCCGTAATAGCAGATCGACATCAAAACGCTGACGCAGCAGCAATGTTAATTTGCTTTGTGGGAACGGCGTAAGCAAGCGCTTGGTAAAATCTTCCCCCTCAATCGGAACGATGCTGATGGTAGGACTTTCCGCAATACTACCACCAAAGATTGGCAGTATCGACGCTCCGGCAAGTCCGCCGAGTGCGGGCATCGCCCCTGCATTCGCTTGAAAATTGAAAGTAGCGGCGATATTTGAAACGCCGGTGAAATGAACTGGCCGACGGTGATGCGCACGCACGATATTGATCAGTAGCTGTTGCGATATAGCGTCGGTGACGGCATCGTCATAAGCAATTACGGCGCGATTCAGCGCCATCGGTGAGATACACCCGGAAAGAAGAATACCCAGGATCAAGATGCACGGTAACAATCGCAGCCAATACTGCGAAAAGATCCGGTTAATAATATTCTGGCCGGGCATGGCTTTCAAAACGGGTGTATTCACCCAGGAAAGTTAAATCGATTTTTCCGATCGGGCCATTGCGCTGTTTACCAATGATGATTTCTGCAATACCTTTGTCTGGCGAATCCGGGTTATACACTTCGTCCCGGTAAATAAAGAGAATGACATCAGCATCTTGTTCGATCGCACCGGATTCGCGCAAATCTGACATGACCGGGCGCTTGTTGGGACGCTGCTCAAGGCTGCGATTAAGCTGAGATAACGCGATGACCGGTACTTTCAGTTCTTTGGCCAATCCTTTCAACGCACGCGATATTTCTGAAATTTCCGTGGCACGATTTTCCCCTTGACTGCTGGAAGACATGAGCTGCAAATAATCCACAACAATCAGACCCAATTCACCATGCTGGCGGTAGAGCCGCCTGGCTCGTGCCCTGAGTTCCAGAGCATTCAGTGCCGCAGACTCATCAATGAAAATCGGTGCTTCGTTCAGTTTGCCTAACGCATGCGTCAACTTGGGCCAGTCTGCATCTTCCAGGCGGCCGGTACGCACCTTATGCTGATCCAGCTTTCCGACCGATCCCAGCATACGCATGGCAAGCTGGGTTCCCCCCATTTCCATACTGAACACAGCGACCGGTTTGTTCAATTCCAGTGCGACATGCTCGGCGATGTTCAGTGAGAAAGCGGTTTTACCCATGGACGGCCGTCCCGCCACTATGATCAGATCCCCCGGTTGAAATCCGGATGTTTTTTGATCGAGATCGTGAAAGCCGGAGGCAATGCCGGTCACATTGCTTGGATTATCCTGACTGTAGAGCAGCTCTATCCTTTCGACCACTTGTTTCAGGAGCGGTTGAATATCCATAAAGCCTTCTTTGCCGCGCGCGCCTTCTTCGGCAATTTCAAAAACTTTCTTTTCCGCTTCATCAAGTAAATCCGCTGCAGAACGTCCGGCCGGACTATACGCGGAATCCGTTATCTGCACACCGATCTGTGCCAGATTACGCATAATTGAACGTTCACGAACAATCTCCGCATAGCGTTTGATATTCGCTGCAGAGGGAGTGTTTTGTACAATTGCGCCGATATAAGCGAGTCCACCGATTTTCTGAAGCTCAGCCGATATTTCCAAGGATTCTGCCACCGTAATCACATCAGCGGGTTTGTTGTGTTCTATCAGTTTGCAAATATGATGATAGATCAGACGATGATCCTGCCGGTAAAAATCGCTATCCGTAATGACATCAGCGACTTTCTCCCAGGCATGATTATCCAGCATCAGCCCACCCAGGACAGACTGCTCACTTTCAATAGAGTGAGGAGGCGTCTTGTAGGAATCTACGGGCTGATCTTGATTGATGCTGAGAGTTGACGCCATGGGTATCCGTATAGAAACACAAGAGTGATATTTGATTCTATCACTTGCTGAAGAACAAATGAAAAAGGACTACCGGAATAGTCCTTTTTAGAAACGAGTGAACTTACAATTGCGCTATCAGAGCATTGCCTCGCCTAATACCGAAACAGTGATATGGGCTGAAACATCGCTGTGCAGCGAAATTGTCAAAGGATAATCGCCAACTTGTTTTAATTGACCATTCGGCATACGGATCATGGCTCTTTCAATTGCAAAACCCTGCCCGGCAAGTGCTTCAGCGATATTTGCATTGGTCACTGAACCGAACAATTTACCATCGCTGCCGGCTTTCTGGCTAATTTGCACTAATAATCCATCCAATTTCGCAGCCATTGCCTGAGCAGCCGCTAAAGCTGCAGCTTGAATTTTTTCAAGTTCGGCACGTTTGGATTGAAATTCCGCAATGGCTTGTTCGGTTGCGCGTTTTGCCTTTCCTTGCGGGATCAGATAATTACGTGCAAAACCGCTTTTAACATTAACAATGTCGCCCAATTGACCTAAATTGGTAACTTTTTCCATCAGAATGATCTGCATATCATTACTCCTTAATGACGATCAGTGTAAGGTAATAATGCTAAAAAACGAGCTCGCTCTATCGCTGTACCCAGTTGCCGCTGATAAAAAGATGTCGTACCGGTAATACGTGCTGGAATTATCTTTCCATTCTCATTAACAAAGTCTTTTAAAATATCAATGTCTTTATAATCAACATTTTTTATGCCTTCTGCAGTAAAACGGCAAAACTTTTTGCGCTTAAATAAAGGACGATTAACTTTCTTTTCTCTTTCTTTATCTTTACTGTCTTTACGTCTTGTAAAACGTGCCATTTTAATTCCTATTAACTGATTAAATAAGTTCTATATGATCGGTATGCAGTACTAATTGATGATTCATATGGCTTTTTCTATTGATAAATCCGGTGAGTTTAACCGTATTGTTAATCTTAAATCCGGCAACAGTCAAAGCCAGCTGTCCCAATGCTACTGCAAGAATATCAAATATTATTTGTCGAGCAACGCCTGCTTCCTTTTGTCGCGATACATGATTGATTGTAAACTCAATGACGGCAACACCAGCAGGTGTGTAGCGTAAAACCCCTAACTTAGCAATTCTTCCACAAATAATTGTTTGATTACAATCCAATTGCTATTAAGTTTACGCTGGAGCGCTCGATTCTTCAGGCACTTCATCAGGTTCTACTTCATCAGCAACTGCATCTGGGACATGCAAGCTCGCAGAACCGGATCTCTCTTCTTGACGCATCATTGGCGATGGCTCTGTGACCGGTCCCTTGGTCTTGATGGTTAAGTGCCGCAGGATAGCATCACTGAATTTAAACGCATGATCTAAGTCATTCAGGGTCTCTTGATCACATTCAATATTCATTAATACATAATGCGCTTTATGAACTTTCTGAATCAGATAGGCAAGCTGGCGGCGCCCCCAGTCTTCCACGCGATGAATTGTGCCATTTTTTGCGGTTACAATGCCGCGATAACGTTCGATCATTGCAGGTACTTGCTCACTCTGATCAGGATGAACAATGAAAACTATTTCGTAATGTCGCATAAATTCCTTATGGATAAAGCCTCCCATCAATTATGATAGTGAGACAAGGTTGAAAAACATTTAATTTTACTTAATTTATAAGGCAATATCAAATAATGTTCAATTAATTGCGATTAGTTGGCAGAGATAAATTCAGATGCTTCAGAACGCTTCGGATCAATGTCTCACGTAAAATAACCAATTCACAATAAAAGATGAAGTAACACTCATGTCCATTGAACTGGTAAAATTTGCTTGCTCTATCCAATCACCCGTCATTTGATATAATTTTCACAGAAATATTTGAACAATAGCACGCACAACAAAGCGTTAAAATATATGTTGCTAATGATTGATAACTACGATTCTTTTACCTATAACCTGGTGCAATATTTCTCTGAATTGGGTGAAAACGTTGTTGTATACCGGAATGATGAAATTACTCTGGATAAAATTTCACAACTGAACCCTGAGCGCATAGTAATTTCCCCAGGGCCCTGCACTCCCAATGAAGCTGGCGTGTCACTGTCAGTGATTAATCAGTTCAGTCAGAACATTCCAGTTTTAGGTGTTTGTCTGGGGCATCAAAGCATAGGGCAAGCATTCGGCGGCAGGATTATTCATGCAAAACAGCTCATGCACGGCAAAACATCGCCCATTTTTCATCATAATGCGGGTGTTTTCCGGGATTTGCCCAATCCGTTTATTGCAACACGCTACCACTCCCTAGTCGTTGAACGCTCATCACTTCCTGATTGCCTGGAAATTACAGCATGGACTGAAGATGATGAGATTATGGGTATCCGTCATAAAACACTCGCAATCGAAGGTATTCAATTTCATCCTGAATCTATTTTGAGTGAGCATGGACATAAAATGCTCGAGAATTTTCTGAATCGCTAATAAATCAGGTTGAATAAAGGTAATTTAATGACCCCACAAGAAGCGTTACATCGCATTATTGCCCATCAAGAAATAACGCATGATGAGATGGTTTCACTGATGCGGCAAATCATGCAAGGAGAGATCTCACCCGTTCTAATCGCTGCAATTATCACCGGCCTTCGGGTAAAAAAAGAAACTGTCGGTGAAATAGCGGCGGCGGCCCAAGTGATGCGTGAATTCGCAACCAAAGTTGATATCCCCGATAACACGCATTTGGTGGACACTTGTGGCACGGGTGGAGATTCTGCACATACATTCAATATTTCAACCGCATCGGCATTTGTCGCCGCAGCTGCGGGGGCTCGCGTAGCCAAGCACGGCGGCAGATCGGTTTCGAGTAAGTCAGGTAGTGCTGATGTGCTTGAAGCGCTCGGCGTTAATTTAAATCAAACGCCGCAACAGGTCGCTCAAAGCATCCGTGACATCGGGGTTGGTTTCATGTTTGCTCCAAATTACCACGCCGCTATGAAACATGCTGCTCCGGTACGACGCGAATTAAGCATTAAAACATTGTTCAACATTCTTGGGCCGCTGACAAATCCTGCCAATGCCAAAAGACAAGTACTGGGTGTATTTAATGAAGATCTGGTTAAAACTCTGGCACACGTTCTACAACTACTGGGCAGTGAGCATGTACTGATCGTGCACGGCAAAGATGGATTAGATGAAATTACGATAACGGGTGAAACTAATGTCGGTGAATTGAAAAATGGCAAAGTAGCGGTATTTACCATCAGACCAGAAGACTTTAGTCTAAAAACATCCGCAATCGAGACTATCCGGGTTACGGATAGCGAACAGGCAAAAACAATGTTGCTTTCAGTACTGGAGAACGTTGCCGGACCTGCGCGTGATATTGTTTTGATGAATGCTGGCGCTGCAATATATGTTTCCGGTATTGCGGATTCCCTCGAACAGGGCATAAAAACAGCACATCAGGCAATAGAAAGTGGCGCGGCACTCAAAAAACTTCATGAACTAGTGGAATTTACGAACAAAGATTCTGTTTAATCGCAAAATGTCCGATATTTTAAAGAAAATCCTCACAGTAAAAAAACAAGAAATTATGGCTGCCACGGCATTAAAGCCCTATCCATTATTACTCCAAGAAGCCCGATCCGTATCCCCACCGCGCGATTTCGTTGCAGCAATTCGTAACAAAATTACTGCAGGGCAATCCGCTGTTATTGCTGAAATCAAACAAGCCAGTCCCAGCAAAGGGATATTACGCGGACGCTCCTCTGACACCAATGCACAATCGTTTGAATTTCTGCCTGCCGAGATAGCCAAAACTTATGCTCAACATGGTGCAGCTTGTCTGTCAGTATTGACAGACAAGCAATTCTTTATGGGTAGCTCCGAATATTTGCAAGAAGCACGTGCAGCCTGCCTGCTTCCAGTGCTTCGCAAAGATTTCATTCTTGAGGATTATCAGATTGCGGAAGCACGCGCTATGAATGCTGATTGTATTTTGCTGATAGTCAGTGCCTTTTTGCTAGAAAACATCGAGCCTATCGTACGAATGCAGAAGCTTGAAGAACTCGCCAATTCTCTTGGAATGGCCGTTCTGGTTGAAGTTCATGATGCAAATGAATTGGAGATAGCACTTCATCTCAATACACCGTTAATCGGGATCAATAATCGCAACTTGCGGACCTTTGAAACCTCTCTAAATACCACTCTGGAATTATTGGATCGAATTCCATCCAACAAAATAGCCGTTACGGAAAGCGGCATACATAATTCTGCCGATGTCGCACTGATGCGCAGCCATAGCGTTAATGCATTTCTTGTAGGTGAAGCTTTTATGCGCGCTGAAGATCCGGGCATTGAATTAGAACGATTATTTTGCTGATCTCACATTCAATTTTTCTAAAACAAAACTTCAAAAAACAAGTAATTATTATCCTCAGATAAGTTATATACAGATAGCCTATTGTTTCCTAAATATTTATACGGAATTGTCGTAAAAAAACCTACACTATTCCAAACTTGGGGTTCAATATGTTACAACCAAAACAGAGAAGTTTATCTGAGTGGGTAAATTTTCTCACGACAACGGAAATTCCTGTTCTAAAACAAACCGCTCGTAATCTTCAAGCCCTGGAGCAAGATGAACAACACATGTGTGCTCGCAGCATTGCTCATGTTGTTAAATATGATCCGTTAATGACAGTAAAGTTGTTACGCTATCTACAACAGCACAAACATCGCAGCCAAGAACATGATGTCGTGGAAGTTGAACAAATGATCATGATACTTGGACTCGAAACTACGCTAAATAAGGTATCAGCAAAACCACTGGTTGAAGAAATTCTGGGACGCGACAACATGGGCGCGCTCGTTTACTTACTCAAAACTACTCATCGCGCAAATATTGCCTCTTCATACGCCTTTGACTGGGCAGTTCGTTTACATGATTTACATTTTGAAGAAATCCGTATCGCAGCTTTATTACATGATATTGCTGAAATGCTCATGTGGTGTTTTGCACCCAATGAGATGTTAAAGATCAAACATTTACAAAAATCAGATAAAACAATGCGTAGCGTGACAGCACAAGAAAGTATTTTTGGCTTCTCATTAAATCAGTTACAACTGGAGCTTGCTGTTAAGTGGAAATTACCTAAACTATTAATTACTTTGATGGATGATAATTGTTCAAACCTACAGCGTGTACGTAATGTCGCCCTCGCTGTCAATTTAGCTAGACATTCTGCAAATGGATGGGGTGATGCAGCTTTACCTGATGATTATGAAGGAATAGCAAAGCTTCTGCACTTACAACCAGGAGATATCATGACGATAGTAGGCGCTCACAAACAACATGAAGAATCAAATAACCCTTCCTAAAAACTCATTTCTGCGAATGGAAAATTTGTGTTACTAATCTTATGTATTTGAAACGTAACCAATTCATAAAATATGCAATGACTGCAGATGACATTCTAAAAAACACAAGCGGAAAATCCAAAGACTGGAAGAGCTGTTTAACCCATTTTTAATGGTGCCGACACCAAGAATCGAACTCGGGACCTTCTGATTACAAATTCTAAAATGTATTGTTTTACGTTGTTTTAATATTTTTGAATAACCATTAATGTCATTGTTTTGTATTTATTTTTATACTAAGTTGTTTTAAACTCTTACCCATAGTTTTACGCCTACTGTCTACATAGTGTCTACATAGTGTCTACATGGCGTCTACATGAAAGGAGATTGAAGCAATGACCACACCCCAAACGCCTACACAAAAAATCACAAAATCCTATGTAGACAAATTGTCTACACCAGAAACCGGCCAAGCCTTTGTGCGTGATAGTGAACTCAAAGGTTTTGCTGTTCGTGTTACTCCATCCGGCGCAAAATCATTTATCCTCGAAAAGAGAATTGATGGCAAAGTGAAGCGGTTAACATTAGGCCGCTATCCTGAGTTAACTGTTGAACAAGCCAGAAAGGAAGCACATAAATTACTCGGTCACATCGCTGTTGGCCGCAACCCCGCTGCTGAGAAAAAGCAGGAAGCATTACAGGGCACGACACTGAAACAAGCCTTTGATGATTTTGTAAAGACGCGAAAGAATCTCAAAGAGCGAACGCTCTATGATTACAGGCGAGTGATGACTATCATTTTTGCCGACTGGCAGGATAAGGCGATGATCGATATCAATAAGGATATGGTCAGCAAACGCCATAACAAAGTCGGCTCTGAAAGAGGCGAAGCTTATGCCAATCTATCCATGCGCTTTTTACGCGCCCTGTTCAACTTTGCCATTGCACAATATGAAGACGGCAACGGCAATTCTATCTTGCGAGAAAATCCGGTAACCCGGCTCACACAAACCCGAGCATGGTATCGAGTAGATCGCCGCCAGACTCTCATTAAGCCTCATGAAATAGAACCCTGGTTCCAAGCAATCATGAACTTAAAAAATGATCCGCTCAGCCAAAATCGCGAAACCATCCGGGATTATTTACTATTAGTGTTGTTTACCGGCCTAAGACGGGAAGAGGCTGCCAGCATGACTTGGAATAACATCGATCTACAAGCAAAAAACCTGAAAGTGACGGATACAAAAAACCACTCGGATCACAATCTGCCGTTATCTGATTTTCTTTATGATTTGCTGCAAAAAAGAAAGGAACAGGCAATCAATGAATATGTCTTCCATCGAGCCAGCGGAAATGGCTATGTTTCCGAGCAGCGTAAGCAAATGGCCAAAGTCATCAAGGAATCCAGCATTGCTTTCACCATCCATGATTTGCGCCGAACTTTTCTCACGGTAGCCGAAAGCCTCGATATTCCAGCCTATGCCGTAAAACGCCTGGCCAATCATAAAATGAGCAATGACGTTACTGCTGGCTATATTGTGGCCGATGTGGAACGATTGCGGCAACCCATGCAGAAAATAACAGACTATATTCTGAAGTGTGCCGGTTACAAGTCGTCAGCAACGATAACAGATTTGTCAGAAAAGAAATCACACAAAATGCTTTGACTTAATACGGCATTGCCGTAACATATAATGTATACTATTGCAGAAACAGATGTTTTTAGCCGCTATGTCAGTGATTATTGGACAGAAGATGAACGCGCAGCTTTTGCTGTCTGGATCGCAGAACACTATGACACCGGAGACGTTGTTCCAGGATCTGGTGGTTGCAGAAAAGTGCGCTGGTCACGCAAAGGCAGAGGAAAAAGCGGCGGTTTGCGTGTAATCTATTACAACATGCTGGAAGACGGAACAATCTGGTTGTTGCTGATTTACTCCAAAAATGAGCACGAGAACATTCCTGCACATTTACTTAAAGCAATTAAGGAAAAAATAACATGCCTATGACTGAAAAAGAATTAAAGAAGCGAGACGCCAAGCGTGATTTGGGTGCCGAGCTACTGGAATCTGTTACTCAAATGAAATCAGGTCGTGCAAGCCGGACACATAAAGTTGAACTCCCTCCAGTTGTTTCAGCACGCATAAAATCCGGTTTATCTCAATCAGATTTTGCAAAGCTCTTGGGTGTATCAGTGAGAACCTTACAGGATTGGGAACAAGGTCGCCGCCAGCCAAGCGGTGCAGCCAAGACATTGATCAGCATAGCCGAACGCCGCCCCGATATTTTGAAGGAAATCGCCGCTTAACCGCCTCCTGCTCAATCCGCCAAGACCTTGAAAGAAAAAAACATGAAGGCAGAAAAACCACTAACCGATAAAGAGCTGGAAGAATGGGAGAGCAGCCGGGATCTAGACGCTGAGTTACTTGATTCTGTACGTCAAATGAAAGCTGGAAAAGGCCATGTTGCCATGTCATATCAGGAACAAGTAAAGCGGGATATTGAAGCGCTTAACAAAGTGGATAAGCAAGATAATACTGCTGATATGGGTGATTATTTATGACCCTGTATCAACGGAGCGATATTGCGCTTTGCGCTGATGGAAGGGGTGACTACACCGCAAACCCCGTCTCGTAGTGATTGTTCAGAATACAGATTATATTGAAGGCATGGAAAGTATTACCGTTTGCCCGATAACCAGCGCTTTGAGTACTGCTAGGTGTGAGGGTGCGATTAAAGGCAGATAACGCAACTGGTTTAAAGGAAATATCTGAAGTTGAAGTCGACAAAATAACGACTATTCGCATTACCAGGCTGAACAAAAAGATCGGAGAAGCTGCAGAGAAAGAACTCAATAAAATTAATTACGCCTTACGAGTCTGGTTGGATTTATAAACTGCCAATGCCTTGAACAAAGCTTAATCAGATAATTTATACGCATAGCGCATAGAACTTTATCTGCTTCTGTTTGAATAGCTTCTGTTTCTTATTTAACTTTGTAGCCACCGCGTAGCGGCTTGCCCTTGACAGGCTGCCGCCGCTCAAGAAAAATAAGTCAAAAGAGGGATTGGGGTATCGCAGGTTTCGCGCGCGTAACGCGCGTGCAGAAACAAGGCGAGTTTCCCCAGACCCCGAGACATGAGCACCCCAATCGCTCATACATACCGGTTCTGGGTCGGCGGCAGCCTGTCAAGGGTGGCGCTCTGAATAATTACAAACTATTCTCTCAAGTATAGGAGGCTATTAGCCGTCAATTTAAGGATTTGACTTCTCACAATAGATAATTCGCCATGTTTCTTGATGACAAGAAGAATTTTCAAACGGTCTGGCAACTGGCGCATAGTTGGGTAGGTATTGATCCAATCGAAACGGATGCCAACGCGATTCCACAAGAGGTTCGTAGTGCTATTCATTTATTGATGTTTGCCATACGCAAAAATGAAATTTCCGTACGAACACGCCAGAGATTGATCTTTGTCGATGACTCTGTCATTTCCTTAGCCGCTGAAGCACTTCACTATAAAAAAATTGATTCCTGCTTAAAACAGGATCAGTTTAATCAAAAGTATCTTGATTCCCTTTATGTAAAGCGTAATGAAATCCTTGACTGGTGCGCTAAAATTTATTGCGAACCGCCTTCCTGCTGGGTACCGAAGCATCTATCTGATGGGCGAGTTACCCGTAATGCTGCCAGAAATAATTTATCAACAGAAGACAAGGTTGATACCTCCCAGCAAAGAGAAGCCGCTTATGACAGGCATAAACCAGTTGAAAATCTGAAGAAAGATTGTATACATTACTGGCTGCAACATCAGAGTTACAGTAATAACCAGGCAGCCATAAAATTCTATGAAGAATTGCCAATCGACAAAAAAAGACTGCTATCCGAATCCAATGCAAACCGTACGCTTGCCCAGGCTATTTCGGATTATAAAAACCGCGAACGTCTAAAAGAGAAAGGCAAACTGCCGCATTGGTTACTCAATTTTAATCCAGAAAATCCCCACACGTAATACTACTGGCTGCGCGCAGTCGGTATGCCTTAAAACCCGCTCTAATGCTTGATTTGTCGTAGACGTCATACGTTTACGCGCAGCCGCAATTCTCAATGGTTGTAAGTCTATAGATACTGATTCCATGTTAATCAAATATGGAGTCAGTCATGCAAAGCCCATTACTCACTACTAAACAAGCTGCACCCATCTTGGGCGTTAGTGTCGCTTTCCTGGAACGAGACCGTTGGACAGGTGCGCGAGTGCCTTTCATCAAAATCGGCAGCCGTGCAGTTCGCTATCGTTTGAGCGATCTGCACGCTTATATTGAATCGCGTCTCTGTCAATCCACCAGTCAGTACTGAGGTGTTATGGACACGTCAGTACGTAGCAGCGGAAAGCAACCGAGTCCCGGTGAATTAATTGCAGAAAGTATTGTGCAATTAAGGGACGCATCAAACGGTGATCGCCAGTCCTTAATTGATGCAAGAGAAGTATCAATAAACCCAGGTTCGATGCGAAGCGAATTCGAGGCACGAGAATGAGCTAAGCATCGAACCATTTTTTTATCAACTAAGCAGGAGTATTAATAATGAAAACACTAGTAGCCAATGTACAACGCACGCACGGCGTCAGCAAAACCAATGGAAAACCCTATGACATGCACGTCATCACCGTGTTGATGCCATTGCAAAACGTTTCACAAGGTAATTACAACGTAGAAGGCTATGGCACGGTTCCGGCTGAAATGGTTCTTGATCCTGCAATACTGCACAAATTCAAGAATTTGAAAGATCCATCCTATCTTGATCTGACGGTTGAACAAGTTTTAATGTTTGGCGAAATCAAAAACATTGTTACCGATGCCTCACCGATTCAGCCAACCCAAAAAGCCGCCAACGGATAGTAACACTAGTCCGTTCATTCCCATTTTGGGAAAAAAGCTTACAAATTGATACCCGGTTAAGGACATGGCAAATGAAATCTTCGTCGATTGGATCTCCATTTCTCAGTTACATCAAACTGAAGAACAACTCCCAATCTATTGCGGAGGAATCATCGTCAATTATGACCCCCTCGGCAATGCGCGCCATGAAAGAGTTTGCGCCGCGTCTTTTCCGGGATCATTTGAAACAAGTATCCGGCTCAAAAGTGACGGTAAACATACGTCACTCAGTGGAAACGTGGGCAGGTTTTCTCGCAAAGACAACCTGTTCAACTTGGGATTCCGGGAAACTCTCGCCAAAGCTAATCGAATATGCCTGGCTCGAGGCTTGCCAGCTTTTACTCCCGCAAAAATTCGGGCTTCAGATTACGAAGCAGAATCACAAGGTGCGCGAGTATCTCGTCTGGACATCACCTGTAACTTTGCGACGGGTTCAGAATCCCAGGCCAGAGCCTTAATCCGATGGCTAGGCAATCGCTCAGTCTCCCGAATGAAAAAAGGCAGAGTCGGCGATGAATCGGTTTGGTGGGTTAACACCCGACACATGCTTAAAGCTTACATCAAGCACATTGAAATGCTCAAGCATGGCTGTAGTCCCGATGATTTGGTTTATCAATGGTGCAAAGAGCAAGGAGTAGTGAGAGTGGAAATCGAACTAAAAAAACGTCTTTTATTTGATGAAGGCTTAAACAAACTGGAAAACATCACTGATGAGAAATTAATCCATATTTTTCACGATGAAACGGAAATCTTTAGCCGTGTCGATCGCAGCGATGAACCTGACATACTGGACGCTATACCAGCAAAAAGCCGCGTGTATGCCTCTGCTTGGTTAGCTGGTCAAGACCTTAGAAATCTTCTCAGTAATGGCACGTTATACCGCCATGCCAAAATCTTGCGGGAATACGGCATTGATATTCTGGAACCCCGCAATATCGAGCAATTTCCCGTGAAAGTTCAAATCGTCGACCTAAAGCCTTTATCAATGCCTTCCTGGTATAGCCTCGAAGAACAAGAGCCAGTCTTACGTCTAGTTGTTAATGAAAAATGATTCCACCCCTAAGCCAATTCTTAAAAGTTGTTTTAGGAGTGCAATTTTGCACCATTTAACCAAGGAGTATTAAACATGTTCAAAAAATCATTAGATGTCGTGAAGACTATCGGTAACAGCATCAAAGAAACAGTAATCGAAGGTGAATACCTGGGTAAAGGTGGTTTAGTTGCTGCCGGTACTATGATTGCTGCTCCTGCTTTTGCCGCCGTTGATGCAGCAGTTACCACGGCATTAAGCACCGCACTAACTGACGTGGGAACTGTAGGCAGCGCAGTATTTGTTGTAATCATTGCTGCCGCTGCGTTCAAACTGTTACGCCGCGCAGTTTAATTAACAAGACTGGTCTTTGCACGACTTTGTAAAAGTAAACAAAGGCCAGTTGTTAAACGATGAGCTACCTATTCAAAGACCGCTGCCTCAGCACAACAACTGATTTATATACTTTTGTATCTGCTGACTGCCCGGCATTACTCTCAAACGGTTCAACGGTTTCATGCGTACCAACGGCCACCGGCGTTGATGTTACCTATTTCGACCCATTCAATGCTGTTACCACAACGCATTCAATCACGCCCTCATTAATCACTTGTCCGGATCTGATCGGCGATGCTGTGACCTTAGGCTGGCAAGTTGTGCTGGTACTTATTACCGCTTGGGCATTCCGTATTCTTTATAAGGTGGCAGCAAACCGATGATTATCGACTTTCAACTTTACGCGGTTTTCTTTGCCATTGTGGGGTCAGTATGGCTTATTTTGCGTTAATACTTATTTCCTTTTTTTCTCTTTCTGCCAATGCTTCGACTGTTTTTGACATGGGCGAGCACTCCGGCATTATTCGTGATTCGAATGGTAACTTTTCCAAAGTAAGCGCTAATGGATCAATCAGAACATTAACTAGCAATACCGCTCTTGCTCTTGTAGAAAAGCCAATCATTCAGACTTCAAAGGGTGCGCTTGAAGTAAGCTTGAATCGAACCGTTCCTGTTGATGTCCCGCGTATCGGTAAAGCAATCGGTGCTTTTGCTCAAAAAGTCGGCCCTCTTTCCATGGCGCTTGCTACTGTAGACCTTATCTGTTCCCTGAGTAATATTTGTAATCAATCCGGTTCTTGGATTGCTGGCGGTGTAGATCCCAATCCAAGTCTGCCAAATTCATATCCGGTTTCTGATGGACAGTGGTGGGGCTGGAATTCAAATTATTATCCTGATGTTCAATCTGCATGTTCCGATACTGCGAGATTGACTGTTAATGTCGGTTCAGGTGCTCAATTCGATCATTATGAGGTAATTGATTCTTCTACCTATCGGTGTTACGGTAAATTGCCGCAGTATCCCGGCAATGTTTATTTTGCTTCTAATACAAATAAGATCACTGGTTGTGCCCCCCAATACACTCTTAATGGTTCTACTTGTCAGAAATCTGGTGTAACCACTTCACATCCTGCTACTGCCAACGATTGGACAGCCAAAGAATCATTATTAAATAATTCAGGTTTTACTCCAGAATTATTCAATGCGGGTGAATCAATACCAACCGGAACCCCAGTTTTAACCGGTTCTCCTGTCAATGTACCCATGGGAACTACAACAAAAACATTAAAAGACGGCTCCGGCACTGTTACAGGCACTGAATCCGCTGTCACTTCGTTGAGTATTACTGATGGCGCAACCAGTACCGCACCCAATGTTATTAACATTACTGAAACAATGATAAACACCACATACAACACCAGCAACGTGGTCACCGGATCAATGACGACAACAACAGATCCTGTACAGCCACTCAGACCAAGCAAAACCGATCCATTAGAAATCAAGTTCGATACGGTCAACGACACGCCTTTAACTGAAAAAATTGTTACCGCACCATTTACAACGACTTCATGGGGTTCCGGCGAATGTCCTCCCGACATTGCAATGAATCTGACACGCGGGAATTACTCAATCGATTCTCAGCCTTTTTGTGATTTTGCTATTTCCTTAAAACCCGTACTGCTCCTGGTTGCTGCGCTTGCAGGTGCTTACATTGTCATTACTTCTACGAGGCCAACAGCATCATGAGTTTAATTACTATTCCCCTGGGTGGATTCCTTGAATTGTTTGCTGCTCCCATTGTTCGCAAGGCTCTTGCCGGCCTGGGGCTCGGCGTTCTGGTTTTTACCATCATATCGACCACACTGGCGGCCTTGATCGCACTGGCGCAAACGTATTACGGTGGCATTACCGGCTTTGCTGCTGGAATTATCGGCTTGGCTGGATTCGGTGAGGCATTCGGCATTGTGTCCGGCGCTTTGACTTTTAAAGCGGTTCTGGCCAGTGGTAAAGTTTTTGGGGTCGTATCATGACCATCACTTTATTGACTGCGGTACCCAGAACCGGAAAAACTTCCTATGCTGTATGGGACATCATCAAGCCAGCGATAGAAGAGGGCAAGACTGTCTATGTTTGCGGTATCCCGAAATTACAACTGCCACATATCAAAGTTGATCACGTCTGGATTCGCAAATGGCACGAGCGCAAATACTCAGAAAGTATTGAAGAAGATCAACTGGAACATATCCCACCAAATTCTTTGATCGTTTTAGATGAAGCTTGGGAATGCTGGCCAGCGGCGGGGGTTGCCAATGCGCATGAATCCATTTCACACTTGGCCAAGCATGGCCATTATGGCATTGATTTTCTGATCATCACGCAAAAACCGCATTTACTGCATACGGCCGTACTCGCACAAGTTAGCGTTCATAAGCATATTCTGAAAAAGTGGTCAGGCGCCAAGATGCTCGAATGGCCCGAATACGTTGCCAATCCTTCGGTGAAATCTAACCGTGATCAAGCGGTAACCGTACCCTTCAAAGTCAGGAGTGAAGCTTTCAGCCTTTACCATTCCGGACAGTTTCATACCAAGTTAAAACAAAGAAAACCTTTACAACTCTATTTCACTTTGTTTTTGTTCTTATTGATGCCAGCGCTTTTTTACTATTCTTATGCTGCGGTTACTAAAAACCGCGCTGAACCACAAACAGAAGAAAAAATAGTGGAAAAGGAACCTGAAAACCCCAGCCTGTTATCTGCCCTGGCTCCTGCGCCGGTTTCCGCTCCGGTTCCGGCCCCTGTTCTTTCTTCCGATACAGCAACCCCTGTTACAAAGAAGAAATTTGATTCCATCGTATCTGCTGATTATGACTGGTCTGGTGTTTCAGCCTGTTTATCTTCTCCAAAGTATGGATGCGTTTGTTATGGCCAGTCAGGGCATCGTTTAGCCGTTCCGGCTGATATGTGTGAGTCGGCTATTACTTATGGCTGGCCACAATCATCGAGAAAATCATGAAGAGGTCTCGGAGTTCTGTTAATAACTGTACGCAAAAAAGTATTAATTCATCAAAATATAATTCATTTAAATAGGATTAATGATTGCAGGATACAATTAACAAAATAATGGAGAATATGTTTTAGTTCAGATTTATGCTGAGCTGACATTTTTTAATACGGTCTCAAAGCCTACTTACAGCTTGAAGTGAGCATTTAGTATTTATAGTTTTACGCTGACCCATAAAATTAATTAATGCGCATTTATCATAAGAACAATACAGTTACCTATGAAACATAAGAAAAAACAAGTGCATGAGGCGCAAGGATTACCTAAAGAATTAAAGTGGCTGCATATCTCAGATTTTCATTGTAAAGAAAATATCAAGTGGTCTCAAGACCTTGTATTAAATAACCTGCTTAATGACATTGAGAGGAAATACTCAGGGGAATCTAGGCCAGATTTAATATTTGTAACTGGAGATATTTCTTTTTCTGGAAAAAAAGCAGAATTTGATATTGCTCAAGATTTTATTGATAGATTACTTGAAGTCACCCTTGTAGAAAAAGATCATATATTTTTTGTACCAGGAAATCACGATATTGAAAGAAGTGAAGAAGAAGATGCTATCGTAGGAGCACGCGCATCAATAAAAAATCTTACGGAACTTGATAGAATTTACTCAAATCCAAAAAGGTTAAAAACTTTATACAAGAGGCAAAAAAACTACCGAGATTTTGTAAATGCCAATAGATCAAAAAAAATATACACCGATGATAGCTCTATCCATAATATTACAATAGAGTTGAAATCTATAAAAATAAAAATATTGTTATTAGATTCCGCTTGGCTCGCTCATGATGACACGGACTGCCGGAATTTAGCTGTTGGATTACAGCAAATTAAAAATTGCATAGATAATAATCATTTCGAACACTTAGTAGTTGCACTTATACACCATCCGGTATCTTGGCTTAAAGAATTTGAGGAAGTACTTATAGAAAACACCTTGATCGAAGATACGCATATCGTTTTTCGAGGACATGTGCATCAAGGAGACATAAGTTCAATAGAAAAAAACAATGATCGATTAGTTATATTTACTGCAGGAGCTGCTTACGAATCTAGAGCATCAGTCAACTCATATTCCTTTGGGAAGTTGAACTTACTTACTGGCAAAGGGGAGAAATTTTCCCATTCTTATTCGGGAGCAACAAATAGTTGGAATTTGAGTGGAACAAATTCATGGAATTTAGCACTCTCTCCCGTTTTGAATTCTGAAGAAATTTATTCGCTTGTCACTTCTATAGTGACTGAATACCCAAATTATATTTCTTGCATAATAATGAATTTGAAAGCAGATGTTCCTCGAAAATTTCAAGATGAATATGTACTTTTAAACAAATCAGCGAATCTTGATCATAGAAATGAAGAGATAGTCGATTTCATAGACCAATTACAGTGGCTTACTTGCTTCCAGTATATTTGGGAAGCCACTGATTGGGAAGCACAATTTAAGAGAATAGTTTTAAGTCTTGAAATGTCACTAATATCTATTACAAAATTAACAGATGAGCTTAGGGCATTGGATCAAGAGTCTGGAATGCTACTGAACAAGCTTCTGAATACTTCTTCGAATAATGCAATAAATAGTCTCGATGACTCAATCATGGATTTTATATCTACAAGAGAATTTGATAGTGCTTACAATTTAATTGAAAAATGGGAGCATGGTGTTGATCTAAAGAACGGTGAAAAAAGGTATCTAAAAAGAAAAAAGCTGGAAGTAGCACTTACAGAAAAATCCAACAAAAATATTCAGTTAAATATATGCGACTTAAAAGCCCTTCCAGATTTAGATAGAGAAGAATTATTACTTCTTTCACATGCATACTATCAAATCAAAATGTATCCGGATGCAGAAACTACAATTTTGCAAGCTTTTGAGCTCGGTGCAGACATAGTTCAAGCACGTCATTTAGCAAGAGCTATTGCGGGGCAAACAGGGAATAGGCAATTAGTAGAAAAGGTAATGTGATATGACAAATGAAAACGACAAATCATTCTCAGTAAAGGTAGATTTTGAAAGAATTTTGCAGACTATAGCTGCAAGGATCTACGATACTGAGCATGCCTTTCTAAGAGAGAATGTACAAAATGCTATCGATGCCATTCGCATACAAGCATTAAGAGATCAGCAAACGTCAGACAATCCAGATTATAGGATAGACATTCTAATTAAAAACAATACCTGTTCCATTATAGACAATGGCATTGGAATGAATAGAGCTGGATTAGAGCAAAATTTTTGGACTATGGGAGCAAGTGGAAAAAATAATGATGAGGCTAGAAAAGCAGGATGTATAGGAACATTTGGCATAGGTGGATTCGCAAATTTTGGAGTTTGTGAAACCTTAGAAGTGATTTCTAAAACAAATTCTTGCGAATCTGCCCATAAAACCTCTCTTTCTAAAGAATCATTCTCAAATAATCAGGGGGGGCTTCCGAAAGTATCATATGTTGAATCTCACGAAGTCAAAGAAAGAGGAACAATTGTTAAGGGATATAGAGAAGCCGGATTTGATAAACAACAATTAATCAGCTATATAGAAGAATATATCCAATATGTACGGGAACCTGTTTATATTGATGATCAATTAATATCGAACAAATCTATTAAAAAACAGAAAGAGAAAGAACAAAAAACTGTTCTAGAATTAAAGAAATACGATAAAGACGGCTTTTCATTAGAAGTGGAGGTTACAGCAGATGAAAGTGATACCCTGGTTGTTTACATATCAGATATTATTATTAATGAGGTAAGTAATCCTTGTGAAGCTGTACTAAAGCTAAACAGCGGGGTCATAGATATTTTTAAGCAAGGATTTAGGATTTGTCCGGTAAATATTAGTTCAACAATAGGAGCATCGGGATATTTTGACAGCAATATTTTTCAACCAACCGCTGGGCGAGACTCACTAAATGATACTTCCCTAAGTAGATTGACCAAAATAATTAGGGCAATTGAAGAAATTGTGTCGCCAGCAATTTTGACAGATTCAAATTTGCTCGCCAACCATATTAGAATGCTTCCAAGTTTTGTTAATCAGGGAAAGCTAGATCAGCTTGGGTTACTAAAAGTTTCAACAATTGACGGTCAAAGTTATGCGCTTGGAGAATTAAAAAAGCTTTCACAAGAAGGAAAGAGAGTTTTTTATACAAACTCTGCAGCAAAAACTGCTGCATCAGAAGTATTAACTGCAAGGGGACACGTTATTATCAAAATATCGGTTGGTCAACAGCGTCGCCAGGCAGAACAAACGTATCTTACTCGTATATGTGGTGCTGAGAGATTTGATGATTTACTCGAATGCTTAGAAATTTATGACGAACTTGATAGATTTGAAAAAACTATAGTATCTGAACTCGATTATGTAATTAGAAAGCTATTTAATCCCCCTTCTTACAAATTTGTTACTGGAAAACTATCCTTAGATGCTCCAATTTATTGGAGCAATAAAAAAGAATCTGGTAAGACAATTGTTTTTTTAGATACTAGACATGGTGAGTTTCAGAAGCTCAAGCCTCTTGGATACTCATCATTGCTTACTTCACTGATTGAAGCATTTTGCAGAGAATACCTTTCAGACACCCTGAAAAGACAAAGTACCAAATTTTTCGGAACAGGATCTGTTAATTTCGATTCATATAGCAAATCACATATCGAATTATGGGAGTTGCTACCTTCCGATATTGAAATTTCTACAATTAATCCACTTAATAAAAATGCTAAACCTAATTACAGAGGAAGCGGTGCGAGTATATCTGTAATGAGAAGTTCAGATATTACTCAAGTTACAATTACTCAGGATGAGGGAGTTAAAGAAGAAATATCAGAAGAAAAAGAATTTGCGAATACTATTACGAAGTCCTCTCCAAAAATATTACGAATAATTGATGAAACTAAAAATACAGGCCTCGAAGGTTACTATATAAAATTACCACAAACTGCGACAAATGCATTTGGAGATTTGCTAAAAACATTTCCTTCATTCGTTGTTCTCTGGTTTGCAAATAGAGTCACCTGGCAAGTATCAGATCTTCAGAGCTCGGCTTTTTTATTTGATATTACATTAGACAGAATTATCACTACCACAAATGACGGTAAGCTATCACATGGTTCAGAAGAACTAAGTACAATGAAAATTCATAGCTATTCAGATTCATTATATTTATTTGTTCCTTCTTCAATAGTAGATTTCATAGTTCCTAAAGATAATGGGAGTCCCATTAAATTACAAATTCGTCATGAACTTGTTGATATTGAAGGCGCAAGATCTTGGGCTGCCAGAGAAGAATTAGTTACAGAATAAAATGCAACTCAAGCATCTTTAGTTTCCACATAATATAGAGCAATTAGCCAGGAATTTTAGCTTTTTGATTTTGTGACGAAAATAACAAGAATCGAACGTGAAGTATTCTAGCGCCAAATTTAACTTACTTTACTATCTGTTTTTTGGTACAGACTATTTATCTGCTAGTTACATTCTATTTCCTGTCTACATTGCGTCTACATAGATATAACAAAAATAAGATATAGATTTCAAGTTATTGTTTTTATGGTGCCGACACCAAGAATCGAACTCGGGACCTTCTGATTACAAATCAGCTGCTCTACCATCTGAGCTATGTCGGCAACTTAATATGACCAAACCCAAATACTAAAGTCATTTGATTATGCGAAGATTGGGTTTGCGTGATTTTTTTGTTTGATAAGTTAAAGAATTTTGGATCGTACTATTTTGTTGTTCGTTATCTGGCATTCCTTGATTCTCCACTTCTTTATTATCAGAGGAGAATGCTATTCCTTGATTTACTTCTTTCGCAAAAATACCCTTAACAGCGGCGAGCGGTATCTCTAGCTTTCTTGGCACACCATTGAATCGTGCAGTGAAGCTGATAAAATCATTATTAATGATAAGCTCATGCACGGCTTTTGCACTTATATTAAAAACTATCTCGCCATTTTTTATATACTCTATTGGGATATCTAAATCCGGATAGGCTTTTACAGATACATAAGGGGTAAAATCACTGTCAATGCACCAATCATAAATTGAGCGAATTAAATAGGGTTTCGTTGAATTGGTGCTCATTTCCGCATTATTTTTTCTGAAGCTGATAATGCGTCAATAAATAACGGCCGACTAAACAACCTTTCCGAATACTTTAGTAACGGCGCCGCTTGTTTAGGAAGACGAATTCCAAAATGTTCAAGTCTCCACAGTAGAGGCGCTATCGCAACATCAAGCATTGAAAATTCATCACCAAGCATGAATTTTTGTTTCTCAAAGATCGGAGATATAATCGTCAGATTATCTGCTATCACAGTACGAGCCTTATCAATTTCTTTTTGATCTGAACCATCAAACGCATTGATATAACAAAACAATTCTTGTTCAAAACGGAACAACAACAAACGCGCACGAGCTCGCATTACGGGATCTGCTGGCATTAATTGCGGGTGTGGAAAGCGATCATCAATATATTCATTAATGATGTTTGATTCATATAACACAAGATCGCGTTCCACAAGTACCGGTGCTTTTCCATAAGGACTCATTACAGCCAAGTCTTCTGATTTATTATTTGGATCGACGTCAATTACCTGAAAATCCATATCCTTTTCGTGCAGAACTATCCGGCAACGATGGCTGTATGGACATGTAATTGTTGAATATAGTGTCATCATAACTTCTATTCCCGAACTTCGTTACAATATATTCAGCAAGTTTTATGTCAATGAATATCTTTCCAATATTCTCTTTTTAGTGCATAGGATAAAATCAGCATACCTAAAAGAAAAGCCATGACTGTAAGCCCTAACTCCTTACGGGCATTTGCGTGAGGCTCACCTAGATAAACCAGATAGTTAACTAAATCGCCGACAAAGCTATCAAACTCCGCCTTCGTCATTTCACCTTGTTTATCAAGCACCAAGGTCTTCTGCTCACCTTTATCACTTGTTTTAACAATCAATTTCTGCTCACCCTGCAATTGATAAAAAACATGTGGCATTGCTGCACGATCAAAAACAAGATTGTTCCATCCAGTCGCAGTGGAGTCGTCACGATAAAAAGCCCGCAGATAAGTATATAACCAATCCGCTCCTCGCGAGCGCGCTATTACTGATAAGTCAGGCGGCGCAACACCAAACCATACCTCACCTTCTTTTTTCTGCATTGCAGATTCCATCAGACCGCCAACTTTCTGACCTGTAAATACCAGCTTAGTCAGTATTTCTTCATTAGTAAATCCGATATCACGATGACGGTTATAGCGCATATAGCTTGCACCATGACAAGTTAGGCAGTAGTTAACAAAACTCTCTGCACCACGTTGTAACGAAGCATTGTCAGTTGTACTAACTGGAGCACTATCTAATGCCATACCAGACTCAGCAGCGAACAAGTCACTAAATGGAGCCACACATAAGATAAATATAACAATTGTTATTTTCTTCATTTTTTTTACTCTTTTACTCTTTTGGGCTCAGGTTTTGTTTTATCTATCTTGCTATACCATGGCATTAAAATAAAGAAAGCAAAATAGATGACTGTAAAGATTTGCGCTAATAAAGTATATAAAGGAGTCGGAGATTTTGTTCCGAGCCAACCCAATACGAAAAAGCTAATCACAAAAAGCGTTAGGGCTGTCTTGAAATATTTACCTTTATAGCGTATCGATTTAACCGGACTTCTATCTAGCCAAGGTAAGAAAGCAAAGATAACCACAGAAGCAGCCATCAATATCACACCCCACAACTTTGCATCTACCCATAGAAAATTGACAGTCACTGCCCTAAGCATGGAGTAATAAGGTGTGAAATACCATACCGGCGCTATATGATCTGGCGTTTGCAATGTGTTTGCAGGTATAAAATTATTGTATTCTAAGAAATACCCGCCCATTTCCGGAGCAAAGAAGACAATTCCACAAAATACCATTAAAAACACCACAACACCGACTATATCCTTTACAGAGTAATAAGGATGAAATGGTATTCCATCGACAGGAATACCCGTTTTTGGGTTTTTATTTGCTTTTATTTCAATGCCATCTGGATTATTTGATCCAACTTCATGCAACGCTAGAATATGTGCGAACACTAGAACTAACATTATCAAAGGCAATGTTACAACGTGATACGCAAAGAAACGATTCAGCGCAACATCCGAAAGTGTAAAATCACCCAGCACCCATTGCTGGAGAGATTCTCCAATAGTTGGAATTGCTCCAAACATACTCACAATCACTTGTGCACCCCAGTAAGACATTTGTCCCCAAGGTAAGATATATCCAGTAAAAGCTAAACTCATCAACACAAGGAATATTGCCATACCAACTAGCCACAAGAGCTCCCGTGGTTTCTGGTAAGAACCGTACATCATTCCGCGAAACATATGCAGATAAACCACGACAAAAAACATGGAAGCACCTGTTGAATGCATATATCGAATTAACCAACCATAATCCACATCACGCATGATATATTCAACAGAAGCAAATGCCATACCGGCATCCGGCTTATAATTCATCGTGAGGAAAATTCCGGTAAGTATCTGGTTAACCAGAACCAACAAGGCTAATGAGCCAAAAAAATACCAGAAATTAAAGTTCTTAGGGGCATAATATTCGGAAAGATGTGCTTTCCAATTTGACGTTAATGGAAATCGTTTATCGATCCATTCAATTATCTTATTCATTTACACAGATCCCTCGCTTGTAGCTCCAATTAAAAGACGGCTATCGCTCAAATATACATGAGGAGGAACAACCATATTAGTTGGAGCCGGTACACTTTTATACACGCGGCCAGCCAAATCAAATTTTGATCCATGACAAGGACAGAAAAATCCGCCTAACCAATCTGGACCCAAATCCGCAGGAGCAATCTCCTTCCTAAATACAGGAGAACACCCTAAGTGTGTGCACACACCTTCAGTAACGAGAATTTCCGGTTTGATTGATCGCGTACGATTTTGAGCATATTCCGGTTGCTGCGGTTTTTCTGAATTCGGGTCGGCTAGCTCCTCTTCTACTTTCACAAGCGTCTCAAGCATTTCCGGAGTACGGTTTAAAACCCATACGACTTTTCCGCGCCATTCGACCATCAGAAGCATGCCAGGCTCAAGCTTTGATATATCAACCTCTACTGGCGCCCCGGCCGCTTTAGCCCTTTCACTAGGCATCATACTCATCACAAAGGGGGTTGCAATTGCAACTCCCGCAATACCGCCTGCTACGGATGTTACTGCGACCAAGAATTTTCTTCTGCCGCTCATTTGATCAGGGATGCTAAAACTATCAGCCATATTCGACTATTCCATCAGTTATATTTTCATGTAAGGCTATCGATAAAAAGGAAAATTTACCTACTTCCCACCACTTTCACGAGCAAATTTACAAACTATAAACTACAAAAGCGCGCAGTATACCATAACCATATTAAGGATTATAGAGGACTTAAAAGTATTTCAATGGAGCAAGCCAACAAAACACACACATGGCAGTCTGCTTTCTTGAGTAACTATTTAACCTTTCCATGGCACTGCTTATATTTCTTACCGGAACCACACGGACACAATTGGTTGCGGCCAACTTTCTCGTTTTGCCGCACAAAAGGTTGCACTTTCTCATCTTGAATTCGCTCGTATTCGGTTTCCTCGGCCAGGGATTCCTTGTAGGAATCATGATGAAATTGTATATTTTCTGGTGATCTTAGCGACTCCGCCACAGCCTCTACCTGCTGCTCACTCTTTATTTGCACAGTCAAAAGTATTTTCGAGACCTCGTTCTTGATCGCTTCGAGCATATTGGTAAAAAGCTCAAAAGCTTCGCGTTTATATTCCTGCTTTGGATTTTTCTGTGCATAACCACGCAAGTGTATACCTTGGCGCAAATGATCCAATGCCGCCAGATGTTCCCGCCAATGCGAATCCAAACTTTGCAGCATTACAGCACGCTCATAGTGATGCATCGGCTCAGCGCCCACCTTCTCCACTTTTGCTTGATATTGCTCATTAGCAAGCTCAACAATACGCTCATACAAGTTTTCTTCATGTAACTCTGGCTCTTTCTCGAGCCACTCTTGCAAAGGAAAGTGCAACAGATATTCCGCCGCAAGCGCTTTTTCCAAACCCTGTACATCCCATTGCTCTTCAACACTTTGGGGGGGAATATATAAGCTGAATAAATTACTTAAAACATTTTCACGTATTGCCGTGATCGTTTCTGAAATATCATGATCTTCTTCTAATAATCCATTGCGCTGTTGATAAATCACATTACGTTGATCATTAGCCACATCATCAAATTCCAGCAGTTGCTTGCGCATATCAAAATTTCTCGCTTCTACTTTACGCTGAGCATTTTCAATCGCACGAGTAACCCACGGATGTTCAATAGCTTCCCCTTCGGGCATTTTAAGACGCGTCATAATATTGGCAACACGATCTGACGCAAATATACGCAGCAAAGGATCCTCAAGTGAAAGATAAAAACGACTGGACCCTGGATCTCCTTGCCGGCCTGAACGTCCACGCAACTGATTATCCACTCGACGAGACTCATGTCGCTCAGTACCAATAATGTGCAAACCGCCTTTACTCAAAACTTCTTCATGAGCCACTTCCCATCTCGCATAAGCTTCATTGATATACTTTTCTTTTTCTTCCTCACTTAATTTTTCATCATGCCGTATCCGCTCTATCTCCGGCTCTGGATTACCACCCAATACAATATCCGTACCACGGCCTGCCATATTTGTTGCTATGGTAATCATTTTAGGCCGACCAGCTTGCACAACAATACCCGCTTCACTCGCATGCTGTTTGGCATTCAAAACCTGGTGTGGCAGTTTCTCCCGTTCCAGTAACTTGGACAACAGCTCATTATTCTCAATGGATGTTGTACCCACCAGAACTGGTTGCCCATGCTCATAACATTCCTTGATTCCTTGAATAATTGCTTCATTTTTTTCTTTCGTTGTACGAAACACCTGATCCATACGATCATCACGAATCATCGGACGATGCGTCGGAATGATAACCGTCTCCAACCCATAGATTTGCTGGAACTCAGCAGCCTCGGTATCGGCAGTACCGGTCATACCCGATAATCTCTGATACATACGAAAATAATTTTGAAAAGTAATAGACGCCAGCGTCTGATTCTCTTTCTGAATTGCAACGCCTTCTTTCGCCTCTACGGCCTGATGCAACCCATCGGACCAGCGTCGGCCTGCCATCAAACGACCGGTAAATTCATCAACGATAATTACTTCACCATTTTGCACGACATAATTTTGATCGAAAAAATATAAATTGTGTGCGCGCAGCCCCGCATTCAAGTGATGAATTAAATTGATATTGGCTGGATCATAAAGACTGGTGCCTGACTTCAGTAAACCAGCTGTTGCCAGCAGTCTCTCTGAATGTTCAAAACCAGCTTCGCTGAGCGTAACCTGGTGAGATTTTTCATCTACACTATAGTCACCTGAACTTTCTTCTGTATCCTGGCGAGTCAGCTTAGGAATTAGGGCATTAATACGCACATATATTTCTGTATCGCCTTCTGCCTGACCCGAAATAATCAACGGCGTACGTGCTTCATCAATCAGGATTGAATCCACCTCATCCACAATTGCAAAATTGAGCAAACGTTGCACACGCTCATAAGCATGCGTCACCATATTGTCGCGCAAATAATCAAATCCGTACTCGTTATTGGTGCCATAAGTAATATCTGCAGCATAAGCAGCCTGCTTATCACTATGCGGCATCTGCGCATAGATCACACCCACGCTCATTCCGAGAAATTGATAAATTCTCCCCATCCAATCCGCATCGCGCTTTGCCAAATAATCATTCACAGTGACAATATGCACACCTTTACCTGCCAGCGCATTCAGATATGCGGGTAAAGTTGCCATGAGGGTTTTACCCTCACCAGTACGCATCTCAGCAATTTTGCCCTCATGCAATACCATGCCGCCAATGAGCTGCACATCAAAATGGCGCATTTCCAGAACCCGCTTACCCACCTCACGCACCACAGCAAATGCTTCTGGTAATAACACATCCAAAGATTCTCCATCATGAATGCGCTGCTTGAACTCATCTGTTTTAGCACGTAATGCAGTATCCGACAAACCTGCGATAGCTGATTCCAGCTCGTTAATAGTACGCACGGCTTGAAAATACTGCTTAACCATCCGGTCATTACGACTACCAAAAATCTTCTTAAGTAGATTACTTAGCATAATGTCTCTAGAAATTCTATTTAAACAATTAGTTTAAAAAACAAAGGGTGAGATTTTACCTCACCCACAGAAATACTTTAATGAATTATCAACTAAATTTATAATATTTGTAGGGTGAACTAAAATCTCTTGGCATAAAACGAAACTCACCGCCGAAGGCTACTCTATATTTAAAATGCGCAACGATGAACTGAAGACTACTCAACACTAAAGATTCATGCACGAATAATCAGCAATTCCTTAAATTCAGTTTAGCTCGTTTTTTTCAAAAACTTGGATGGATTAAGCGGTTTGTCTCTATGTCTTATCTCGAAATGCAGATGCGCGCCTGTAGAGCGCCCCGTATTGCCTACTTCAGCTATCTTCTGCCCCTGCAACACGACTTGTCCCAGTTCTACCAAACGTTTCGACGCGTGCGCATAACGACTCACCAAATCATCTCCATGATCAATCTCGATCATATTACCATATTCAGCGTGTCGATCTGAATAGACCACCACGCCACCGGCTGCGGCTTTTATCGGCGTGCCTATCTCAGCGGAAAAATCCACACCTTCATGAAATGCTCTCTTCCCTGTAAATGGATCAATTCGGTATCCATAGCCAGAAGAATACCAATCTGTTTCAACTGGCATTTCAGAAGGCAGAACATATTTTGTTAATCTATCATGACGCAATAAAGAATCTAGTGCACCCAGCTTATCTGTCCTTTCATTCAACATGTCCGATAATTCCTGGAGCTTATGATTAAATTCAGTAAACGTTAATTCTTCAGACGAATGATCAGTCCGTGCGCCGCCTTGCCCCGGCACTGCATTAAATAAGAAATCTCGCGACTTGATGCCGGAAGATTCTGCCAAACGCTCACCCAGTGCGTCTAAGCGTAATAACTGCGCCTGCATCTGGCCCAACTTAATGGCCATTATATTTAAATTATCTTGCAGATGGGTTTGAATTTTTTGATGTCTTTCCTCTTGAGGATTGACTAATACCGCTCTTAAAACTGGCGCATCGATCCGATCAGCGTAGCGCAGTGAAACAAAATTTAAACTCAGTGCTAATGTTACGATAACGAATAGAAAAGCACTTATTAATAATGTAATGTGTAGCCCGGTTAATGTTATCTTTCTCGCTCGCTCTGATTTATCAGAAATAAAAATAATATTCATATTTTTTATTCATTGGATATTTTTTAAATAACCACATGACCTCTTATAAAGTTAATTCTTATCTTAATCTTCTTGGCAAGACGCCTGAATATGAAAACTTATTCTCTTTAGCTCATCAATTATATGCAGATCAATTAATCTTCTCTAAACTTGTTCCCGCGCAATTAGCGCAGCATTGCACCCTAAGCCGAACTTCGAATGGCAGGCTGACAATAATGGCTGAGAATGGCGCTATTGCTTCAAAACTTAAGCAAATTTCGCCCTCAGTGCTGCTCAAGCTGCAAGAACTAGGATGGGAAGTTACTTCAATTCAAATTTTGGTGCAAGCACATAACTTTGCTAAAAACACCAAAACACTTGCAGACAAAGGATATACCAAGGAAAAATTAAAATTGAGTCAGACCGGAAAAGACTGTTTAAGTCAATTAGCCACAACACTGCCTGATTCCGAGCTAAAAAACACGATTCAGTCATTTGTAAAAAAACACAAAAACGATTAAATCCCATCACTTCCCCTTTTTAAATACCTGCAGTATTCTGAGGCCCTGTCAACAGTTCCAGCCGGTTCCTCGAAATAGGCTGGCACTATTTTTGGCAACAATTGTCTACTGCTTTTTATCTTTAGCAAACGTCTCGTATATAATGCAGAATTGTTGATCAGGTTTATACATTACAAAAAACCTTCATAAATTGTATGTCAAAACCTTTAATTTTCCGATGATGGCTCAATCTCTCCCGATGCAGTTCTGTTCAAACTATCCGACCGTAATGATAAAAACAATCTTATGAATGTTTTTTACGAAGAAGCTGGAACCTTTAAGGTAGGCGCCATACTGGCTGACAACAATACCTCGTTACAGATAGAGGCTGTGCATGGCAAACGATCAAAGATCAAAGCAACGTCCGTGCTATTCCGATTTGATGCGCCGCCTTTATCCGAATTCATGAATCATGTGCAAAAAATAGCCGATGAATTGGATCCGGATTTTCTCTGGGAATGCTGCATACAGGATACCGAATTTGCCAGCGATACCCTGGCAACCGATTACTTTGGCCATACACCCAGCCCGGTTGAGGCTGCTGCCACTTTGCTCCTGCTGCAGAATGCGCCGATGTATTTCTATAAAAAAGGGCACGGACGCTACAAAGCCGCGCCACCGGATGCACTGAAAGCGGCTTTAGCCGGTCAGGAAAGAAAGCGCCTGCAAGCAGCACAACAAGCCTGCTATATGGAACAATTAAACCAGTTTGTACTGCCCGGCGAATTTAAACCGCGCATCCCTAATTTACTCTACAAACCGGATAAAAACTCGGTTGAGTGGAAAGCACTCGAAGCGGTCTGTACAGAAAAAAAACTCACCGTTGTGAAACTGATGGAAAAGTGTGGCGCCATTCCATCCTCACACGATTACCATTTCAATCAGTTTATCTGGGAATATTTTCCTGAAGGCATCGAGTTTGGTGAACTCGAGTCGCATCCAGCATCGAACGATTTTTCCGATTTACCCATCGCAGATGTGACCGCGTTCAGTATCGACGATGCTTCAACGACAGAAATTGATGATGCTTTTTCTGTTACACCCTTAGCATTTGGCAGTTTCCGCATCGGTATCCATATTGCCGCGCCAGCATTGGGAATCGTTCCCGAGTCAACACTCGATAAAGCCGCCTCCTCGCGCCTATCGACGGTTTATCTGCCCGGAAATAAAATCACCATGCTGCCGGAAGTCACCATCAATCACTTCACATTAGCAGAAAACCGGTTGTGCCCTGTGCTCTCCCTGTATCTTGATGTATCGGATGATTTTACCGTCAAAAGCACAGAAAGCCGGATTGAGAAAATAAAAATTGCAGCAAATTTACGTCACAATTCACTCGAGCAGTATTTCAATGAAGCCACATTAAGCAAAGGCGATTTTGAACACACCTTTAGCAAGGAATTAAGCCTGCTGTGGAAATTTGCCTGCAAGATGGAAAACCAACGCGGCAAAGCCAGTGATACGAATAATGACAAAATTGATTACAGTTTTGAAATCAACAATGACCACATCACAATCAGCGAACGCCGGCGCGGATCACCCATTGATAAAGTCGTGTCTGAGCTGATGATTTATGTCAATACGGAGTGGGGAAAACAATTGACCGACGCGGGCATTACCGGCATCTTTCGCAGCCAAGCCAACGGCAAGGTTAAGATGAGCACATCTCCAGCCCCTCACCAGGGATTGGGTGTCTCGCAATATGCCTGGAGCAGTTCCCCGATGAGACGTTATGTTGATCTGATTAATCAGCGGCAACTCATTGCCATGTTGCGCGCTGAACCGCCACACTATAGCAAAGAGAGCACCAGTC
This sequence comes from Nitrosomonas sp., assembly GCF_021731985.1. Taxonomy (GTDB): domain Bacteria; phylum Pseudomonadota; class Gammaproteobacteria; order Burkholderiales; family Nitrosomonadaceae; genus Nitrosomonas. The sequence goes on from NZ_JAKFWH010000067.1 coordinate 39,023, forward strand.
TTTTAATCGCGATGCGAGACTTTGAAACAGCCTATGGGATTTATAGCGAATTCCAGCGGTCGATGGAACGTTATTGGTGTTTGCGCTGGTTATTGCAGGAAAAAATTCAAATCATTAACGCACAGGTCATTAAAGAAAATTTAGTGAAATTTGATCATATTCCATTCATCACACGAGTGCCCTCACTACCCGATATGGCACCCAATACATACATCAAACTTAAATTATCTGGAGTCGATCTGCTGGAGCGCAACTTGCATGCAGAATTCCTACAAAAACAGGATGCATAAGCTATTCTCCAAATTTATGATGAATCTGTTTCCTAAAATAATATAATTGCATGAACTAGGAATCTGTCGGACTTAAGCAATCGTAGCGAGCCGAGTGCGTATTTTCTCTATTTTTAGGCGCATAGTCGATCTATGTAACGAGAAATTGAGGAAATATGAACCGTTCTCCCACTGGCGCAGCAGATTAACCTTAAGTCCGACAGACTCCTGACTAAGACTTAATTTTCAAGGCTTAACCCTTTGGCTGTTACTATTCAAATACACAAAACCATACCAGCAACGCTGGGCGGTTATCTATCTTCCCAAACCAATCGCATGGGTGTAGCGATGGTTGCTTCCATGCTACTGCATATCATCATTTTTTTCGGTGTGACTTTTCAGTTTCCCCAACCGAAATTCGACAAAGTTGCCTCATCCCTGGAAGTTGTTCTGGTTAATAACAAAACACTGACCAAACCGAAAGAAACCGAATTGCTTGCGCAAGATAATCTGGACGGCGGCGGCAATACGGATGCCGATCGCCGGGCAAAAACACCCTTTCCGGTACTACCCAAAAGCAAACCCGTTATCGATAACAACGTAGCGCAACAAAAAGTTAAGCAACTGGAACAGGAAGCCAAGAAACTGATGGCTGCGGTCGGCGATACCCCGCAAATCGAACAGCCCAGCGAACACAAGAACGAAGCCGAAAGCAAACAAATCACAACAGATCCGGCTGAGTTATTGCTCCGTAGTCTTGATATCGTCCGCCTCAGAGCACAGATTGATCAAGATCATGATAACTATCAGAAGCGTCCGAAACGCAAATTTGTCGGCGCGCGCACCAAAGAATACCGATTTGCGCGCTATGTCGAGGATTGGCGCATGAAAGTCGAGCGCATCGGCAACTTGAATTACCCCGAAGCCGCCAGAAAAGATAAGCTCTACGGCAACTTACAGCTTACCGTCAGCATTCGGGCGGATGGCAGTGTGGAGTCGATTGAAATCAATCGCTCATCCGGAGAAAAAATCCTGGACGATGCTGCCATCAATATTGTGAAACTCGCCGGACAAAATGGATTTGCGCCTTTCCCACCGGATATCAGTCAGGATACGGATATCCTGCATATTACCCGAACCTGGGTCTTTGCAGCTTCGGATATGCTGCTGAGCCAATAGTTATTCATGGGCAACCGGAGACGGTTCCTAATTCCAACTTCCAACTTCCAACTTAACCAAGTATTTCTCTAGCCATGCTCGATTCTTATGCCGTAATTGGCAACCCCATTTCGCATAGCAAATCACCGCTAATCCACAAAACCTTTGCGCAACAAACACAGCAATCCATGCAGTATGGCGCGCTCCTGGCTCCCCTGGATGGTTTCGAGGCGACTGTGAAAAGCTTCCGTCAGCAAGGCGGCAAGGGGTTGAATGTTACTGTGCCATTCAAGCTGGAAGCTTACCGGCTGGCCACCCGTTTAACCGAACGGGCGACCATCGCGCAGGCGGTCAATACACTTAAATTCGAAAACAATGAAATTCTCGGTGATAACACTGATGGCGCAGGATTAGTCCGCGACATCGAGTGCAATCTGGGAATTCCTCTTGCAGAAAAACGCATATTGCTGCTCGGTGCTGGCGGCGCCGCACGGGGCGTCATCCTGCCGCTGCTGCAACAGAAACCTTCGTTGCTGGCAATTGCTAACCGCACCCCTGAAAAAGCAGTAGCACTTCAGGAACAGTTCAGTCCCTACGGCAATAGTGTTGCAGGCGATTTTATGCATTTCGCCGACGCCCATTTTGACATCATCATCAATGCCACTTCCGCCAGCCTGCACGATGCGCTGCCCGAAATACCCGCCGGTGTTTTTGCGCAGGCTACTCTCGCCTACGATATGATGTATCGCCAGGAGCCCACGCGTTTTCTCAAATTCGCACAACAAAATGGCACGCGTCAGATAACCGACGGTATCGGCATGCTGGTGGAACAAGCGGCTGAATCCTTCTTTCTATGGCGCGGCATCCGTCCCCAAACAAAACCGGTGATCGCCATGCTGAAATCACAGATCTGAATGCATGCTGCACGGGCAGATGCTTTTCCGATTAAAAGCAGTTCTGAAGAAATATCTTACCGCTCGTCCTGGGCCTGTCGAAGGATTTAATCAAAGCTCTCTTAAGCAATCTCTGAATAACCCGCCTTTATCATTCCGAACATAGTGAGGAATCTTTGGCAATTAGCAAGTACAGATTTCTCGCTCTGCTCGAAATGACAGTGATTCAAAGATTCTTTAAGAAATCTAATCTAAGGAGCCGCTGAATTATTAGGAGTGTGTCATTCCGGCGAAAGCCGGAATCCAGAAGAATCAAAAGTACTGGGCACCGGCTTTCGCCAGTGCGACGAATAATTCAGTAGCTCCCTGACTGATTACATCCATGATTCGACAGCTCACCACGAACGTAATCAATATATTACCGTTCGTCCTGAGCCTGCCGAAGGACTTAATCAGAGACTCCTTCAATGATTTCACTATCCATCGGATAATTTAATGGTATTGACATCGTAGGGAGGGTTATACTTTCCGGTCATCAAACTGCAAACTGTTCAGCGTATAAACGCGCTGGGCTAACTCACAATAATACAAACTGTCTTGCAAGCGACAATCCGTTATGACCGAAATAAATAACAACGACGATCAGGAAAATTCACCGACCCCGCAACAACAGGCAACTTACCTGTTGCGCAAATACAAACTGGTCGAAGGATTGGTGAATTTACAGGATGCGCCGGATGAATCGCTGGCTGAATCCACGGTACAGAAACAAAATCTGTCCGAGCTGCAAGCCTTTTTGGATCAACTCCACCCTGCGGACATCGCGCTGATTCTGGAAGCATTGCCGCTGGAAGACCGGCTGCTGATCTGGAGCATGGTCAAATCGGACCGGGACGGAGAAGTTTTGCTGGAAACTTCCGATGCCGTGCGTGCCACACTGATTACCGACATGCACAATCAGGAACTGGTTGCGGCGACGGAATATCTGGATGCCGACGAGATCGCCGATCTTGCGCCCGATTTGCCGCAGGAAGTCATGGACGATGTTTTCCGCTCGCTCCCCGTGGAAGAACGCGAACAACTGCGTTCCGCCATGTCGTACCCGGAAGATTCCGTCGGTGCCTTAATGGATTTTGATGTCATCACGATCCGTGAAGATGTCCGGCTGGAAGTGGTTTTGCGTTATTTACGCATGTGGGACGAAATGCCGGATCATACCGACCAGCTCTTCGTGGTTGACCGGGATGAACAGTTAAAAGGCGTATTGCTGATTAACCGCCTGCTCGTCAGCGATCCGGATACCCTCGTTGCCGATGTCATGACCAACGAAATAATCAAATTGCAACCAGACGATGTCGCTCAGCAGGCGGCCAATGCGTTCGAGCGTTATGACCTGGTTTCCGCTTCCGTGGTCGATGAGAACGATAAACTGCTGGGCCGCGTCACCGTCAACACCGTAATCGATTTCATCCGCGACAAAGCCGAGAACGAAGCGTTGAATTTAGCCGGTTTGAGCGAAGAAGAAGATCTTTTTGCGCCGGTCTTAAAGAGCGTCAAAAACCGCTGGATCTGGCTCGCCGTCAACCTGGTCACCGCTTTCATCGCTTCCCGCGTCATCGGCTTGTTTGAAGACTCGATCGAAAAACTGGTCGCGCTCGCCGCGCTGATGCCGATTATCGCCGGCATTGGCGGCAACTCCGGCAACCAAACCATCACCATGATCGTGCGCGCGCTGGCGCTCGATCAAATCAATACCAGCAGCGCCTGGAAATTGATCACCAAAGAAGTCGGTGTCAGTATTGTCAACGGCCTGCTCTGGGGAACCATCGTCGGCCTGTTCACCTTTGCCATTTACCAGAATGCCGAACTCGGGCTGGTCATGACCTTGGCGCTGGTGTTGAATCTACTGCTGGCAGCGCTGCTCGGTGTACTGATCCCGCTGACACTGCGCAAATTCGGCCGCGACCCGGCAATTGGCTCCAGCGTGATGATTACTGCCGTGACGGATAGTGGCGGATTCTTTATTTTTCTGGGTCTGGCGACTATTTTCTTGTTGTAAACAAACGATGGCATATTGGCTGACATCATTTGTCCGATTGCTATAAACTTTAATACGTTTTAACAACAAGATATCGATTATTAATCATGACGACACGACACCCTCTAAGTATTATTGGACAAATAATGTCGTATACAACACGTTAGAACCAAAATATCATGGGACTTATCAATATAAAAGAAATAACTCTGCCAATCTACCGGATACTCTCTTTTGATAAATTGGTAGATATTTTTAAGAAACAAGAGCTCACACTCGTCAAGCCTAGCAATTGGGAAGATCCTTTCGAAAATTGCATTCTTAAGTCTTTTACTATAGACAAAGATGGTTATGAAACATATCACGGCAATCGTGATGATCTATATGGACAATGCTGGACTAGTAGAAAAGATTCCGATGCCATGTGGAGAATATATTCACCAGACAAATCTGGGGTAAAAATTAAATCAACTGTTGAAAAAATTCTTACCAATTTAGTAGAAAGTGTTGGAATTGAAAATGCTTTTATTGGGAAAGTTGAGTACAGGAGTAAAAAATACATTCTTGGGCAAATGAAAGAGACATGGAACTCAAAATTAATATACCAAGGCAATGATGTTATTGAGAATATTGTCAAAACACTTTTAATCAAAAGGAAAGCATTTTCCCATGAGAGTGAAATTCGAGTTATTTATTTTTCGCTAAATTCCAAACCAGAATCTGATATTCATCCTGTGAAGATAGACCCTTTTCAGTTAGTAGTAGAAATTGCGTTTGACCCCAGAATCAATCCAAATAAACTTGCGGCATATCAACATTACTTGAAAAATGAAATCAAGTTTCTTGGCAAAATAAACAAGTCGCCACTCTATGATGCTCCATCACATAAAATCCGGATCTAACCCACCAGTCAACCGGACATCCCAAAAGTTATACCAACTTTTCATAGAATATCGATGAAACTCCTGGTTTTCCTCGGCACAATCCGAGACAGCGCACCACCCAACCCTCCCCGGTTGGGTCTGAGAGTCGCGAGGGCTTGTATGGCGCAGCTTCACCAAGGTGACATTTCAGCGGAGCTGATCGATCCGCTGGATTTTGATCTTGGTTCCATATTCAAGCCATACTTTGCTTACGCACAGGGCAAAGCGCCCCCTCAACTCCAGACCTTAACAGACAAAATTGCAGCCGCGGATGGTTATGTCATGGTGAGTCCGGAATACAATCATTCGCTGAGCCCGGCTTTGGCGCATTTGCTCAATCACTTCGGCAGTTCGCTGTTTTCGTATAAACCCAGCGCGATTGTCACTTACTCGGCGGGACAATGGGGCGGTGTTAGGGCGGCGGTAGGGATGCGGTCTTTCCTATCTGAGCTGGGTTGTTTGCCGGTTTCGGCGATGATTCATGTTCCGAAGGCGCATGAAGTGTTCGCCGAGGATGGAAGTTTTCTTGAGCAGGCTGATGCGGAAAAATGGATGAGCTATTTCGCTAGAACCTTCACGCAGCTTACCTGGTGGGCATCCGCCGCCAGAAATCAACGGCACGAAATCGACCCGCACAAACTGGTGCCAGCATTCAAAAGAGATCCGGCGCAAAGAAATGCTCCCTAAGGGAAATCCGAATAACCCATCTTTGTCATTCCGAACACAGTGAGGAATCTTTTGGAATCAACAGCGTAGATTTCTCGCTCTGCTCGAAATGACAATTATTTTGTTCCCTTAGTGAATGAATTGCCCAACAGCGCAATGCAAACCATCGCTCCCGCAGGCTGCACGCTGAATAGGGAAAATGTCTGGCGGGTGTTTCAATTGCTTCATGCTCAAGCGATTGCTCCACGTATAATACAACCCAGTTAACGATTACCCCTGTCACTATGCCCAGCCCCGAAAATATCCAACACCCGCAAACCAAAAACCCCTTGCAAGGCGTTACCCTGGAAGCGCTGTTGATCGAGCTGCATGCGCACTATGGCTGGGAGGGGCTGGCCAAAAGGGTAGATATCAATTGCTTCAAGCAAGATCCCAGCATCAAGTCCAGTTTAAAATTTTTGCGTAAGACGCCGTGGGCCAGAGAAAAAGTCGAAGCCCTCTACATCCAATTGAAACAAGGTAAACCATGAGTGAATTCAGTCTAAAAGGCCACGACACAATTGCATTGAATGATCTGCTAAAGATCACCGGCCTGTGCGGGAGCGGCGGCGCGGCCAAGGTGGTGATCGCCAAAGGTAAGGTCAAAGTGGATGGTCAGGTTGAGTTGCGCAAAACCTGCAAGATCCGCAACGGCCAAGTAGTGGAATATGCCCGGGAGCAAATCACCGTAACACCCTGAACCATCCGGTTCAAAAAAGCCAGCGCGGTGGCAGCACATTCGAGTATCCTACGCGACTATCCAGACCATAGCCGCGAACCATGACGCAATACCAACTCTTCGCCACCACGCCGAAAGCGATGGAAGGCATACTCGCCAATGAGATCCAAGCGCTCGGCGGGCAAAACGTGCAGCAAAAAATGGCCGGGGTGGCTTTTCAAGGCGATCTGGCGATGGCGTATCATGCCTGCTTATGGTTGCGCACTACCAGCCGCATTTTATTGTTGCTCAGCAGCTTCGAGGTGAAATCGCAGCAGGATCTCTACGATGGCGTGCAACACATCGACTGGTCTGAGCATCTGAACGCTGACGACAGCCTGGCGGTATCGTTTAACAGCAAGAATAATCCGGCGATCAACAACACGCATTTCGGCGCGCTCAAAGTCAAAGATGCCATCGTCGATCAGCTACGCGCCAAGTTTGGCAGCCGCCCCAATGTCGATACCGAGCGCCCGAGCATCCGCGTCAACGTCTATCTGCACAATGACACCGCGCAGTTGAGCCTGGATTTATCCGGCGAGAGTTCGCATAAGCGCGGTTACCGCGAAATCAGCATTGACGCGCCAATCAAGGAGAACTTGGCCGCGGCCATTTTGCTGCGTGCCGGTTGGCCGGAAATTGCCGCGCAAGGCGGCTCGCTACTCGATCCGATGTGCGGTTCCGGCACGCTGCTGGTTGAAGGCGCGTTAATCGCCGGGGATATCGCGCCGGGGTTGCAGCGCGATTATTTCGGTTTTCTCGGCTGGAAGCAGCACGATGCCGTGCTCTGGCAAAGCGTTTGGGACGATGCGCAGCAGCGCCGCGAGATTGGACTTAGCAAATTGCCGGTGATCGTCGGTTTCGACCAGGATCGCCGCACCGTTGCCGCCGCGTTGCAACATGTCGAAAACGCCGGATTGTCCGGAAAAATCCACATCGAAAAACGCGACATTGCCGATGCATCGGCGGCGGAAAGCTGGGCAAAGGGGCTGATCGTCTGCAACCCGCCGTATGGCGAACGGCTCGGCGATGAAGAACAAGCCGCCTTGCTCTACCGTCAGTTCGGTGAAGTATTAAAGCAACGCTTCGCCGGTTGGCAAGCGGCGATGATCATCGGCAATCCGGAACTGGGTTTTAGATTGGGCATCCGTTCGCAAAAGCCGATCACACTGTTCAATGGCGCGCTGGAGTGCAAGCTATTGCGTTTCACCATTGAGGAAAAAGCTTTCTTTGAACCGAAAGCCAAATCGCAACAGGAGCGCATCGAACACATCAGCCGCCGCGCCCAATCCGGGCAAGTCGACAGCCAAGCGGAAATGTTCGCCAACCGCTTGCGCAAGAATCTGAAAAAACTGACCAAGTGGGCCAAACAAAATCAAGTGCATTGCTATCGGCTATACGACGCTGACCTGCCTGAATACGCGGTGGCCGTGGATGTGTATCAAGGCGAACAGACTTGGGTCAACGTGCAGGAATACGAATCGCCGAAGACGATTGATCCCGCCAAAGCCAATCTGCGGCTGGCCGGAATCATGGCGGAAATACCCAAAGTGCTGGGAATTCCTTCGGATCAGGTGTTTCTAAAAATACGCCGCAAGCAGAAAAGTACCGATCAATATGAAAAACAAGGCGATTCCCGCCGCTTTCATGTTGTGGAAGAAGGCGGCTGCAAGTTTTGGGTGAATTTCGAGGATTATCTGGACACCGGCCTGTTTCTCGATCACCGGCCGCTGCGTTTGTTGATTCAGCAGCAAACCAAAGGCAAACGCTTCCTAAATTTATTCGCCTACACCGGCAGCGCCACGGTACATGCGGCGATCGGTGGCGCGGCATCGAGTGTTACAGTGGATATGTCCAACACGTATTTGGATTGGGCCAGACGAAATTTCGTCCTCAATGATATTCACGGAGATCACAAGCTGGTGCGCGCCGATTGCGCGCAATGGCTGGTCGAGCAAGCCGGTGCAAAAACCAAACCGCAGTTCGATTTGATTTTTCTCGACCCGCCTACTTTCTCGAACTCCAAGAAAATGGACGAAGCTTTCGACATCCAGAAAGACCATGTGCAACTGATCCGTAACGCCGCAGCCTTGCTGGCGCCGGACGGAATCTTGTATTTTTCAACCAACTTCCGCCGTTTCAAAATGGACAAAGAAGCGCTAAGTGATTGGGTCATTGAAGACATCAGCGCAAAGATGATACCGGAGGATTTCGCCCGCGATGCTAAAATTCATTATTGCTGGAAAATTTCTTGCTGAGCAATCATGGCGAATTTTGTAGCAGACTGCTACAATACGACGATTACTATTCCTCAATGAGGTAAAACCATGACAAAGTCAGCTTCTCCGATCCGCTTACAGGAAGATTTGATGCAGGCTGCGGCATTGACGGGGGAACGGTTTCATCGTAGTACGGCTGAGCAAATTGAATATTGGGCGGAAATTGGATGCAATGTGTCCAAGATGCTGGATCCGGATGACCTGCTGTCGATTTCAGCAGGACTGGCAAAAATCAGAGTTGAACCCGTTCATAGTGAACCGATTGATCCCGGCGAAGTATTTCAGTCGCTAGAAGCTGAGCGTGCGAGCGGAATACTCCCGCAAACGGTGACAAGCAGCCCGTTAAAGTATCAAGTCTCAGTAACGCGCCCTGGTTATCTGGAGCAGATTAATCCGGATGGCACAATAAAAACCGGAAAATTTCAGGGCGGCGTATTTATCGAAATAAATGAAACGGCAGCTTGAGTACAAAAAAACAACTTTGGGTGCTGACCGGTGGAAATGGCGCAGGTAAAAGCACTTTTTACCGCACGCGGCTGGCACCAATGGACATGCCGTTTGTTAATGCCGATATCGTGGCCAAACTGCTTTATCCGCATGCCCCGGAATCGCATAGTTATGATGCGGCAACGCTGGCGGGACAGATGCGATCACAATTGTTGCGGGAAGGACGAAGCTTTTGTTTTGAAACCGTGTTCTCGCATCCCTCAAAAATAGATTTTGTCGCACAAGCAAAAACGCTCGGCTATGAAATCATTTTGGTGTTTATTCACCTGGGTGATGTTTCACTCAATCAGGCGCGCATAGCGCAACGCGTTAGCGAGGGCGGGCATTATGTTCCGGATGAAAAAGTGGTTAACCGGATTCCCAGGGTGCTAAAACTTATCAAACAAACACTGCCGTTATGCGATCGGGTTTATATTCTGGATAATTCACGCGCAGACAATCCTTTTCAGCAAGTCGCTGCTATCCGCGACGGCCAGACTAATTTTCTGCAATATGCCCTACCCGATTGGGCCAGGGAATTACTGGCGGATTATTTTGTGGAAAAATAAAATACGCGCGATGCTGCAGCTTCTAGGATAATGTGTTGGGAATTCAAATAAATCGGACTTCTTCCGAAAGCAGCACAGAGTCAATACTTATCGTTATACTTTAACAGGCCGTTGAAAAACGTATTCGAGGCAGCCGATGCAAGGCAAAAACAGGCGAAAAAGCGCAGTTTATGCATAATAAATGAGCATTTTTAGCCTGTTTTTAACACCGCAGCGGCAACGCAGATAGTTTTTCAACGGCCTGTTAATGCTAATTTTATGGAGGTAAAATGAATCTTGATCGTGTGGGTTCGGGTTCTGACATTCCCAATGACTTCAATGTCATTATTGAAATTCCGATGAATGCAGACCCCATTAAATACGAAGTTGATAAAGAAACAGGCGCAATGTTTGTTGATCGATTCATGTCAACTTGCATGCATTATCCCTGCAATTATGGCTATATCCCGCACACTTTATCCGACGATGGTGATCCTGTGGATGTTTTGGTGATATCACCCGTACCGCTGATTACCGGCGTTGTCGTGCGCTGCCGACCGCTCGGGATGCTCAGGATGTCTGACGAGGCAGGAGAAGATGCCAAATTGCTAGCCGTGCCAATCCACAAATTATGTAATCTTTATCAAGACATCAATTCCTGCGAAGACTTACCGCAATTGGTTCGATCTCAAATTGCTCATTTTTTTGCGCATTACAAAGATCTGGAAGAAGGCAAATGGGTGAAAATCCAAGGATGGGACGGTGTCGAATCGGCAAAATCAGAAATTCTTGCCGGGATACAGCGTTTTAATTCAACGAGTAATAAGCCAATGTTCTAGATTATGACTTCCAGAACTATTTTGTTGCACTGTTCTGGTGAGTTATTCCCCCAAGTTCGCGGAATAATCCATATTTGTCATTCCGAACGCGGTGAGGAATCTTTGGCAATCAACCATATAGATTGCGCATTGAATGACTGATACCCATTCTTTCACGATTGATGCACCTTTCTTGCGCTAACACATCCTGCCGTACTGGACAACGATCATACTTCTTCGTATGATCAGATTGTCTTCTCGTAAGTGTGAGTTAAATTATGACACATCGAACCACCATCACTCTGGATGATGAAATTTTCGCATTTCTGAATCATGTTGCCGGCGATAACCGTAGCGCTTACATCAATGAACTTTTGAGGCAGGAACGTAATAATTCTCTCAAGCAAGCATTAATCAAAGCAAATCAGGAAGAAGCCGAAGATGCGGACTATCAGGAAGAATTGCAGTCATGGGAAAGCACCTTATCCGATGGCCTGACCAATGACTGAATTCAAGCAACTGGATATTCACTGGATTGATCTTGAACCGGCAAAGGGTGCAGAAACCAAGAAACTGAGACCATGTGTAATTGTTCAAGGTGATCTTGTGAATATTCAATCCAGAACACTGATTGTTGCTCCGCTGCTACCGAACCATAAACCATGGCCTTTTGCTGTAAACCTGGAACCAACCCAAGTAAACGGTTTGGATAAAAACCGTCATATCAATCTTAAGCAATTACGTGCTGTTGATGTTTCAAGAATTGGCAAAAAACAAGGAAAACTGGAAAGTCAGTATATTCATCCTCAGAAGTGTCCGGAGATTTAATTGAATAGATTCAGTTGGTTATTATTGTTCGACATGGTTATTTGCACATCGGTATTTTTAACCAATTGATCGATAGGTATTTTTTCGAAAAGAGTTAGGCTTAAAA
>NZ_JAKFWH010000068.1 GCF_021731985.1 Nitrosomonas sp.
GGCCAAGGCGTTACCCCTTCGATTTCGGACAAAAAACGATCCCGTCGTGTTTGTTTCTTCTTTGCTGCATATTCCAGATCAGAAAAGCTTGATTGCATCGCTCTATTCCATATTTATCAATACGATGCATTTTATCAAACCTTTATGACCAAAGTCGATGTGATCGAATAAATCAGTGTTTCCCTAACAATTAATACTGGACTTTATCCGGTTAGTTCGATTAAGGTGTTAAAAAAGCCCTATGCTTAATAGATAAAAAATTAGTTAACTAGGAACAGATAATCAAGATGTGTTTTTCAGCAGAAGCAAGCTTTATAGTGGGTGGCACACTTTTGATTGTCAGTGTCGCAACAGTCCGAAAATGCATTTATAAACGAGATCTTCCAATAGCGCTTATTCCACTTATCTTTGCTATCCAACAGATCATAGAAGGATTATTGTGGGTTTTTCTAATCAATAACGATGCAGCGCAAATTCAATTCTGGTTAAGTAATATTTACGGCGTTTTTATCGGCATTATCTGGCCACTATTTGCACCCTTCGCAGTCTATTGTTCAGAAACAAACTGCAAACGCAGAAAAATTATTGCATCAATTGGTGTAGCAGGTATTGGGCTTGCTGTCTATACCGCTATCGGTCTCATTAAACAGCCGATCATCGCAGAAATTATCAATCACAGTATCAATTACAAACATGATGTCGCTGGTTACCAGCTCGTCATTGTTTTGTATCTATTAGCCACCTGCGTACCATTTATCTTTTCCAGTTATCGGCACTTGTATTTTGCGGGCATCATCATAACAATCGGTTTCTTCGTTGCTTATTTTACTTTTCTGGAAACCTTTGCTTCAGTTTGGTGTTTCTTTGCAGCCATCGCAAGTGCATTAATTTATTTTTACTTTGTGCATCGCGTTAAAGAACCGTTAATTCCGATACCATAGCCTCCCTTTGATACAAAACTGAAGCCTATCAATAATAAAACAATTGCTTCACTTTGATCTCTGTCAGTACAATCCAATTTTATTCCTAACACACGCTCAATCACCATGCGCCTTATTCAAACATCTTATAAAACCGCACTATTTGCCTGCTTGTTTTTTTTGGCAAACAATACGCAAGCTAACTCAATCGCTTGTTTTAATACCAATATGGGTCAATTTTGCATCGAACTCTTTGAAACTCAAACACCGCTCACCACAGCCAACTTTCTCAACTATATCAATAGCGACGCTTATACGAACGGAATCTTCCATCGCAGTGTTCCTGGATTTGTCATTCAAGGCGGCGGTTTCAAGATCGTTGATGGTGCCGATGAAAAAACACTCGCACCGGTTAATACATTTGCTCCGGTTACCAATGAATTCAAGATCTCCAATACACGCGGAACCGTTGCCATGGCGAAACTTTCCGGCAATCCAAACAGTGCAACCAGTCAATGGTTTGTCAATCTCGCAGATAATTCCCCGAATCTGGATAATCAGAATGGCGGCTTTACGGTATTCGGGCGCGTTATTTTTGATGGGATGAGCGTCATTGATGCCATTGAAAAACTGCCTATAGCCAACTTGGGCGGCAACCTGACTGCCACACCAACGATCGGTTCTATTAGCTCAACAGTTTCTACCGATAACTTTGTTCAAACTCATCATGTTGCCGTAACCAATACAACAGGTGTATTCAGTGAGGGTATTCGCAGCTTTGCTGTCGATATTGGAACAGGTGAAGCATTGGCGGTTAATTTACGGTTAATTGAAGATAATCCAGCCTACGTATTTGAGCTTGATCCGGCGAATATTTCGTCATTGCCAAAAATTCCAACCAGCATCGCAACTTTCTCGAGCGGGAGTGGCCAATTACACATTCCATCTGTCATGATCAACGCTTCTACAGTTGTAAAAAATGTGCGGATGCAATTAACCGACGCAAAATCATTTCAATTTACTTTGTCAGGTTATGAATGAAAAATTAATAAATCTACTAGGATCAGTAGTTCAAAGTCACCCGAATAGACCGTTTTTCCCATGAAAGAGGGTATTCCGAAAATACTTTGAACTTCGCTACAGATGTTTGTCAATTGTCACGATTCTATTGACTTATTAAACGTATCGATTCTTATGCCAATGGATAAGACGGCTCATCTCAACAATCCAGAATCCAACAATATCAAGCCTAAACTCAAGCGCGGGCGCAGCCCAGCAGTACGTACCGGCAAAGACAAACCGCAGAAACGGTTGAGAAAAAAACAAACCGGCGAATTCAAGTGGAATTTGTTGCTGATCAGCTTAGAAATTCTCGGTTTAGGGATTATCGCGGTTTCGGCCATCATTGTGCTGTTAGGCTATTCCGCGAGCCGGTTTTCAGGCACCAGTTTTTTCAGCAGCCTACTTCCGTTCGCGATCGGCGTATTAGTACTAGTATTGGTTGCCTGCGTGTTTCTCATTGGCTGGTGGAAGCTGAGAAAATGGCTGCAAGCGCATTCTGAGTTATTGACTCCGATCCTGTCCCTTTCATTTGCCTTGCTAATCGCTTTTATGGTTACCCATGACCAGTTCACTCTGGCTTACGGAAACTTCCGTACATTGGTAGGCGGAAAGGAGGAGGCAAGCCGGGTAACAATCTCACATCAAGTCTATGCAGCTTATCGCAGACACAGCTCAGCACAACTACAAAAAATGATTAGCCGCTCACAAGAATATCAACAAGCTATCGAAGATGCTGCCAGATCATTCGATGTCGATGTTAATCTATTACAGGGTATCGCAGCCACAGAGTCGTCGTTCATTCCCAGAGACAGCAGTGACGGCGGGCGCGGTTTATTCCAAATCACCCAAGTTCCGAAAACGGTCATGGTTCAGGCGCATAAACGGCTAGGCACTGAAAAAATCTCGCTGGAAAATCCCCGGCACAACGCCTTTGTCGGTGCGGCCACATTCAAACACTATCTAGCCGAAATGAATGGCGACCTCTTCTTGGGTTTATTAGCCTATAACATCGGCCCGGCTAATGGCGGTTTGCGCTTTATCATGCAGCAATACGGCGCTACCGATTTCACGACTATTCAGCCCTATCTACAAACGCTGCCGCGCGATTACCCGATACGCGTATTATCCTACTCCCTGGCATTCCGTCTCTGGCAGAAAGAAGGTAAATTGCTCGCTTACGAAGAAGGAAACAACGCCATCCATATACAGCGGATTGGCATACCAGGGCTGCAAACCGGCTTGTAATTATTCAGCGCAATAAGCAATTTATTCTTTTGTTATTAACTTTACTTCATCAACCAGATCATTTTCATCATAACTGACTTGAAAAGCCATCTCGTCGCCATTAAACGTTATTTCAGCAGGTGTACCAACAAGCTCCCACAATCCCAGCGTAGCAACACTTGCTGCGCCATGAAAGAAAGCCCTGCCTGCCTTGGCACCTGTGCTATACCCCTGCACAAATTTAAAGATTTCAAACCGTTTATCATTTTTATATTCACTGATAACCGGGGCTCCAAACTCAGAGATCAGTACCGCTCTTGATACGCCTTCTTTTAATAGACTGATATCTTTCTTTTCGGGTTGTTTTGCCGCCATAAAAACAGAACACCCGGAAACTGAGATGGCCAACACAACCAGCAGCACTGTAAAAAGCATAAATTTTCTTAAAAAAATCATAGTTATCCTAATATTACCCATCCAGACTTCCGGCAATAAGTGAGCATTATTATTAATCCGAATTCTCAGACGTGAATCCTGGCCGGGAAGCTAAAAAATCAAATGATTATGAATATTCTCATACTCTCACGTGTCAATTCTACTGGAATCATTTCATTATTGCGTTGTTCTAGATTCATCCAGAGCCTGGATTTTATCTATAACTATAGGTTATAAGATAATAAAAAAATAATATTTCTATTTATATTAAAAAATTGCTATCTTTCGTTTCCGTTAATCCCTACTACTTTATTGAAAAATATAAATGGTTATTGATCCAGAATTGGATCCAGAAATTATAGCGGCCAGGGGTATTGATAAAAAGATACTTGCAGAAGTCGTTCAAGAAATCCTGCATGCTGTAGCCAGTATCGCGTATGGATAGGTCGAAGTCGTCGTCCAGATAGAGTGATGGGAAAAAATTCGCGTGGACAAAAATGATTCTAGGTGCAAAACACCAAAATCATAAATAAACTTGCTCCGCGCGCCCTGCACCTATCCCCGCGGCAAGACCGCGGGGAATTGCAAGTTCAATAAGTTTTAGATTTGACGCATCAAGATCAGACTGATCTCACAAATAACAACTCAACACCAGCCAACAAAATAGGAAATGAAAGAGTAAAAAGATAACAGTGACTCAGCAGGATTGCCGGAAGTTATTAAGGAATATCGAAAAATAGCCAAAACACCAATTATTATAAGATTAGTCCCAAAATAATCGATAAGTCGAAAATTACATTTTTGAGTAAATTGCTATTATCCGACAGTCCCTATCAGCATTCAGACATCTAAGAGAAGGCAAATGAATTTTCAACAACTTCGCATTATTAGTGAAACAGTTCGGCAAAATTACAATCTGACAGGGGTTGCAAATGCATTATTTACATCACAGTCAGGTGTTAGTAAGCATATCAAGGATCTTGAAGACGAATTAAATATTGAACTATTCATTCGTAAAGGCAAACGGTTTATTGGTTTGACAGAGCCTGGTAAAGAATTGGTTAAAATTGTCGAACGCATTTTATTTGACACAAAAAATATTAAGCACCTAGCTGAACAGTTTAGCAATCATGATCAGGGACAATTGACTATCGCTACTACGCATACTCAAGCGCAATACACATTGCCTTCAGTGGTTACTCAATTTAAGAAAGCTTTTCCCAAGGTTCATCTTATTCTTCACCAATCTAGCCCTAGTGAAATATTATCGATGCTGATTGATGGTCAAGCAGACATTGGTATTGCTACTGAGGCATTAGAAAGCGCCGTTGATCTAGTGTCTTTTCCATACTACACGTGGCAACATGCCGTCATCGTTCCTTCAGGGCACCCTTTGCAGTCAATATATCCACTCACTCTTGAAGCCATAGCGGAATTCCCGATCATTACTTATCACCAAGGTTTCACCGGTCGATCCCGTATTGACCAAGCATTTGCCAAAGCAGGATTAATTCCAGATATTGCCATGTCTGCCCTGGATGCTGATGTAATTAAGACCTATGTCAAATTGGGTCTAGGTATAGGCATCGTTGCTTCTGTAGCATTTGCCCCTGAAAGAGATACGACATTAATTAAACTTGAAAGTGAGTACTTATTTGAAAAGAATACAACTTACATTTCAGTTAGGCGCAATCATTACTTACGTGGCTATGCCTACCGTTTTATTGAGCTCTGCATCCCAATATTAACTGAATCAGTTGTTCGTTTAGGAGTCAATCCTCAGATTGATAATGAGTAAGAGAAGTGAGGTGCGTTGTCAAATATAAAGTCTATCAGGTCACGTGTGAACAGATTTACATAGTACTAAATAAATCAATCATAAACAGACGTCCCTGAATCTGACACTTTCCCAATCCAGGTCAGCGGTCATGAATCCAGTGGCATCCAGATGAAGTTTATTCAGTCTTTTTCACCATCACGCCCAACCAGGAACGCGTGAATAACCATTCCTGGTGTCAGGGGTGCTCAATCTCAGACTTTTATCATTCGCTCTGCCTATCAAACTTTCAACAGCAACAGGAATCGATACAGAAGTTCGATATTCCAGGGTCTCTATTTTCCCGCCTTGATAGAATCGATATTTATCCAACATTCAGTAGGGAGACTACTTGACTCATCTACCTTGCATTTACCGCGATAGCCAAAGTTACTCCGCCATACCGCAGCATCATTAATAAAACCCAGTCATTGTTTTCTCTATTAAATTGAATTTTTGATAACGGAAGCCAACTGACCGATTTGTATATACGAAGAAGTGATAAGCAAATGAAATTTTATCAGTTCACAACATATACAAAGACTAGTAAATTCGCATCATTTACAACTAAGGTCTTCCAAAAAAATGGTTAAATTATCTTTAATATTTTCAATATGTTTTCTTTTGTCGTCTCAAGCTGTTGCTGCTGAAAGTTATTTTGATAACTCGAGCGAGAAATTTGCAATTGGCATTACTAATGCAACTGCAGGATGGGTGGAGTTACCCAAGAATGTTATTATAACCGGTCAAAAAGAGGGACCAATTTATGGTGCGTCAATTGGTGTGGCAATAGGTATCATGCATACAGTCGGTCGTAGTTTAGTAGGTGTGCTCGATGCAGCCACTTTCTTTATTCCAACCAAACCATCGATCAACCCTCCTTTCATGTGGCAGGATTTCTCCAGAGAAACGTCCTATTAGTCGGTTTGCTATAGTTTATTTTTTAAATATTCTCACAATATTTAAATATATATCCCGTCAAAATAAGTTGAGCAAGCCAGCTTGATTGCCTAATAGATAGTTTTGGTTCATCGTTACCCGAACAAGGGGAGCAATGATGAAAAAGAATAGTCGGCCATTAAATAGATGGATTAGGATCTCCACTTTCCAGTCTTTGCCGCTATGGCAAATCACATTGTTGAATGGCCGACTCAATAATAGATAGTTAGTTTTGCATATTACACAACTTGCAATTCAATTGTATGAGCAATTAATAATCGCCGGTTCCCGGGATTCGCATGTCATTCTTGATAAACTTTATGCCATTGACGCTGCGTGCAATTGATATTGTTTTATTCATATCATCCCGGGAATTAACAAGACCACTCAGTTCTACGACACCTTTTGAGGTTCTGATGTTGATATCGAAGGCTCTCAGGGAAGGTTCATCGAGAATCGCTTCATGGATCTTTGTGGTAATGACAATATCATTGAATTGTTCGCTGGTATCGGCTTGCTTGGGCGTTGCTATGCAGCCCGCGAAAAAAACCATTTGAGTGCTTAATAAGAATGCGATGAAATGGTTACTAAGTTGTGTCATGATAGCTCTCCAAATAAATAATTAACGGAAAAAATCCCTCGTTATATTTAGATTAAAGGCTCTTTCTTTAAGCTACCTTCAATACGTTACTCAATCTGAAATTCACGACTTTATTGAATACTCCGAAAGGATTCGCAAAAATCAGATGTGGTATTGCAAGGATAGAGTAGCTCGTGCGTACATTAGTGTACAAAGCATTCCATTCCTGGAGATAATATTACATGATTATCGCTGACAAAGACTATTTTGTTGAAGACAAATTATTATTTGAAAAAATCTAGATTCATTAAGTAGTTTGTTGCTTCACCATCCATGAGAAACTTAATATGGACAGGCTTGAAAGATTGAATCCAGTGATATTTTGACAGCGCCTCTTCGTGACCATATAGGCCTGTCTACTCATCGTCTCTTCCAGTCAGTATTTCTTGAATAACCATTCCTGGTGCCAGAGTTACCCATTGGGATTCCTTATCGTGATCTTTCTCTAAAAAGCTTTCAACAGGAATCAATACAAATCCGAATGCCAGAGCCTCTATTCACCAGCTTTAATCGAATCAATACGTATCCAACCACCATTAGACAATAGATCTGGATTTTCTCTGGCTTGCGTTTATTCCACATGATCTAAGTTACGCCACCGTACTGCAACAGTGCTTAATGAATCTACTCATTGCTTAACCTGTTGAACCCATATTTGATAGACGATATCAACTTACATTTTTTTGCATATACATAAAAGTGATAAGCAAATGAAATTATATTAGTTCCAGGAACAAAGAAAGACTAGTAAATTTGCGTCTTTCATAACTACTGCCCCCAAAAAAATGGAACAACTGTCTGCATCACAGAAAGATAATCAGATTAGCGCAGACATTGCTCAGGAAATTCTGCGCGCTGTGGTCAGTATCGCGTATGGATCGGTTGAAATCGTCATACACGAGAACAAAGTCGTACAGATAGAGTGCCGGGAAAAAATTCGCTTGAGCCCTAGCGGATCTGGGCGCAAAACATCGAAATCATAATTGAATAAGTTTTGGGTTTGACGCATCAAGATCAAACTGATCCGACAAATAACAACATAACACCGACCAAAAAAATTGGAAGTGAAAGAGCAAAAAAATATCAGTGACTCAACCGGATTGCCGGAGAGCTCACCTAGGAGAATAAAGTGAAATTTATTTGGTTTTTTTTAAACATTGTATTTTTGAGCGCATTAACTGTCAGCTCAGCTTTAGCGTCTTCAGACAGTAAATCATCTGTAGATTTCCAGGCAATGCACCCGAGTGTTGTCCGAGTAGCACAGCAGATTGCTGTTGATACCGGCAAGCCACTAATCGATAAATCATCAGGGCAGGCTAAACCATCTGAGCTGGAAAAATCATTGCCTGCCATTGTCCCGGAAGCAAAAGTGGCGGATGCAAAAAAACCGACCAGCTATCACCAGCGTTCCAACAGCTATGCAACCAACCCTGAATCTGATCCGCCACGTTATGTGCGTCAATTAAGCGATATTGGTGTTGAGCGGTTTAAAGATATTACCTGGTTGGAAGTCGGCCTTGAGCACCGTACGCGTTATGAATGGCGTAATAACGACATACGCCGTATTGAGGGTGGAGAGGATAATCCCTTCTTTTTACGTAATCGCGCATGGATTGGGATCAAGGATATTTTGGATCCATTCCGTTTTGCAGTCGAGTTCCAGGATTCACGCGTCTATAACAATAAACATGCCATTACGGATCAGGAAAGAAATGAGTACGATCTGCTCAATGCCTACGGCGAGTTACATTTCAAAAAAGCGCTCGGAGCCGATGATCGAGGCAATGATCGTCCGATTCGATTCCGCGTAGGCCGCATGGCCTATGAAACAACAGACCGGCGTTTTATCGCGCGAAATGAATGGCGCAACACCACCAATACTTTTGAAGGCTTTCGCCTGAATCTGGGACGCGAAGCCAATGATTGGGAGCTTGATCTGTTTGGCTTTCAACCGGTTAGGCGCTTACAAACCAAATTCGATGAAGCCAATGATCATCTATGGTTTTTTGGCGGGATCGGCACTTGGCGCAAGTGGTCTGAAATCGCCACCATCCAAGCGTACTACCACGGTCAGAAACAAACGGCCGATCCGAATGGTTTTACAGCCACCAACCGGCTGGATCGGCAAATTCATATGCCTGGGTTCCGCGTTTACGGTAAGGCAGGCAGCATTCTTGATTTCGATGTCAGCTACAACCACCAGCTAGGGTATTCCGGCCCCAATCGTGTCGATGCGCAAGGATATACCATCGAAGTAGGTCGCGGCTTTACGCATGCTTGGAAACCTCGTCTCAGTGCATTTTACGGCTACGCCAGCGGCGACAAAGATCCTAACGACGGTGTTGACAACCGGTTTGATCGCTTTTTTGGATTTGCACGGCCTTGGTCAGCCGATCACTATGTGGTTTATGAGAACCTGAAGGCACCCAAACTCAGGTTTGAGTTCAGTCCGACGCAGAAACTCGGATTTGAACTGGGTTATGGTGCCTATTGGCTGGCTAGTAAAACCGACCGCATGTTCGATATTCTCGACGGCAACATCAGCAATACCGTCAAGGATCCTGGATTCAATCGGGATCGCACTGGACAAAGCGGTGATTTTGGTGGCCATGCATTTGAAGGGCGCATACGCTATCAACCCACATCACGCATTAACACCATATTGGGTTATACCCATTTTACGTCGGGGGAGTTCGTAAACAATCGTATCTCAGCGAACTCTTGCGCTACGCTTCACAAACACCCTTGCGTCGACCAGCGCTCAGGCGATACGGACTTTTTATATTTTGAAGTATTAATCAGTCTCTTGTAAATAATCTTTAATTTCTATTGGAGAAAAAATCATGACAATTAAAATATGGCTAACAACAAGTCTCTTAGCAGCAAGTTTGATAATTAGCAGCAATGTATTGGCGGAAAAAACATTGCTCAATGTTTCTTATGATCCAACGCGCGAGCTTTATCAGGAATTTAATGCTGCTTTTGCCAAGCATTGGAAGGAGAAAACCAAAGAAACCGTCGCAATCAAGCAATCTCATGGCGGTTCAGGAAAGCAAGCGCGATCAGTGATTGACGGCTTGGAAGCAGATGTTGTCACGCTCGCATTGGCCAATGATATCAATGCCATCGCAGAGAAAGCCAAATTGCTTCCCGAGGATTGGCAAAAACGATTAGCACTCAACAGCACACCGTATACCTCGACAATCATTTTCCTGGTACGCAAAGGCAATCCCAAAGGGATTAAAGATTGGGATGATCTGGCTCGACCTGGCGTAGCAGTGATCACACCCAATCCAAAAACTTCCGGAGGCGCGCAGTGGAATTTCCTGGCGGCATGGGAATTTGGCAAACGGAAATATGGTGAAGACAAAGCACAAGGGTTCATCAGTAGCCTATACAAAAATGTACCTGTCCTCGATTCCGGCGCGCGCGGTTCAACCACAACATTTGTGGAACGCGCCGTTGGTGATGTGCTCATCTCCTGGGAAAACGAAGCTTTTCTGGCGCTCAAGGAATATGGTTCGGATAAATTTGAAATTGTAATACCGTCATTGAGTATTCTTGCAGAACCGCCCGTAGCGATAGTCGATAAAGTGGTTGATAAGAGGGGCACGCGTCAAATCGCTGAAGCCTATCTCCAGTACCTCTATTCCGAAGAAGGCCAGGAGATAGTTGCCAAGCATTTCTATCGCCCTACTAATCCGACGGTTGCTGAAAAACATGCCGGTAAGTTTCCAAAGGTTGAGCTATTCAAAATCGACGATGCCTTTGGCGGCTGGAAGAATGCGCACAAAATCCACTTTGCGGATGGCGGCACATTTGATCAGATTTACTTGAAGTAATAACAACGTAGCGCACCGCGGTGCGCTACAACCTATAAAGGATTGAACATGAGCGTTCTAATTGTCGGCGGGGATTATGTGACATCGTTCAAACACCTCATTTCCACCCAGAACTATGCGCGTGTCGAGCATTGGAACGGCCGCAAGAAAGGATTTAACAAGCGGCAGATTCCAAACGAAACCCGGTTAGTTATTGTTATTTGCGACTTTGTTAATCATTCCCTTGCCAATTCAGTGAAAGAGAAAGCAAATCGTGGCGGTATCCCATTAATGTTTTGCCACCGTTCTGTCAACGAGCTGAAAGACAAGTTGAATACGCATCAAACAGATGAAGATTGTTGTTGTAGAAGTTTTTGCGAAGCCAAAAGCCAATTTCAAAAATTCCATTAATGGATCTAATTGGCAGCAGACAAAAATGACAGATCAAGCCAATTCAAAAAAATTGGTTTGATCTATCGCTAGCGACATCAATTTAAGTGGGAGTTGCTCCATGAATGCATCAACAAACAATACCTTCGTTGTTGGAGATGAATTTGAGCTGATCCAATCAGCGACCGATTATTCTCTGAATCGTGCTGAGAATGGCTGGATAAACGGACATTTCTATCATTGCGAACTAACCAGTGTTTTTCAACCCATTTTTAGTATCGCTCAGAGAAAAACTATTGGTCACGCAGCCTATATCCGCTCCCTATCAAACGGAGAAGTCGCGCTTTGGCCTTGGCAGGTTTTTTCCTTGGCATCAAAAGATGAACAACTGGTTGATTTGGATCGGTTATGCCGGGCAATTCACGCGCTGAATTACTATTTCAATAGTAATTCCAAAGTAGACAGCTTGTTTGTCGATGTGCATCCGCGACTTCTGGAAAGCGTTAAAGACGATCACGGTCGCGCATTTGAAAATTTTCTCGATTTGATTGGTATAAAAACCTCACGAGTAGTCATCGAAATTCCAGCCATCGTTAATCGCAACTGGAAACTGCTCCAGCATGTCATCACCAACTATCGTTCCCGTGGTTATCAAATTGCGGCTAATTACACCGGTACGCGTAGCGATTGGATGACGGAACTAGGGAGCTTGTACCCGGACATCGTACGTATTGAAGCACGCGATCTGGTACTGCACGAAGCAATTGCACCACTGATAGATACCCTACATAGCTTTGGCGCAAGCCTGTTAGTACGGGATATCGAGACACCCGAGCAATTAATTGCTGCCAGACAGACTGGTGCGGATTATCTGCAAGGAAATTTACTCAGTAAACCGGCACATGCAATAGGAATGATCGAACTATCACCTATATCAGAAAATTAACACATAAACAGGTATAAACAAGAACACAATGAATTTAACAGGAGTTAGATTTGAACACCTTTAAACAACACAGCATTCTGCCGGGCTTTAACCTGGCACTTGGATTTACCCTGCTGTATTTGAGCTTAATCGTACTGATTCCGCTTTCGGCAGCGTTTATCCGCACCGCCGAGCTAACCTGGCCGGAATTTTGGTCCATTGTCACCACACCGCGCGTATTCGCTTCATACCGGTTGACATTTGGCGCTTCATTCGCCGCTGCATGCGTCAATGTGGTATTTGGGCTGTTAGTGGCATGGGTGTTGGTGCGTTATCATTTTCCCGGCAAAAAATTAGTCGATGCATTAGTGGATCTTCCTTTTGCCCTGCCAACTGCGGTGGCCGGTATCGCGTTGACCGCGCTGTACGCAGGCAATGGCTGGATCGGCCAGTTTCTTGAACCGCTCGGCATCAAGGTGGCTTTCACACCGATCGGTATTTTTGTGGCATTGACTTTTATCGGCCTGCCGTTCGTGGTGCGTACCGTGCAGCCCGTACTCGAGGATATCGAGTCCGAGCTGGAGGAAGCGGCAGCGACACTCGGTGCCAATCGCTGGCAAACGTTCACCCGGGTGATTTTCCCGGCGATTTTTCCAGCATTGATGACCGGTTTCGCGCTGGCTTTTGCACGTGCGATTGGCGAGTACGGATCGGTGATTTTCATTGCCGGTAACATGCCGATGATCTCTGAAATCACCCCGCTACTGATTGTCACCAAACTGGAACAATATGATTATGCCGGTGCCACGGCATTGTCGGTGGTGATGCTGGTGATTTCTTTTATTTTGTTACTGATCATTAATCTGCTGCAATGGTGGAGCCGACGCCGCAGTACTATTACCTGAGAACAACTATGTCCACAATTACATTTCCCGCATCCGGAGAAACTTTTAGGCAGCGAGCCACACAAGAGCCAGCCTGGGTACGCCGGTCCTTGATTGGATTAGCGTTAGCATTTCTAACGCTATTTCTTTTCATTCCACTGATTTCGGTTTTTTATGAAGCGTTCAAAAAAGGCGCGGAAGTTTATTTTGCTGCAATCACCGACCCTGATGCTGTTTCCGCCATCAAATTGACACTGACCGTAGCGGCGATCGCGGTGCCATTGAATCTGGTGTTCGGTGTTGCCGCAGCCTGGGCGATCGCCAAGTTTGAATTTCGCGGCAAGAACCTGCTGATCACGCTGATCGATTTGCCTTTCTCCGTATCGCCGGTGGTTTCAGGGTTGATTTATGTGCTTGTCTTTGGTTTGCAAGGATGGTTAGGTCCTTGGCTGGCGGAGCATGACCTAAAAATTATTTTCGCTGTTCCCGGTATCGTGCTGGCAACCGTCTTTGTGACGGTGCCGTTTATTGCGCGTGAGTTGATTCCGCTGATGCAAGCACAAGGCACTGAAGAAGAAGAAGCGGCCGTGGTGCTGGGAGCAAGCGGTTGGCAAACCTTTTATCAAATCACGTTACCCAATATCAAATGGGGATTGTTGTACGGCGCAATCTTGTGTAATGCCCGGGCGATGGGAGAGTTTGGCGCGGTATCAGTGGTATCAGGGCATATTCGCGGCAGCACCAATACCATGCCGCTACATGTCGAAATTCTTTACAACGAATACAACTTTGCAGCCGCCTTTGCAGTGGCCTCATTGCTGGCACTGCTGGCATTGGTGACGCTGGCACTGAAAACACTGATCGAATTCCGCAACAAACCACATCAAAAATCAAGAGGTCACGAATGAGCATTGAAGTCCTTAATCTCTCAAAACAATTTGGCACCTTCACTGCGCTGCACGATGTCAACTTGCAAGTACATTCCGGTGAATTGCTGGCATTGCTGGGTCCTTCGGGATCCGGAAAAACCACGTTACTGCGTGTGATCGCCGGGCTTGAAACAGCCGATAGCGGTCAAGTGCTATTTCACGGCGAAGATGCCACCGATCAACATGTCCGCGAACGTCAAGTTGGTTTCGTATTCCAGCATTATGCATTGTTTCGCAACATGACTATTTTCGAGAATGTTGCTTTTGGCTTGCGCGTGCGTCCCAAGAAATTTCGTCCACCCGAGACGGAGATCCGTGATCGGGTTATGAAGTTATTACACCTCGTGCAGTTGGATTGGCTGGCAGATCGCTATCCCCATCAGCTCTCAGGCGGTCAGCGCCAGCGTATCGCGTTGGCACGAGCGCTGGCGGTAGAACCCAAAGTGTTATTGCTGGATGAGCCTTTTGGCGCATTGGATGCTAAGGTGCGTAAGGAACTGCGCTCCTGGTTGCGCAGATTGCATGACGACATGCATATCACCAGTGTGTTCGTGACGCATGATCAGGAAGAAGCGCTCGAAGTCGCCGATCGAGTGGTTGTCATGAATGAAGGCCGTATTGAACAAATCGGCACCCCGGATGAGGTGTATGAGCAACCCGCCAGTCCCTTCGTCTATGAGTTTCTCGGCAATGTGAATTTGTTTCATAGCCGTTTGCATCGTGGACGCGCCTGGATTGGTGACATCGAAGTGGACGTACCGGAACACGCAGAAGCTGACGAACTCACGGCAGTCGCCTACGTCCGTCCCCATGAGATCGAAGTTGAACGCACGCAGAATGGTGAAGCGGCATTGGCGGCCCGTGTCGTTCACGTTCTTTCCGTGGGCCCGATCGTTCGACTGGAGGTAGTCCGTATCGACGACGCAGACAAAACTCCGATTCAAGTTGAAATCAGCAAGGAACGTTTTCGTGAGTTACAACTGGTAAAAGGCGATGAAGTATTTATCAAACCACGCCGCCTTGATTTGTTTCCCAAACATCAAAATAGCGTCAATGATACGGCACAAGCACAATGAAACGTTTTGGATCATTACCCTAAGTGAATAACTACGATTAAACAATCAAACTTTGAGAGCTTAGAGAAATTCTACGTTTGCTTCATTTTATAACACGCTTAAAACATGGAAGAGAATATGCCTTTACAACAACTCGTACAATATTTTAACGATCGTTTCGAGGTCGAGCATCAGTCCAATATTCGTCCTTTTATTTTGGAAAAGGGTCTGGTCAGCGGAATTTTCGGGCCAATTCAGATCAGTAGCGTCTTCGACGCTGTACGCCGAACTGACGATAACGAAAAGCTTTCCGGTCATATCGCACAACTGTCGGTCACACCCTATGACAATAACCAGCATAGTCAACAATCCATAGAAATCGGTGATTTACTCACGGATGTTATTACGCAGCCTGCCGATTTCCAATCCATTATCAGCCTGGATCGCCTGTGCCGTACTGTTCACATGCTGAATTATCTAACTTACTCGAATAAAGGCGGCGTACTTTTTCTAGATGTTGATCCGAGACATATACTAGGTATTAAACAGGATCATGGTGCTTATTTTGAGGAAATTATTATCAAATGCGGATTGGCGACCCAGAATATCGTCATTTCGATGGCAGTGAATAGTTTTTATGCGCTGCATCATGCCCAGTTATTGGATGGTTTAAACAATTATCGACAGCGCGGCTATCAAATTGCACTCAATATCGGCTCACTGTACGCCGCCCATGGGCTTCGGGATTTAATCAACAAAGTATCAGCCAATTATCTGCGCATTAGCGCACCTGATACGGCAACCATCCAACATTCAAACAGTAATTGGCTCTTGACTCTTAACGCATTGACAGAGCTGCAAAGATTAATTGGCGGACAAACAATTTTGCAACAAGTGAAGCAAAAAAATCAGGCTGATATTGCTATTTCCGCACGATTTAATCTGGCCCAAGGTGATTATTACGACAAACTGGTTACAGATCATCTGAGGTGCTTATAATAGAACATTAAGATTTCATATAATTTAAAAACATAACATATTAACCAAACACTATTTCTGTTTATATAGAAACAATGCTATCTTTCGCTCCCGTTGACGTTCTGATCAATCGGTTGATGTCAATAAATACCGATTCAGAAACAAAGTCGATGCATGGAGTGCCAACGAACGAGCATCTGTAGGCATAACTCAAGAAAATTTTGTGGATTTTTCAGCCAGTGTTGAATACCGATCAACCAGCCTCGTTGCGCACGAGGGTAAAGTTATGCAGATACCGTGTCGAAAAGAAATTCGCGTGAGCCAAAACCGACCCATGCTTATTGCTATGAGATCATAAGAAACACGATGATTTTCAAATCAAGCTGGCTTCACAAATAATCAAAATATTACCGGCTAGTCATACCGGCGATGAAAGAGCAAAAAGATATCAATAATTCGACCGGAATACCGGAGAATTCAAGGAGAAAACAGTGAAGTTGCTTTGGTTCTTTTCACATATTGCGCTTATAAGCGCACTAGCTATCAGTCCAACTGAGGCATCTTCAGATAACAAAACACCCGCGGTGCATCAAATGGCCCACCCGAGTGTTGTCCGAATAACACAAGAGATCACAGCAGATTCAAATAAGCCGGGTAATCAGCCAGCAAATAAACCATCGGATCAGGCCAAACCATCTGATCTGGAAAAATCATTACCCGCCATTGTGCCGGAAGCCAAGGTATCGGATGTAAAAAAACCAACCAGTTATCACCAACGTTCCAACAGCTACGCAACCAATCCTGAATCGGATCCGCCACGTTATGTGCGTCGATTAAGCGATATTGGTGTTGAGCGGTTTAAAGATATTACCTGGCTGGAAGTCGGCCTTGAGCACCGTACACGTTATGAGTGGCGCAATAACGACATACGCCGTATCGAGGGCGGAGAGGATAACCCCTTCTTTTTACGTAATCGTGCATGGATTGGGATCAAGGATATTTTGGATCCATTCCGTTTTGCAGTCGAGTTTCAGGATTCCCGCGTCTATAACAATAAACATGCCATCACGGATCAGGAAAGAAATGAGTACGATCTGCTCAATGCCTACGGCGAGTTACATTTCAAAAAAGCGCTCGGAGCCGATGATCGAGGCAATGATCGTCCAATTCGATTCCGCGTAGGCCGCATGGCCTATGAAACAACAGACCGGCGTTTTATCGCACGAAATGAATGGCGCAATACCACCAATACTTTTGAAGGCTTTCGCCTGAATCTGGGACGCGAAGCCAATGATTGGGAGCTTGATCTGTTTGGCTTGCAACCCGTTTTGCGTCTGCAAACTCAATTTGATAAAGCCAATGATCATTTATGGTTCTTTGGCGGGATCGGCACTTGGCGCAAGTGGTCTGAAATCGCCACCTTTCAGGCGTATTATATGGGCCAGAAGCAAACGGCCGACCCGAATGGCTTTACAGCAACCAGTCGATTGGATCGGCAAATTCATATGCCTGGGTTCCGCGTTTACGGCAAGGCTGGCAACATTCTTGATTTCGATGTCAGCTACAACCACCAACTCGGGTATTCCGGCCCCAATCGCGTGGATGCGCACGGCTATACCATCGAAGTAGGTCGCGGCTTTGAGCATACATGGAAGCCGCGCCTCAGTGCTTTTTATGGCTACGCCAGCGGTGACAAAGACCCTAATGACAATGTCGATAACCGGTTTGATCGTTTTTTTGGATTTGCCCGTCCTTGGTCAGCCGATCACTATGTGATTTATGAGAACTTGAAGGCACCCAAACTCAGGTTTGAGATTAGTCCGACGCAGAAGCTAGGGTTTGAGGTGGGTTATGGCGCGTACTGGCTGGCCAGTAAAACCGACCGTATGTTCGATATTCTCGACGGCAACATCAGTAATACCATCAAGGATCCCGGATTCAATCGGGATCGCACTGGACAAAGCGGTGATTTCGGCGGCCATGCATTCGAAGGGCGCATACGCTATCAACCCACACCACGCATTAATACCATATTGGGTTATACCCATTTCACGGCGGGGGAATTCGTAAAAAACCGTATCGCAGCGCAACCCACCCATGTTGATCAACGCTCAGGCAACACTGATTTTTTGTACTTTGAAGTGTTGATCAGTCTCTTGTAACAATCTTGGATTGCCAGTTTCGGTCAATAATCATCCCGCATTTTCTTGACAAAACGTACAGCATCTCTATAATCCACCCTTCGTTTCTGAAGTAATACCAGTCGCACAGCAACTTCATATTGCGGGAATAGCTCAGTGGTAGAGCACAACCTTGCCAAGGTTGGGGTCGCGAGTTCGAGCCTCGTTTCCCGCTCCATTTTTCAAAGAAAATGGCTCTTGTGAAATGTTATTTTATTGTCGGAAATTGGATAGCCGATTACAGGCTTCTTTCCGTAAGACTTACAGCACATTTAGAAGTTATGCAGTAATGGCGGGGTGGCAGAGTGGTCATGCAGCGGCCTGCAAAGCCGTCTACGCCGGTTCGATTCCGACCCCCGCCTCCACCGATCAGATATTTCTATCGCCCGGGTGGTGAAATAGGTAGACACAAGGGACTTAAAATCCCTCGGGCTTAAACCGCCCATGCCGGTTCGATTCCGGCCCCGGGCACCACCCAATCAATAAGTTAGCCTCAATACCCCGAAGAAATATTTTTACTTTATTTTTATCTGCGGGGGCACTTAGCCAAAAAATACACGACTCCTCTCATCCAATAAGGCACCCCGCCGCAAGCAGCGGCGGTATTAACTGCGCTCTTCAACCTGCTGGTTTTCAACCAGCTTTCGCCCCAAGGAACGGGAATTGAACCCGCAGAGATTAAACTATGCTTAACTGTCCCAATGTTTGATCTAGGACTTTCCAAAGACAGAGTGCGCACCTTTTACTACTTCATCTATAGGTGGTTGAGGCATTTTTCCAAAATCGACTTTTTCTGGTGAAAATATATTTGAATACATTTCAATTAAACTAGATAGATCTGTGTTCTTAAGTGCTTCCGTTTGTGTCAATATTTCAAGAGCATCTGCTCGAGCATGATAAAAATTTGATATTCGGGTTAAATATCTATATATCGAGATAAATACTTGAGCTAAAAATATAGTTACTATCATAATTCCAAGACGAGCAATGTTAGTAGAGATATAAAATGCTACTTTGCTATCATTTAATATTGGCTCTACTTCATTATTAAGTAATGGAATTAATTGTTTTTCCGCATCTAACTTATCTTTTTGAGAATTAAGTCTCTTTACTAATTCTTCTTGTTTGGGTAATTTTTCCTTGTAATCGTTTAGATTATTTTTTACCTTAGCCGAAAATTCCTCTATTTGTTCAATAACTTGTTTATTAGTTTGCAATTTGGTATTTAAAATTTCTTCGGCCTCCTTTAAAAAACCACCAGAACTCATTTTTTCATCAAACTCTTTAATTCTTTGTTCCAGGTTTCGAATTTCTTGGTCGCTGCCTATAATTTCATCCCTAATGGAAATAAGGCGGCTGGATTCACCAATTTCTCTGGTTATATCACGTGCATGAGTGAGATCTTTTTTAAGTTGGTCGGAATAAAGTATCTTTTGCTGAAGCGATTTTCTAATTGAATCTGGATAAGCTTCCTGAGCATTAATATAACGATTTATTGCTTCTTTACTTTCTAGGAATACATTTATTTGTTTAATATCATTTAAAATGCCATCTAATTCCTTTAACTTCATCTTTGTTATATTAAATATTTTTTTATCCCCATCCACATAAGCATTAGCAAAGGGACTATTAGTAGAATCTCCAACGTTATTTATGTAATTGTAATAATAATTGTTTTTAATTTGACTCATTCCAATATTTCCATCGCGCTCCACCGCACTTCTGATCATCCCCAATTCATTTTCCGCTATATTTAATTCTTCCATATTGATACGAATGCTAGCATTAAGATCTGATAATCGAGAAATGGCATCATACGAAGAGGATATTTTTCTTTGTTGTTCAATGTCTTGTGCAGCAATCTTGGGAGATTCGTATATAAAGTAATCAGCGCCAATTATTACAGTACTCACAGCGCCAGCTAACGCGAGAAATGCAAGGAATTTTTGAATCCAAGCTCGATATCTTAGTCGTTTTATAAAATCTTCCATCGTTGATCACTTCGTAAAAAGATATAAAACAGTATACAACTTACAACTGCATCACAAAAACCGTTTGGCAAAAATGGGCAGTTAGGATAAAGATAATTCGCGTTAGGGCTCGGGTGCATGCTTCTTCTGGGTCATACTCTTCGCGCCGTTCGGCGGCGCAATCCTGAGGGATTCATTTTTTCGATGAAATTATCAGAACGTCTGTATGCAAAAGTAGTACGTATGCACACAGACGACGATATATAAAAAGGATAAATCAGGAATAGAAGAGAACTGAAAGTACTATTAAAATCGGCGAATCTTTATATGCCGTTTTATAGTACTGAAGCTAATAAAAATTAATTTGTAGCCTGAGTAAAATGTTTTAAAGCATCATTCGCGGCTTTCCTGGCGGCTTCAGCATTACCATCCATACCTTCTTTAATAGCATCATCTAAGCACTTAATTCCATCATCCATCTGTTTATTATCGTATTTGTTATGTTTATCAGTTTTCGCAGCATTCGCATGGTTTTTCGCCATCTCTGCATGTTTGGCGACATCCATGCCATCTACCGCGGTAACGGCCCTTTGTGTATGCTGAATTGCATCAATTAGTCGATTATCTCCCGCCATTGCGCTTAAAGAAAAAACAACCATAAATAATATACTTGCAAATAAAGTAATAGTTCTCATACTGATTAACTCCACTAAAAATCAATCTAAGGAATGATCACAAAAAATTTCTACTTTTCCGAATCATTCTTTATTAGCATATCCGGGAGAATGGAGATTAATCTGTGCGATACCGAACGTAGTTAGAGTTCGGGCAGCATCCTCATACAATGCTTTGGATATGAGTTTGTTTAAAGTTTCTTAGGAACAACTCACCCATAACATATTGCAGCGCCCTTTTGTAGTTTTTGTGGTCAATTTCTATAGGTTAAAAAAATTAAGTTACAATTCGATAGTTTGACAAACAAAATCATTTAGCCGCAGAATTCGGGCAGGTGCTGAACACACCACAACAGCTAGCAAACAACCACGCACTCGATGAAATCATGCACACTGCACTCAGAGCAAGCGCATAGCCAACCAGCACGGCAGAAAACTAATCTCCCTATGTTTTAATCAAACCAAAAACAGGAAGCCATCATGTAAACCCATACCAGAGTAAATATTGCACACATCAAATGAGTAACTGTCCGGACTCTTCCCGAGCAGCTGAAATGAAAGTATTGCAGGAGATAGTGAAGTGATTAATAAAATATTTTATGGTTTAGCAGTCTTGTTAATGGTTCTTGTAATTGCATGGGGTGGGTCGTGGTTATATCAAGCCATATTAAAACAATTCACTAAAGTTATTTCATGACAAAACAATGATTTTCGAGTCTGGATAGGTGTTTAAAAGCTCTAAGGAAGGATAAAAATGGCTGAATGGAAAGAATGGAATGGATCCAGAGAGCAGTTGGATGAAATGCGCACTGCTAAAGAAGGTTTTATCTTGCGCGGTATTGAACATGCTTATGAAAAAGAAATTACATTTCATAATATAAGCGGTCTTTCTTGTGTGGATATGTCGAATGTAACGCATTACCTAATCTGTCAACCTGTTCCTCAATTCGATATGAGAGTACGGCAAGCGCAGACAGGTCAGCCGGTTTGGTGGAGAGCAAAAGATAATCATGGTGAGTGTGATTGTGGTTGCATAAATATACCTTGGGATTATTTGGGTTTTGATTTCTCTTTCACTCCATTCAATGAGGTTAAATCATGAGCGAGAAGACAAAAGTTTTTTTGTATACACTCCTTTTAATTGCGATATTAATAACATCGTTTATTTATTCTAATAACGAAAAAGAGTCTTGTGAATCCATCGGTGGCGCTTATTCTAGGCAGTCCATGACCTGGTCGTATGAATGCATAATACCCAGCTCTACTCAAGTAAAACCATGAGCAACTGGCAAGAATTGCCGAAAGATCCAGGATAATAAATTCCGGTATCACCAAATCTCATGCAGTTTCGCCATTGGAAGCGTAGAATTAAATGCGCAGTGATTGAAATTTTCAAGAAATGTTATTCATTACAAACAACTTGTATAAAAAATTGTTTTGTTAACGGAGAAAATCATGCCTCATGTCAGCGTACATTACAAAGTAATTATTCCCGCAGGCCATCATCGTCAACCGCGCAATGCCAATGGAGAACTTGAGCCCTATCCATCCAGTGAAGTTGATGTCGATGAACCGGGAAATATTTCGCCACTATACGTCCCTGAAATACAATACACATACAATGGCGCAACCGGTATGGCTCATATGTTATTCTGGAGCGTAACTAATGGAACGCAAGGGCAAACTTATCCGGCAGGAACATTAACTCAATCAGTCGGCAGCAGTCCTTTAACGATTACCGCGTGGTACTACCCCACAGGCGGGGGTGGACCCGGACCCACCGTCATTATTGACGATGCATTCTCGGCCATCAAAGGGGATTTTATTGATGACACTTTTGTCACGGTAACCAGTGATCCGAGTCTCACGAGTCAAGCCAATGTTGTCGGCGTCGTGCCAACCACCAAAGCACAAACCCTGCAAGCCTCAGCGTCGGTTAATTCCACCACTGAGCCATTTTCCAAATGGATATCTTATGGTGCCGGAACAGCAAACAACAGTGTGCTCAATGTGCCAGCCGGTGCAACTGGAATAGCCATTGCGGTTTATGAAAAATCCGATATCAATATTCCCAAAATAGATCCGGATGCCTTCGGCGCTATTTATGGAACCATCATCGGCGGTGTAGCAGTTGATGGTGGCGGAGCGATTATTATCAACGGCAAACCTCATCCCATTGATCCATGGGGTCCGCTGATGATCAGTCTTGCTAACGCATCTCTGGCATCAGCAGCAGCCAAACATTTGGGTCGATCAACGCAAGCGGAGATGCAAAAGATTGCCGCTCAATCCGTACTTGAGGCAATCAAAGTGACGGTACCCAAGATAGAAAAGAAAATCAAATAGCCTGTCCTTAAAACAATTGATTCTTCCTTCCGGGAGAATCAATTGTTCCAAGACAATCCATCACTACTTATTCATCCATTTTCTCACGCCCCATATCTTCTAAGGCCGAAAATTCGAGCCCCTTAATCTCCTGCAACGATTTCCCCGCAATTCCTTGAAGATCTCCGTACATTCCCACCGTAGCTCCCATCACGCGCTCAATCTGTTCCTCGCGCTTAGCCCATTGTTTCATGATAGCTTTACGCTCTTTATCCAGATCTTCCTGCATCGTGGAAAACGCTTCAACGATGGCTTCCACACGCTGGCGGAAGCGCGGGCCGGTGAGGTATTGGTAGACCATTTCGGTTTTGGTTTGCTGGCCTTCTGAGGATTGGCGTGCCAGAGCGATTTCCAGCAAGGATTGGCGCAGAATCATCGCCACCGGCAAAGCGGCGCGCGGGTGGGTAACCCAGACGCCTTCAACCATTTCAAAGGTTTCCACACCTTTCGGCAATATCTGGCTCACGATCACGGCGATTTCCGCCTTGGCGGTGCGTTGATCATCGCGCAACTTTACCAACCAGGCGTCACTCCAGTTCTTGGTGCGTTTGAATTCCCACAAAATGGTGCCTCCGGCCTGACCGCCCGTGCTGACAACCCGATGCAGCACATCCCCGCCAAATTCACCCTTGGGTACCGGCTCGATAGTATCGAAAGGAAATTTGCTACGCAGTAAATTCTCCAGTTCAAGTTCCTGGACTTCACCTTGCAATTGCTGCGAACCCTGCTCGGCTCTGCGCTTGAGGTCTTCGATCTGCTTCTGCATCGCGGCAATGGTCTGTTCTTTTTCCATCACCTTGAGTTTCTGTTCATCCTCGGCTTCTTTCTTGGCGAGTGTACGCACTTCGGTCAATCCGTCTTGCACCCGCTTTTCCACGGTGAGCTCCAGTTCACGTTTGGCATCGTCGAGTTCGCGCTGTTTCTTGATGAGTTCAGCTTGCATTTTCTGCGCTTCCGCCAATTTTTCATCGCGGGCTTTGAGCACTTCCTGCAACTCAACCAGCTCGCGCGCTTTGTTTTCCAGTTCGGCAGCGCTGGCCTGCTTAGCCTTTTTGGATTCCTCCGCAATCACGCGGGTACGCTCCGCTTTCAACTGTTCCGCCACTTGATCAGCCACTTGGTCTTCAAGCTTACGTTTATCTTCCGTCAATTGCTTCTCTTTTTCGCGCATGGCCTGCTCGCGCCGCATGATCTCAGTGTCTTTTTGCACCAAGCGTTGCTCAAATTGCCTACGCGTGGATTCAATCAGCGGCGCCGCCAATGATTCAGTCAGTTTAATTTCCGTTTTACAGTTCGGGCAGACAATCGTTGGTTCTGTCATAACAATATTTATTCCTGTTTATACCGGCGATAAAATAACGAAGCAATGCATTTTTTGTTTTGAAATATTACGCTGTATTTCTGATGAGCGCCCATCGGTTATTGAAGTAATCTTGGCTTGCTATTGCTGCATTGCTGGAATCTCAATTTTTGCATGCCGGGCTGCAGGCACGAGTCCAATTATTTTTTCGGCAATATTTGCCGGTCTTGCCGTCCATCCACTAGAAAAAACCAAGTATAAATGCGCCAGCACTGCCAGCGTATGCCATTCCGCAGACTGGCATGATCATTGCTGTCAACAGTCACAGCAACTCATTATAAATTCGCAGCGCTAAATATTCAGGAATCCCTATGAAAAATAAATTCGAGAGCTTGGAACTTGGCCAATTCATTCCCCTGCATTACCATCACAACATGTTGAATGACACTATCCGGATGAAAGGCTTTAAAGAAGCAATTAATTTGGTGGTCAAACCGGGCGCTAAGGTTCTGGAGCTGGGCGGCGGCACTGGCGTACAATCGTTTTTTGCCGCGCAAAAAGCGCAGAAGGTTTATTGTGTTGAGCGCAACCCGGAACTGGTAGGTGCTGCGCGCAGCTTTCTTGCGAAAAACATTAATGGCGGCAAAGTCGAAGTTATCCAAGCCGATGCGCTGCATTACTTGCCGCCGGAACCGGTTGACGTGGTGATCTGTGAAATGCTGCACACGGGTTTGTTACGTGAAAAGCAAATGCCTGTTATCGATTCCTTTAAAAAACGTTACTGGGAAAAGTTTGGCAGCCCCTTGCCTATCTTTGTGCCAGAAGCCAGCATTCAGGCCATTCAACCGATAGAACAAAACTTCCATTTTGAAGGTTTCTACGCGCCCACGATTCTATTTCAAGATCCCTGCGCAATTCAGGAAAGAAGCAAAAGCCTCGGAAATCCTGAGGTATTTCAATTGCTGGCTTATGCCGAACCATTTAGCCAAACCTGTCATTGGGACGGAGAAATCATCATTGCTGAAGACGGTCAACTCAATGCATTACGACTCATCACCAAAAATATACTGGCCATTAATATGCTGACACACAGCACCGTCGATTGGCATACCCAATACATCATCGTTCCACTCTCCACGCCAATTGCGGTTTCCAAAGGCGATCATATTTCAATACGCTTTAGCTACCAAGGCGGCGCCCCCCTTAACGCACTGTCTGATTCGCTGGAAGTTCGCCTTGTAAGCAAGCGGGTTCCGGTCTTGGAATTAGCACTTGAGGCGCTAAATTACCCATCGAAATTTCGATCAAATACCACTCAAATGCATCATCACTGATCCATGCATCACAACCGGCCTCGAATCGTGGTTAGTTATTTTTTCAGGAACAACTCTTATAGTCTGAAAATAGCAGACAAGAAAAACCCGCCATAGAGGCGGGTTCTTCATTCGACTGAATACGTTTAATAAAGGTAACTTATTTTTAAGCTTTCTTGTTACGCAATGTAAAGCCTATTAACCCCAATCCTGCTAACAGCAGCGCATAGGTTTCTGGCTCTGGCACCGGCGACAACAGCATGTTAGGCGTCGCATAGATGTCATAACCAGCGAAAGCGGTTGGGAAGGCTAACGTTGAACCATAGACATAGAGACTGGCGTCATCGCCGATTGAAATCAATGGATCAACCGTTAGCGTGATTGGCGGCACAGTGCCGAAACGGTACCCGTCACCCGCGGTGGTATGGGCGGCCAATACATATTCAGTACCCGCCGTTAATGTGTAAGCGCTGCCAAGCGTGACGTAACGATACTCTCCGATCAGATCCCCTGCCGTGCCATCGGGAACGGTCGCGCTGGCGAGCAGTGTACCAGACAGATCATACAATCCTACGTCGTGCGCATTGAAGAGCCCGTCCAAACCTTCGTCGTGATAGCCAAGTGCAGTCAGGTTACTAGCCGACTCGGCGGTGAATTTGAAACCCGCGGTCACCGGCCTATCGAAACCGAGAAAACCCGATCCCGTGACGGAATAAGCCGGCGTATCAAGTGCAAGTGCATGAGAAGCGCCGCATAACATCGCCAAAGCGAGTAACGCCCTCCCTTT
The DNA here is from genome assembly GCF_021731985.1 of Nitrosomonas sp. Taxonomy (GTDB): domain Bacteria; phylum Pseudomonadota; class Gammaproteobacteria; order Burkholderiales; family Nitrosomonadaceae; genus Nitrosomonas. Next base: position 26,628 of record NZ_JAKFWH010000068.1, read on the forward strand.
TGAGCCAGCAATAAAAGAATATTTCATGATAATTTCCTTTGAATTAATCAAATGTTGTTTATGGATATACAGTGTTACGTTAAAACTCGATTAACTACAAACCATCATCGAAGTCTATAATTTTTATCTGTTTATCTGTATTTTAATTGCCGCTCTACAGACAAAAAGCTTTCAGAGGACAATATATTGTATTGTATTGTACAAACTTGTATCCTCTAAAAGTATAGGATACTGATCTCTGAGGTAAATCAACTAATTACCCATTCTCATTGGATCACAATAGCAATCCAGTGGATATAGTTGGTCTGTCATTTTCAGACAGTACATTTGTACTATAAAACTTCGGAAAATCCTATTTTGTTAGTTAATCAACTTTGCGCACATCAGCACATCAGCTACCCTGAACAGCGAACTCAAAACTCACAAAAAAGCATCACATCCATAACCAGGAATTCTAATTCATGTACACAATAATTCCTATCGTCATTGAGCACCATCAATAGTACCCAACGATTTCTCGTTAAATATATGCCCCAGTTTTGCTGCCGGAAAGACTTTTCGTGGCTACAAAAAGTGGTGACAGTTCACAATAATGCGTGCTCATGCTCGCCTTGCTCATAGACAACGTGCGCACGGCCTACCAGCAAAGGATCCAACGGACCGATATTTGGCAGATATTTATTTGTATAAGATGCTTTGTGCAAAACATAACGCATCGCATTAAGCCTTGCCCGTTTCTTGCAATCAGATTTAATCACTGTCCATGGGGCATCGGCCGTGTCTGTATAAAAAAACATGGCTTCTTTTGCTTTAGTATATTCGTCCCATTTGTCTAAAGAAGCCACGTCAATAGGCGATAACTTCCATTGTTTAAGCGGATGCGCTTCTCTTTCTTTAAAACGTCTGAGTTGTTCTTTTTTGCTAACTGAAAACCAGAATTTGATCAGAAGAATACCACTTCTTGACAGATTCCTTTCAAATTCTGGCACTTGCCGCATGAATTCATTGTACTGATCATTGTCACAAAATCCCATAACCCTCTCAACGCCAGAACGGTTGTACCAAGATCGATCAAACAAGACCACTTCACCAGCAGTCGGCAAATGCTGAATATAACGCTGAAAATACCATTGTCCGCGTTCCACCTCAGATGGTTTTTCCAGCGCCACTACCTTGGCACCGCGAGGATTCAGATGTTCCATAAATCTTTTTATCGTTCCTCCTTTTCCAGCAGCATCGCGGCCCTCAAACAAAATTACCACTCGCTGCCCGGATTCTTTAACCCATGCTTGGAATTTTAGTAGCTCTACTTGTAAATCATATTTGGCTTTCTCATATGCCTTGCGGGTCATTAGGTTTTTATAGGGATACCCGCCTTCTCGCCAATCATCAGACAATTCATCATCTGGATTACTTTTTCTTTTGGTGACGATGGGGTGAATGTGCTCAAGCAAGGCATGCCGAAGTTTAGCGGCATCATCCGGTGATGCCCCCATCAAAATTACGTCCAAGGTTTCCGCCAAGGTTGAGGCATCACCGGATTTAATTTTTTCCAGTATATCTTGCATGGCAATTTCTTTAGAGTTTTGAGCTGATGCTATCGCTTCATCAATTTCATACGCTTGAATGCCTTCATCCGTCAGTACAGGAGAGATATCACCATCGCTTATCTTACGGCGACTCGTCTTACGTACAGGTGTTTTTTTTGAAGCAGGCGTGATAGTGGCTTTTTTCCCCATAGCATAAAACCTTCTAAAAAATCAAATCATGAACAATTTTTTATTATAATCCCAAATTCCTCATTTGAACCAAAAGACAAAAAAGCGCCAGGCCCATAATTGAAAACTCTTATTCTTGTGCAGAATAATCCCGATCACCGTCAGGTACGATTGATAGCACTCTCCGATTTCTCAAGACCGCATGCTCCTGTTTTCAAGCGGTAATAATCGCAATTTTCCGGTCTTTATGCTGCACTGCGAAATATTAATCTCCTGAATAAATTTTTCCCTTCGAATTCAACTCTATTTCGGGTCGATGCTGCACACCTTCTATGAACCCGCCATTGCCAAATAACTATTCCGCAGGCACAGACATAACCTATCCCGCTGCAGTTATCGAAGCTATCATCCAGATTAAGACCCGGCAGAAGACAAGAAACGGTAAGATCATGAGAAGAGTCTCCACGGCAAGAGACTGTGCTGATTGAAATAACAAGATGATAGAGAGAAACTGAAATGGTTGTGCAAAATTTGAAACTATTCGGTATGAAAGCGGAACAAGGGAGATGGGTACTGGTTGTGACTGGATTATTAATCAATGTTTGTCTTGGATCCATTTATGCATTCAGTGTTTTCAGAAAACCTTTGGAAGCATTGTGGGGAATATCTTCGAGCCAAAGCGGCTACCCATTTATGGTATTCCTTGCTGTCTTCGCGATTGCGATGCCATTTGCAGGAAGTTTAGTAGCACGATGGGGTCCCCAAAAGACGACTATGCTTGGAGGCTTGCTGGTAGGGACAGGGTGGATTGCTGCAAGTTTTTCTCTGGACATTACTGTCCTGACCATTTTATACGGCGTAATAGGCGGAGCCGGGGTCGGCATTGTTTACGGCTGCCCGATTGCCGTGGTCGCGAAATGGTTTCCGCAAAAAAGCGGCTTGGCGATTGGCTTAACGGTGATGGGTTTTGGCATATCGGCATTGGTAATCGCGCCACTCATGAAAGCGATGATCGATCATCCTGATATTGGAATACTTCCTACCTTTCTTTACTCAGGAATCGCTTTTCTGGTTGTGCTCATGCTATTAGCTCAATTATTGAGTTTCCCGCCCACTGGGTGGGCACCTCAGGGAGTAAAAACAGCTTCTGCTGCCACTGATTTAATGCCATCCTTAAACCTCAATAGGCGAGAAATGTTAAAAACCCGTAGTTTCTATGCGTTGTGGGCTACGTACACAATCGGATGTTTAGCGGGGTTAATGGCAATCGGCATCGCATCTCCGGTCGGCACCGAAGTAGCGAAGCTGGACGGGGCAACGGCAGCGCTTGCTGTTTCATTGTTTGCGATATTCAACGGACTCGGGCGGCCGTTGTTCGGGGCTTTAACCGACAAGCTGGGTCCGAAGCATACCGCAATGGTTTCATTTACGATGATTCTAGGTGCGTCTTTACTGCTGTTCTTTTTCGGACAAGGCAATGCCATGCTGTACTTGTTTGCATTCTGCGTGTTGTGGATGTGCCTGGGTGGGTGGCTGGCGCTGGCGCCCACCGCGACCGGCATCTTCTTTGGAAAACTGCATTATGCGCAGAATTACGGATTGGTGTTTACCGCCTACGGCACCGGCGCCGTCCTCGGAACACTGCTATCCGGCAGCGTTAAGGACCTCACCGGCAGCTATTTACACGCGTTTGCCATCGTTTCAGGACTGGCGGTTCTTGGAATGTTGATTGCCGCAATAGGATTAAATCCTGTGAAAACCGGTCAAGCGCGTTAGAATACTTCGATCAAACAACAGTACACACGAGTTTTCAATAATCTGCTAATCACCTAGCTTAGGGAGTTCTTCTATTATGAGACATATCAGAATCTTAACCATGAACATCCAGGCGCAAGCCTGGCCCGCAGGTCCTCATAGCGACGCAGAATGGCGCGCAAAGGCGGCGGTCAAAGCACTCGATCCCGGTAATTTTGCTTTTGATGAGCATCCCGATGTGGTGGTGTTCAACGAGGCGGATAACGAAGATGCCAAGGAGATTCTGGAGACAGGACTCAAGGACATGTATCCCCATTTCATCGTGTCGTTCAACGGCGGCAGCGGCGATTTGAACGACGGCGGGCTGGCGATATTCAGCAAATTCGAGTTTCGCGAATTGCCGCCGTCGGACTATAACTTTTCCAATAACCGCAGCCGGTTTTATCCCTACGTTAGTGCTGGCATTGGCGGAATGTTTTACCCGATGAGCGCGAGCGATGACGGCTTGGCGGAAAAAGGTGTGTCCATCGTACAAATCAGCACTGGGTTACACTTTGAGGTCGTCACCATCGCCTTGACACACTTGCAGGCTTTTTACGAAGAAGTCGGCGAACATCACACCATCCGCTTGCGGCAACTGAAAGTCATCGAAGCCGGGCTCATCGACCTGATCGGCGCGCCGGAAGATAATAGCAATTGGGATAAAGTCATCGTACTGGGTGATTTGAACATCCGCGGCGACACGCCGCCCTATTCCACCGAGGGTCATAGCGAATGGACCAACGTGTTTATCAACAACGGCGGACCGTACAACAACGCCTCGCAAGGAATAACCGTCAGGCAAAACCAGTTGATTTTCACCGGGCAACTGATTGACGGTTGGCGCACATTGATGGCGCCGCCGGGTGCTTTCATGGAAGCAGACCCGGGTTTGACCAACACCAATCTTAAAGATGGCAAGTATTTGCCGGCAGGGTTGAAAGAGCGGCTGGATTACATCTGTTTTCCGAAGCAACGCACCGATGCCATGGGCGAAACGCCTCGCCATCTGGTGGCGCAGCACATGCGAATTTTGCCGTCCAATTTCTCCGCGTTGGATATGGCGTTTGAAAGAATCCAGAGCGACCACAAAGGTATCTTGGCGCAAGTGCACTGGCAGTTTCCGTACAACACGCCGAATCAAGCCAAACTGCAGGGCGATTTTGTGCATTTTCAGGCGCCGGATTCACTGGTCAAAGTCAATATCGCTAATGACCTGAAGATCCCCTCCTCCGGCGTGTTCCAGTGGATTTATATTCATGAACCGGGTACTTACACGTTCACTTATAGCCCCAATCTGGAAGCCGCTTTCTATTACGACAACGCTATGTCCACAAAAATTGATCCGTTCAATCAAGTCAAATGGGGCGAACTGGGACTCGACCTCGACTGGTTAAACAGTCTGCAACATGAATTCGGGCTGTCTGAGATAGGCGATCAGGTCGATGTACACCGGCCAATGTTCATCCGTCTGAAAGCTGCTGAAAGAGAGGATCAATTCACCGGCAACATCGCTTTCTCTTTCATCAAGCACACCGGCGAAAACCGCTTCCTCGCCATCGGTTTATTGCCAAACGACATCCCCAAAGATCCACGCCTGCCGGTCGGCCAGAAAAATGGCGCAAACGACGAATGCTGGTTCAGGGCGCCGCTGGCCGAACAATTATTGAGCGGCAACCCTTACCCGGTGCAGCTTTATATCCAAAACGATTTTGAACGAAAAATCCGCCTCAGTTTGTTCGAAGGCATCGGCGCCCCGGCGCCTTTTGCGCAGGTAACCAATGAAGACCGGCTCACAGTAATCGACTATGATCGTGCCGCCGACATCAAGGATGTTTATATTCTGCTGGAACGCAGCCAGACAACGGACTTTGAATTCCTGGCAGGCTATCGCTACAGTATTTCCTATCTGAATCACCTGGAAATCTACAGCATCGAAGACCAAAGCGGCCTCGGCGCGGACGAGATCCACCTCACCATGACCGCCGATGATATGGCCACCAATTTCCTCGACTTCACCGACGAAGACTTCGACGACGACGAGCGACGGATGCTCAATTCTTATTACCCTAAAAATACCGCTTTTGACAACAGGCTCAACATCACCGTATTCGAACTCGACAGCGGCGAAGACGACGACGGCCCCTTCACCGCCACGATTCCCGCATTGAAGAAAGGCGAAAACAGCCGGGAGTCGTCCATCATCATCGAGGCGGACGGCGCGGAGTATCAGATTATTTATAAGTTGAGCCGATATCCGAATCGGTAAAGACGCGATGCGTTCATCTTTTCGGCGGCTTGTTTTCAGCTTCGTAGACGGATGCCCGAAAGGTGATCCGCCGAATCAAAACCAATGCCATCTAGAGCAGGGGCATATATGGAATGATTCCATTTGATGAACTAGTGCGCGGATTAAATCTCACCTCTGCTTTATAGCCGCTTATTTTATGGAAGATCTCGTTGGCTGATTTTTTATATCTGTACGGATAAATTAATGAAAACTTGTCAGGGTTTACTCGCTTAATTCCCATAAATGGCTTTTCATATTCATCTGGATAAAAGTCATGATCAATCGACTCACACGCAAATATCATTTTACTTGCCGCTTCAGATTGCTTGAAAAAATTACTCGAATTCTTCGGAAATAGGGTTTCATTTAATTTATGCAGGTGCAAGAATAAGCAGCCTATGCTATGCAGTGCAGTGCAGTGCAAAGTGATTATACGAAATCGCCGTTGCAGCTCCCCTATAAAGTTGATGAATATCTGGATCAGGCCCCCGTTGATCATTTGGACCGACGATGCTTTGAATATAGAAACCATCTACTGGAATGTTCTTGTGATTAGAGATTGTCAACATGGATATTGAAACATGACCATGCTTTAGTTTATTAGCCATATCGCGAAATAATTTTTGGCTCTGACTCGTAGAGTCCAAAAACTTTTGATTTCTAACTGATTTTATGCCTTTAAGCCACCTAGTCGCGTCTTTATTATCCTGCTCTCTTGGGGGCTCAAAACATTTTATTATTAAAAACAAAGAATCATAAAAAGAATCAAGCTCTAAAATATAATCGGAGATACTGTCTCCTTTTGGGTTGTTTTTTGAATTATCCCACTGCGTTTCTAAAGAGCTATTCTTCCAAAAGGTCTGGAATTTTACGTTAAGATACAGTAATTTATCAGTTAAAATATCCGCGGGATGCGCTTGTTTAATTTCGTGCTGTTCGTGAAACAGCCTGCTAGAATCTGCATCCAGCAAATTTCTAAGTAACGGGAAAGCATTTTTCTCTGAAAAATCAAACATAATAAGTTTTTTCACCAGACCCCTATTCCAAAATTCCATACCAGCAAAGCATACCCTCCAACCGCCGTTCCGTGCAATGGATCGTCGCGTCTGTGGATCAACACCCACCATAACAGACCTGCTAAAATGCAGTAATTAATCCATTATCCTAATTTCCTCAGTTGGAATTTAGGATGAAAATGGCTGAAATATAATACTATCAATGGTTACAGGCCAGAAATATTAACTGCTCCTTCGTTGCGGCAAACAAGCTGAGAGCAAGGCGTGACAACAATTTCAGCAGATTTTGATTATTCCACTAAAATCTCACCTGATTGGTAATGCCATGTATCTTTCAAAGAACCTTAATCAGTAGGGTTCTTGAGCGATTTAAGAGTCTTCAACTGAGGAATTTAGGATTATGCAATAACAAGCGTTAACTTCAAGGTGAAAATATGATTACTTTGTATGGAATTGAATGGTCACGCGCGAAATATGTATTATTCACGCTGGCGGAACTTGGTCTTGATTTCCGGCATGTCAAGATAAACCCATTCGAGGAAGAGAAGCACACTCCCGAATATTTAAAGCTAAACCCACTTGCCCAGGTACCCACTCTGGTTGATGGCGATCTGGTGCTGACCGAGGCCATGGCGATTAATTTTTACCTGTCGAGAAAATATGGCGCTGAGAAACTGTGGGTTAACCGGCTGGAAGATGAAGCGCAGCTCTACAAATGGACTTTTTTTGCAGTAACCCAAATGGAAACAGCATGTGTGGATCTTATTCTCCACCGGAAGGTTCTGGATGAAAAAGACAGAAGTTCTGACATCATCCAATTGGCTGAAAAGAAACTGATGAAACCACTCGAGGTATTGAATGCCTATCTGGCTGGTAAAGATTTTCTGGTGGCCAATAAATTTACCGTTGCCGATATTAATATGGCGGGTGTTTTGTCCTATGCACTGGGCGGTGAATTTGATTTTGCACCCTACAAAAATGTAGTACGCTATTTGGATGCGATTTTATCGAGATCTGCATACAAGAAAGCATAAGCCGGTTGATAACAATGTCGAGAATTAAATCGTATTACCTTGATGAAGTAATGGCCGACACGGAATAAGAGCAACCATTTTCCAACACTTAGATCGTGTCCGCGTGACAATTCCCGAATCTCAGTGAGTAGTTGCTATCCCCTAAAACAACACGCTCTGTCTATTGAGATGATTAAAAATTATACCAATCGATCCAAGTCCCAGCTTCTTGAAGAGATACAACGGCTACATACCGAACTTGCTGCTGTCAATCTGATGACAGAAGAACGTACAACTGCGCTTTATATCAGTGAAGAGCGGTTTTCTCTGGCGATGCGTGGCGCTAACGATGGGCTTTGGGATTGGAATCTTGAATCGGATGAAGTCTATTACTCACCGCGCTGGAAAAGTATGCTGGGGTATGGAGAAAATGAACTTGATAATGACTTGAACACCTGGGCAAATCTGGTTCATCCCGATGATAAGGACAGAGTGCTCGAAAAGGTTCAGGATTACTTGGTTGGTCAAGCCGATTCATTTGAAGTTGAAATGCGTATGCATCATAAGGATGGACACGAAGTTTATGTCCTCTCCCGAGCATTTCTTGTAATTCGCGAATCTGATGGTAAGCCAATTCGGCTGGTTGGAACACATATTGATATGACAGAGCGTAAACTGGCAGAAATATTTGATAACAAAAATGCCGAAATTCTCGAGATGATTGCAATAGGGCGCTCCGCATCTGACATCTATGATGCGATTGCGCTATTGTATGAAGCCCGCCATCCTGGAATGCGATGTTCAATGCTTGAATTAGAGCATAACAAGCTTCTGCACGGAGGGGCTCCGAGCTTGCCAAAGGCATATTGTGACGCCATAAACGGTCTGGAAAACGGACCCAATGTCGGATCGTGTGGAACATCCACTTATACAGGACGGCGTGTTCTCGTTGAGAATATTGAGACAGATCCTAAATGGGAAAAAATCAAACAATACGCCCTACCCCATGGCATGCGTTGTTGTTGGTCTGAACCCATCAATGCTTCCAGTGGAAAGGTTTTAGGTGCGTTTGGCATGTACTACAATCATCCTGCGCTTCCTAATACAGCAGAATTACATGATCTTATCGCTGCAGCCCGGCTTGCGGGAATAGTCATGGAACGGGATCAGACTCAAAAGCGCATACGAATACTCGCCTATACCGATGAACTAACCGGTCTTGCCAATCGCGCCGCTTTTTCTCAGCACCTTGCAGAAATCACAAAAACGTCTGCCCGGCATAACCGTCGTTTTGGATTGCTATATATTGACCTAGACGACTTCAAGGCTGTTAACGACAGTCTTGGGCATGATGCTGGTGACTTGCTGCTTAAGACCATTGCAAAGCGTTTGGTCAATACATGCCGTGAAATTGATTTTATTGCGCGTCTTGGAGGCGATGAATTCTGTATTCTCATTGAAGAAATAGATGCTGATTATGCAGCCAATGTCGCGAAACGTTGTCTTGATGCGATAGCGCAACCGATCGAGATGTATTCCAGAAAACTCACACCGACTTGCAGTATTGGAATCGCATATTACCCGGATGATGGAAAAGATCTGTCAGCATTATTAAAAGCAGGAGATACCTCGCTTTACACAGCAAAGGAAAATGGAAAAAATCAGTATGCTTTCTATAAAGCGGAACTTACCCAACAAGCTGAGCATCGTTTTCATGTTGAGCAAAACTTAAGGAAAGCAATCGAAAAACAACAATTGTCCTTGGTTTATCAACCGCAAATTGAAGTCAATACCGGAGAAATCTTTGGTTTCGAGGCACTGTCACGATGGCATCATCCGGAATTAGGCCAAGTCCCGCCAATTGATTTTATCGCCACAGCCGAAAAAATCGGTATGATTAAACCACTTACCGAATGGGTGTTAAGAACAGCCTGTAGCCAATTAGTCGCCTGGAAGAAAGAAGGCTTTCACTCGCTTCGTATGGCAGTAAACATTTCTCCAAGCCTTTTTCTCGATAAAGAGTTTGCGTCACTGATTAAACGTATTATTGAAGAAGTAGGAATAGCCCCAGCTGAGCTGGAGTTAGAAGTGACAGAGAGCATTGTGCAGACCGACCCACGCAATCTTTCCATATTTCAAGACTTGAAAGACCTGGGTGTTTTACTGGCAATTGATGATTTCGGAACAGGTTATTCATCTTTTGCTTCTCTTAAACACCTTAAGGTTGATTGCCTGAAAATAGACAAATATTTTGTTAACGATATGCTTGTTGATAAGCAAGCACTGACTCTAATTAGTTCGATGATAGAGATGGGACACAAACTGGGATATGGAATAATCGCTGAAGGGGTTGAGAAACCAGAACAATTGAATATTCTTAGAAGCCTTGGATGTGAAAAAGTGCAGGGTTATCTGTTTAGTACACCAGCCAATACCGATACAATCTCAAAGTTACTTGTACCCCGTCAGCGCAAATTGGACAAAATGGCGTCAGGCACATAACCAATAATTCTTATTCTTTCGAAACATTGGGTGGTGAATTTGATTTTTCATCCTATCGCAATGTAGCGCGATATTTGGATACGATCTTATCGAGACCTGCATATAAACCACTTGATGCAAATGCTGAGAATTGACTCGTATTGCATGAGAAAACTATAGCCGATCCGCACATGTCCATCCCCTTCGAGTATTGGTTGCATCACGCAATTTTCTACGCATTATTATTTTTAATTCATTATGCGTGCGGATTATTAGTCATTCATCAAAATTTCAAAGTTAACTACACGCGCAAAATAAATCATTTCGCATTTTTCTTTCTGCCGACTTTACTGTCATCCGTCATTGAGTATCCCTATAGCGCAACAACATTTTTCATCGATGTGGTCTGCGCATTTATTTTTCTGACATTTTTTATAGCGCCCTTGCGCAATAAGGTCAGGGTGCTTTCCGTGATGTTCTGCTCGTTTGATAGGCCGGAAGATAGACCATTTACATTGACTTGGCTTTACACACAGTTTATCGCAAGCTACTTGGTACTCATCCCCTTGCTGGCTTACTTCGAAAGCCGCGACATGCTACCGCTCATCATGATCATCATTATTGCCAATGGTGTCGGTGACGGTCTTGCAGAACCCGTCGGGATAAGATTCGGTAAAAGAAAATATACGACTTATGCGCTTTTTACCAAGCAAAAGTACGTTCGAAGTTATATGGGCAGCGCCTGCGTATTGATGACCACTGTGATTGCGATATTGGCATTTCACCAATACTTCAGTTCCACTCAGCTAGTTGCCGCGCTACTTCTAATGCCGATCCTGATTACCTTAGCCGAAGCTTTTTCTCCCCACACCTGGGACAGCCCACTCATCTATGCAACCGGGGGCGTTTCACTAATCGGTATTTTTCATTATTTGTAATTCGATGATCAATCGAGACACGTGGAATAATAGCTGTATCAAAAAGCAACATGATCCCAACCCGGAGCCACTGGATAAAATTTTCTGCATGCTGCCGAACTGGGGTATGAACAAATGATATTGGGATTTCTAACGTCATCTCAACCAACCGTCCTTAATGATCGTTAAAGCTCTGCAATTCCTAGTCGATATGTTTCAAGAAATTCAACTTACTAACATTCAAGCGGATACCGGTTGACTGTCCACATTTATTTCTTTTATTAACTAGGAAAAAAGATGATAAAAAACCTCAACAAATGCAACTCACACCCGACATCGGCACCGGTGATACTGATGAGCCTAATCTTCTTCGCTACGCTCATGCTGAGCAGTTTAGCCAAGTCGAGTGAACTCCCCGTGGCGCCCACCAATTTAAAAGCCCATGTCGACTCAACAACCAGCGTGACCTTGACCTGGAAAGCGTCCTCCAATGGGACGATCTATCACAAATACATGGTCTATCGAAATAACAGCTTGATAGCTTCGTTGGGCCCGGTTCTTTCCTATAGTGACACCGAATTAACTGCTGAAACAATCTATTCTTATACTGTAAGTGCGTGCGATATATGGAACGATTGTTCGGAGAAGAGCGCCTCCGCAACCGTACAGACACCTAACCCGAACAGCTCAATGTCTGTGTCGTCCAGCACGTCTGGCCCTATCACAGCACAAACCATCATGGGGATGCTGACTGTCGACAGCAATGATATGGGCAAGCTAGGCAGTGTGTTCGTCGCTGTCATTCTGCCCAACAACGTGGGTGGCGGAGCCTATTTTCTGAATAGCAGTCTGGAATGGAAACAGTTCACGAGTTGCGATAACACGCCCGCATACCTCACCACCACGCTCTCAACCCACGACAAGATATCGATCATCGTCACCCCGACAGACTTGAGTAATATTGCAGGCACTCAAATTTATATCGGTTACGGCCTAGGCAGCGTCCTATCCCCGGCCGGATTTGCTTGCACCAATATGCTCAACAATAAAACTTACAATTTGGCGTATACCATCAAGTAAATTAAAACACCGCATCCTGACTCAGGAACAATCCCTCCTATACTTGCTTTCAACACAGTATAGGAGGCGCATCAAGCAGCATGAAATAGAGTTAACAAAAATAATTGCCAAGCCTGTCACTAACAGTTTCTGCACTTGCAAAGCATAAGCCCAATTGCCGTTTTCAATCTTTGTGCGTGATACGATCACATGAAAAGACTTTGCAATTGATCGCTTTCGCTTGGTTATATTTAAACCATCTGCTTTCTTCACAATTCTATTCTACATTTCAGCTACAACAGCTTCATTTCCAATCGAAAGTTATTAACACTCACCGTAACCCTAAAAAAACCTTTAGAATGTCGGCCCTTCTCTTGAAACAATAACCCTTAGGTACAGACTTTGATTACAACAGCCAATATCACCATGCAATTTGGTGCCAAACCACTCTTTGAAAATGTTTCCGTAAAATTTGGCGGGGGTAATCGCTATGGTTTGATTGGCGCGAATGGTTGCGGCAAGTCAACGTTCATGAAGATTCTCGGCCGGGATCTTGAACCCACTGCGGGCAATGTCATGGTTGACAGCGGTGAACGGGTGGGCAAGCTGCGTCAGGATCAATTCGCTTTTGAAGATTGTTTAGTCATTGATACGGTACTGATGGGGCACGCGGAGTTATGGCAAGTCAAACAGGAGCGTGACGCCATTTATGCCAATCCGGATGCCACGGAAGAAGAATATATGCATGCCGCCGAACTGGAGTCTCAATTTGCCGAACTGAATGGGTATTCTGCCGAAGCGCGCGCCGGAGAGCTGCTACTTGGGGTAGGCATCCCCTCTTCCCAGCATCAGGGGTTGATGAGCGCAATTGCGCCAGGATTCAAGTTACGCGTGTTATTAGCACAAGCATTATTTTCCGATCCGGAAATCTTATTACTGGATGAGCCGACCAATAACCTCGATATTAATACCATCCGTTGGCTGGAAGACATCATCAATGCCAGCAAAAATACCATTATCATCATCTCCCATGACCGGCATTTTCTGAACAGCGTATGCACGCATATGGCTGATCTGGATTACGGTGAACTACGTATCTATCCCGGCAACTATGATGACTATATGATCGCCTCGACCCAGGTGCGCGAGCGCATGTTAACCAATAATGCCAAGAAGAAAACGCAGATTGCCGATTTGCAGTCTTTTGTCAGCCGTTTCTCGGCAAACGCATCGAAAGCCAAACAAGCAACCAGCCGTGCGCGGCAGATCGAGAAAATCAAACTGGAAGATGTCAAACCATCCAGCCGCCAATATCCTTATATCCTGTTTGAAGTGGATGACCGGGATAAGCTGCATCGTCTCGCTGTTTCCATCAAAGAAATCAGCAAGCGTTTCGCTGGAATGGACAAACCTTTATTTGATCACTTGAACTTGGACATAGAAGCCGGCGAAAAAATCGCCATCATTGGCCCTAACGGAATCGGAAAAACCACGCTGCTGCGTTGCCTTGTAGGCGAGCTAATACCGGATTCCGGTACGATAAAATGGCCCGATAAGGCACGCCCCGGGTATTATCCGCAAGATCATGCGGCTGATTTTGAAGAAACCCTGTCATTGACCGAATGGATGGACCAGTGGCGGCAAGGCAATGATGATGATCAAACGATCCGCGGCACATTGGGCCGATTATTGTTCTCCGGCGATGACGTCAAAAAATCCACCCGCGTAATCTCTGGCGGAGAACAGGGCCGCATGCTCTTTGGCAAGTTGATTCTGCAGAAACCGAATGTTTTGCTGATGGATGAACCGACCAATCATCTGGATATGGAATCCATCGAATCACTGAATAGCGCACTGGAGAAATATACCGGCACTTTGATTTTTATTTCCCATGACCGGGAATTCGTTTCTTCACTGGCCACACGAATTCTTGAAATGAAACCGGATGGTATGAATGATTTCAAGGGCAATTATGAGGATTATCTTAGATCACAAGGGATTGAATAGTTTATAGCATTCTCCGATTTCTCATTGGCTATATGCCGCCTGTTTTACAGGTGGCAACGATCGCTAATTTCAGGTCTTTGTGTTTTGTACAGAAATCTCAGACAAAGATTTTGCAATCAGCCGTTATTGCTGCTTTGGTATATTTAAATCATTTTTCCTTAAAGCATTGCGAACACTTTGAATGACACAGTCTTTGCTGAATTTAACGCATATCCTCATTTAGTTTTCAGCGGTAACAGCAAACTAAAGGGCATTAAAGCGGTGGAAATGTGCGTTGAGCGTTGAGTAAAACATATTTCCATGATTTTCTTTGTGACTTTTATCACGCAGTAAATAAAATTTGTAAAATGAAGAAAATTTGATCTTTAAGACATAGCGCCTAAAGCTGCATCTTAAAATTCTGTCTTATCCGGCACAGACATAAACACCGGTTTCTATTGATGATTATTCTTTCTCATACTCAAATCTCATTGCAAAAATAATCATTAATCTATTTAGACCCTATTGTTTTAAAGGTAATTAGAGTTCAAACTCCTACCCGGGGATGAATCTGTATTCAAATTAAAACACGCTCTGAGGGTCTCGCCATAGAATGTGTTGATCAATTAATGCAGCGATATTAATAACTAAAGTTCTACCTGGCATAAACAGTGTTTCCCCGGAAATATCCCAAACAACCAAAATAAGGAAGAATCATATGAACAAAGGCTTTTGCTTGACACTACTGAACGTAGTGGGGCTGTTTCTCCTAGGTTTCAGCAGTTGGGTCAGCGCTAGTGAAGTAGCAGCTGTTGTGAGTGAAGCGCAAGTAGTTGCAAAGTATAATTACATTATCAACATCTTGACCATGCTTCTGGTCGGTTTCGGTTTTCTCATGGTATTTGTCCGCCGCTATGGGTTTGGCGCGGTAACTGGCACCTATCTGGTTGTCGCCGTTGGACTTCCTCTTTACATTTTGTTACGCGCGAACGGTATCTTTGGTCACCAGTTATCACCGCACACGCTGGATTCGTTGCTATTTGCCGAGCTATCAGTCGCCACGGCATTAATCGCTATGGGTGCTGTACTAGGGCGTCTACGTGTTTTTCAATACGCATTGCTCGCTCTATTAGTCGTTCCGCTTTATCTGTTAAATGAATGGCTGGTGCTTGATGATGCGATTGGCTATACCACCGGATTTAAGGACTCAGCCGGTTCCATTGTTATCCATGCATTTGGTGCCTATTTTGGATTAAGTATGTCCATCGTGCTCACCACAGCTTACCAGCGCAGCAAGCCGATCGAATCTGATCACACCTCTGATCGCTTTGCCATGTTAGGTTCCATGGTGCTTTGGATATTCTGGCCAAGTTTTGCCACGGCACTAGTACCTTTAGAAAATATGCCGCAAACGGTCGTCAATACATTACTGGCACTCTCCGGCGCGACGATTGCCACCTATTTCCTCAGTTCCAAACTGCACAACGGCAAAACCTCCATGGTCGATATGGCTAATGCGGCGTTGGCAGGTGGTGTAGCTATTGGTTCTTTATGCGATGTGGTATCCCCAACCGGCGCATTTGGCATTGGTTTGCTGGCAGGCACGGTTTCTGTTCTAGGTTATGTATTCCTGCAACCGGTATTGGAATCCCGATTCAAACTCGTCGATACCTGTGGCGTGCATAACTTGCACGGTATGCCTGGATTAATAGGTGGACTCAGTGCTTTCTTCGTAGTACCGGATATCGCAATTGCGCAATTCAACGGCATCATGATTACCCTTATCATTGCCATTACCGGTGGATTGATCGCTGGTGCCATCGTCAAAGCGACCGGTACCACACGCGAGCCTTATGAGGATAGCGTAGAATTTACACACCTTTCCGGCCCTGAAAAAGAGAACTTGCCGGAGCAATTACAAACGCGCGTGGAAGTTCTGGAAACACGTGCCGCTAAACCACAAGCCCCAGTTGAATCACCAGAAACCAAAGCATTGGTAGCGAGACTGGAATCCCGCATCTTAACTCTGGAAAGTAGAGTTGCGGCAGCACAGACGCAAAATACTGAGGCAAAACCAGAATCACAGAGTTAATAGCTCTTCAAGTTTAGCCCCCCGCTGCTTTCAGCGGGGGGCTTTATTATCTAAGGTAAGTGATCACTATTCATGAGATTTAAAAACGGTGGCGTCAGGATAATAAACCTTTCCCCAATTGACTAAAGCTTCTAATACCGGCCGCAAATCCTCTCCCTTTTGGGTTAATTCATATTCGAAGCGCACCGGTTTTTGCTGGTATGCATGCTGCACGATAATCCCGGCAGCTTCGAGTTTTTTCAATCGATCTGCCAGAATATTTGTCGCGATTTGCTCTGGTGATGACAGAAACTCTTGGTATCGCCTTTTTCCCAGCAACAGATCACGGATAATCAGCAAAGACCACTTATCCCCCAACTGATCTAGCGCGCAAGCAATCGGGCAATGCGATCGCTCAAAGATGGTCTTGTCAGAATTGTTCGTCATACGCCAAAAACCTTACTCAGAAAATAACAGAATGGCAGTAATGTAATATACTGACTTGCAATTAACAAGCTTATAATATAAAGTAACTTGCACTATACAAGTAACGGTGAAATTATTACCAATAAGGAGCTGACATGTTAAAACTTTACCAATTTGAACGCACTTGGGGTATTCCAAATTTAAGTCCTTTCTGTTGCAAAATAGAAACCTACTTGCGCATGGCGGAGATTGAATATGAAATTAAACCGGCGCTTCCATTAGGCGCACCCAAAGGAAAACTGCCCTACATCGAAGATAATGGCCAAGCCTTGGGTGATTCGCGTTTTATCATCAGGCATCTCAAATCAGCATACAAGGATCTGGATGAAGGGCTGTCCGAAGAAGAATTGGCCCTATCGATTGGCATGCAGCGATTGCTTGAAGAACATTTGTTTTGGGTTGCGCTCTATTCGCGCTGGCAATACACGGATGAAAATTGGCAAGTCAACAAACAAGCGATTTTTGGCGGATTACCGCCCATCATCCGGGATATTGTCGCCAGTGGCTGGCGCCGCAAAATCAAGCGGCAGATTTTGGGTCATGGCACCGGCAGACACCAAGCTGAAGAAATCTTCGCACTCGGCAAACAGGATATGGATGCCCTATCTGCAAGTATCGGCAACAAGCCTTATTTCTTGGGCGATCAACCCACTACGCTGGATACTACAGCTTTTGGGTTGCTCATCAATATCATCGGCTGCCCCATTGAATCACCGTTGAAGGAATATGGCCTAGCCAAAGACAATCTTGTCAATTATGTTGATCGAATCGAACGTGAGTTTTATCCTGATTTGCAAAGCACTTGATACTTACCTTGAGCAATGGAATACCCTCATGGCAATTAAGCGATTTCTACTGATCATGCTGTCATGCATCACCGCAAATACTGCATCAGCGACCCGATTTGACCATACAATTTGAGATGATTTACTGCGCGAGCATGTTTACATGCTCAACCTAAACAAGCCAGTCAAGTCAATTACTATGGAATTACGCTCAATCATGGTCAGTTACAAAAATATTTATCACAACTCTCCGCGGTTAAGAGAAGTGATTTCTCTGGCTGGAATCAATCCGAGCAACTTGCATTCTTGATCAATTCATACAATGCTTTACCGTCGAAATAATTCTACGTAGCTATTCTTCGATCGCGACCCTGCGGATTTATGCGCCGGTCGCGCTGAGCTGGAAGTCGCAATTGATCTCCATGATGAAAAACCAGCGGGAATTAGAATTCATATCGTTACTGGGTGAATTCCTGTCATTAAACGCGACTGAAAATGAAATGCTACGGAAACCGGTAAATTTCAACGAACCCCTGCATTCACTTTGCGTTTAATCGCGCATCCACCGGTTGCCCGGCACTGCGCAATAGAGCCTATACCGGCATGGAACGCGAGCAACAATTGAAAACGGCCGCACGCGCCTTTTTATCGAATCGGTCACGCAACAAAATTAACGAAGAAGCAGAAAAACTTGAAGTTTCTGAAATCTTTGATTGGCTAGTATCGCGATGACTTTGAACGCGGCTGGCGGGAGTGGTCTAGCTTGGCACAGTTTTTTGCACACTACCGTGATAGCCTGACCGATACACCGCGCGCATTCGAATTATTTGTTTCCGAAAATGCTGAAATCCAATTTATCGAGTTTGATTGGATGCCCAATGAAAAATAATAATGTAACTACTACCGACGCAAATTCATTACTTTGATTTGTTTTGACAATGTTCACAAAACCCGTGTAATTCCAATTGTTTTTTATTTAATGCGAAGCCTGTACTTTGAATACCGCGTTCCAGCTCTGACATTATCTGCTTTTTGATACCTATCTCTTTCACTGCATGACAACGGTCGCAAATCAGAAATTGTGGCATTTCATGCGGGTGATCACAGGTAATATGAGCGCAGATCATGTACTGACCGGCTGTTTCAAGTTTGTGCACCAACTTTTCCTGAATCAGGAAATCCAGCATACGATAAACGGACATGACCGGCAGTGCTTCATTAAACTGGACTTTATATCTTTCGACAATTTCATAGGCAGAGAGCGGAGTCGATGCGGTCAATAGCACTGTAAGCACATTCTTTCGCTTACTGGTTAGTTTAGCTCCCGTCAACGCACAAGCTTCTTGTGATTTCTTAAGGATCTGATCAATGTCAGCTGGCATTCTGTTCGGCTTCCAATGGTATAGTAAGTAAATTTGCCACAAGATTATAAATTGCAATTGCGCGTCTATAACAGAGATGCACTTTAGTATGGATAGATTCATTACACAACAGTAAAATTTAAACAAAATCGAGCGTAAGCAGTAACCGTGTTTCATTGTCATTAAGAGACGGTGAACGATGAATAACGCCCAACCCTTCATTTCCTTCCCATCCGTCCCCTTTGAGCAACGCAACATCCCCTTCGCTTAAATGTTGAACGATATCGTGCTCAACCATTGATTCCTTGCTGGCTCCTAACGCTGAACGATCTATTATTCCTTCTCTGTCTAACCATTCTGTTCCTTTGCCCGCATAGGTCGTCACCAAACGGCACGGCACTTTATCCGCATGGAAACGTGGACACATGGTTTTATTTAACACCAGCAACCGTAAGCCTACTTGATCAAGATCGAAAAGACAGGAAAACATATCAACTGCCATTGCAACATCCTCGATAAAGCAAATGCTCATAGAATGGGCGGGTAGCGATCCCTTTAATACATCAACCACGCTCTGAACACTGACCTGCCGTATCAACTGGAAATCGACATATTCTTGCTGCAAATACGCCGCATACATTCTAACGTCAGGCGCAATAGAACGTTGCAAAATGCACATATTAATCTGCGTATCATAAATTTGCGCCAGTACTTCAGGTGCATAACCGCTAACATAAGTGCTTTGCGCAGGCATCACTTGATTGAGTGAATGATCAGTCGCAGGATATGTTTGCATATTAATCAGGATCCCAGGAAGGAAAAGGATCTTCCAAGGTATTCCAGTATTCCTTGCCAGCATGCAGTTCTGCATCGGTCAACAGACATTCGTCCAACCATTGACAAACTGCTTGTTGATTAAGATTCTGACCAATAAAAACCAATTCCTGCCGCTTATCCCCAAATGGTTCAACCCACTTCGCTGCAATAGATGCCAAATAGTCTTTATCGGTAGGCCATTGTTTTTTAGGCACCGCTTTCCAAAACATACCGCTATAACTGTATCCTGCAATGCCCCCGGCCTGGTTCCACTGCCCTGCATAATCTGGCCGGGTTGCGAGCCAAAAATATCCTTTCGAGCGAAGTAATCTACCTGCCGGCCATTCATGATGTAGAAAATCATAGAATTTCTTCGGGTGAAATGGTTTCCTTGCGGTGTAAACAAAGCTGCTGATTCCATATTCTTCGGTTTCCGGAATATGTTCTCCACGTAACTCTTTCAGCCAGCCAGGTGCTTGCTGAGCTTGTTCAAAATTAAATTTTTGGGTATTCAATAACTTGGATAAATCAACCTGACCATTCTCAATCGCTATGATTTCCGCCTGCGTATTGAGACAACTTAAAATCCCATGCAAGCGGGTTAGCTCCTCCTGCGTAATCAAATCGATCTTGCTGATCAAGATCACATCGCTAAATTCAACTTGATCGGTCAATAGATCGGCAACGCTACGTTCATCGTCTTCCCCCAGGCTTTCTCCAGTGTCCTGAAGCATTTTTGCTTCTTCAAAATCTTTAAGGAAATTGACCGCATCAACCACCGTCACCATGGTATCCAATCGCGCAATATCGGATAAGCTGACACCCTCTTCATCTGCAAAAGTGAATGTTTCTGCAATCGGTAGCGGCTCCGAAATTCCTGTCGATTCGATCACCAGATAATCAAACTTTCCTTCGGTAGCAAGTTTACGTACTTCAATCAAAAGATCTTCGCGCAAAGTGCAGCAGATGCAGCCATTGCTCATTTCTATCAGTTTTTCTTCGGATCGATTGAATGATATTTCCTGCTCAATAATTGATGCATCGATATTGATCTCACTCATATCATTCACGATAACCGCAACTCGTTTTCCTTCCCGGTTATTAAGAATGTGATTTAGCACAGTCGTTTTACCTGCGCCCAGAAAACCAGAAAGTACAGTGACTGGCAAAAGATCAGTTGTTGTATCCATAGTGTGATTTGTTCGCTATTAATAAATTTTATGTTGCTTGATAATAGTTATGTTATATCATATCATTTAAATAAAGCAATACTACTGCGCTTGAACTTTTAGGCGACGTCTAGATAACTCTACAATTTACATGAGAAGAAACATATTTTTAATGCATTCCCTGAAATTAGAAGTTTTGAATCGATCCACACTTATTACATCCACACGCTGATCGAGAGAAAAGAAGCAGGCAAGCGTGATATGTGCAATCGTTTCCAGAATCTATCTTTCAGATATTTATCGAATCGAACACCAGAAACACGCTCCTGGCAGTGGCAAATAGCAGCAAGTATCTTATTAGTTATGGGAACGTCAAATCAGGCTCTAGCAACTGATGAGAAACCAAGTAATTCCGTTCAAACGAAAGGAGCACCCATTTCTATCGAGAATGAATCCGTGATCAAACTTGAACCCATAAAAGTAATTGGCATCGTGCCCGATCAGCATCCAAAACCCAATACCAGCGTCTTGAAGGGCAGGTCTCTGCGTTTGCAGCAAAGCGATACGCTAGGTCAAACTCTTGAGACGGAATTGGGTGTGAGCAATGCTTCTTTTGGCCCAGGAGTTGGCGTCCCTGTGATCCGTGGCTTAACCGGATCCCGGGTGCGTATTTTACAAAATGGCATTGGCACCCATGATGCAACCAGTCTCAGCCCGGATCATGCCGTGGCAATCGACCCGTTGTTTGCCGAAGAAATCAAAGTCATGCGTGGCCCGGAAATAGTTCGCTATGGCGGCAACGCAATTGGCGGCGTTGTCGACGTTAATGATCAGCGCATACCTGAAAAGCGCGCCAAGAAACCAATCAGCGGTTCTGTTGAGAGCCGTTATGATACAAACGGAGACGGCACAAATTCCGCCTTTAAATTGAATATGGGAAAAGATCAATTGGCGTTCAATTTGGGCGGTTTCTTTCGCCAGCGGGGTGATACTCAAATTCCCGGCAAAGCAATTGATGAAACTTTCGCAGAACAACAGTTCGGTCTGACGGGAATACAAAATATCAGTGGCAAAATCCCGAATACCGATAGCAAAGGAATCGGTGGTTTTGCCGGTGTTTCATGGGTGGGCAATAATGTCATGGCAGGCATGTCGGTCAGTCACACAGATAATCGCTATGGAATACCCAAAGGTAGCCATAATCTGGATCCAAATCATTTGGGTGGTCTGGAAACGATCTTGCCCAGACTGAGGGATTTGACTGGCTTTGAGGATATTTTTGGACTCCAGGCCTTGTTCCCGAATATCCGTATCAATATGCAACAAACCCGCTACGATTTTAAATCTGAATGGTACGCGCCGATGCGTGGAATCGAAAGTATTAGTTTCCGCTATGGGCTGGTCGACTACGGACATACCGAGGTGGAAGGTGGTTCGCCTTTCACCAAGTTTAAAAATGATGTCGGCGAGGGCCGTGTCGAAGCGCGTCACAATGCATTACCTAACCTAACCGGCACCTTCGGCGCACACTGGATAGATCGCAAATTTTCCGCCCTCGGCGTCGAAACTTTCGTACCACCGACCAAGCAACAGTCATTGGGTTTTTATACCACGCAGGATTACACCTGGAATAAATGGATAGTGCGTGGCGGCCTCCGCTTCGAACAAGCGCACGTAAATCCCAGCGCCAGCGAATTGAAACTGCGCGGCAGCGCCCTGCCACCGGTGCCTTTGCCCAATGCGCTTGACTATCAGGCACTCTCGGCTTCCTCAGCCGTCCAGTGGAATCCGCTACCGGATGTTGCGCTAACGCTGACATTGAATCGCGGCAAGCGTCCCCCGGATATACAGGAATTGCTTGCGCTCGGCCCGCATTTATCCACCCGCAGTTTCGAAATCGGGAATGTGCAATTAAAGAATGAAACTGTGAACATGGCTGATTTCGGTTTTGACTGGAAATCCGAACGCATCAGTGCACGGATCAATGGCTATTATAACCGTACCGACAATTATATTTATCTGCGCAATACCGGTCTGGTCTACGAAATTGACAACGAAGTGATCCGCCAGCGCTGTGTCAGCGACTCGGAATGCGTATCGATTTTCGCTTACGACCAACGCAATGCCGAATTTGCCGGTTTCGAATCCAGGATTGACGCAACCCTCTATAAAATGCCGCGGGGCAATGTGCTGCTGACCGTGTTCTCCGATTATGTACGCGGCCGCTTTGTCAATGGCGATCGCGACGATGTGCCGCGCATGCCTCCGCTACGCTACGGTGCCGAGCTGGGATTTGGCAATAGTCTATGGAATACCGCGCTACGTTATACCCGCGGGGAAACACAAATTCACCCGGGCAAAAATGAAACATCCACAGGCGGGTACCATTTATTAACCGCAACGGCGGATTATCAAATCAAAGCAGGCACATGGGGTGATTTGTGGCTGTTTGCCAAAGGGTACAATCTGTTGGATGAAGAAATACGCAACTCGGTTTCTTTTTTACGAAATTTCGCACCGGAACCAGGACGAAGTTTTGTATTCGGGTTGCGCGCCTCCTTTTAGTCAATCTGCTTAATGACAAGACCACGGCAAGAATTGCATAGAATGAAAATCAAACTTACATGACCAACCGTATCCGATTTTATTTGCTGATTGTTGCGCTGTT
>NZ_JAKFWH010000030.1 GCF_021731985.1 Nitrosomonas sp.
CCCACGTCCAGTTCCTGAGCAAATGACTGAAGGGTGTTCTTTGATCTTTGACGGCGATCGGAATCAGTGCGAAATTGCCGGTTGCCAATTCCAATCCGAGCAGAACGATCATGACAAAGCCCACCGGAAACACCAGCGCACCGGCAATCCCCCATCCGGTTTGCGTTGCCGCCAGTATCGCCAGCGTGGTGGCATAACCGAGAAAAGCGCCTGCTAGAAAGCCGCGAATCAGTAACTGCTTGACCGGCAAACTCGCTTTCTTAGCACCCGCCTGTAACATGTTTTCGACAATTTCTTCCGGTTTCACGTACGCCACAGCATTGACTCCTTTTACACATAACTTCAAATCAGAAGTGTGCGATTTTAGCGCATAATCACGCTGAATCGATGACGAGCATTATTCCGGGTTTGGCGTTTCAGGTAAAAAAAGCTGCAGCAGATCGTTCAGAAATCGTCGGCCTAATATGGTGGGTTTAATGCGGTGATGATCGTGTACCAGCAAGCCGCGTTGCTCGGCCTCATCCAATTGCTTCTGAACGGCGGTAATCGATAGGCCGGTGCGTTCCTGAAACACAGCCGTTTCAAATCCGCCGGAGAGCCGTAGCGCGTTCATCATAAATTCGAAACCCCGGTCCGGGGGAGTCAGTATCTGTTGCGTCTGGATTAACGATTCTGCTGCTTGGGCTTTGACCAGATATTCCTTCGGCTGCTTAGTGCGCATCTGCCGCACAATCTTATCGGCGAAACTGATTTTGCTGTGCGCGCCCGCACCAATACCGAGATAATCGCCAAAAAGCCAGTAATTCATGTTATGGCGTGACTCCTTCCCTGCTTGCGCAAATGCGGAAGTTTCGTAATTCCGATATTGATGGCTCACGGTGATTCGTTCGATCACGTCCTGCATCCCTGCCGCTTGTTCATCATCGGGAAGATTGGGGGGAAAGCGGTGAAACAGCGTATTCGGTTCCAGCGTCAAATGATAGGCGGAAATATGCGTAACTCCGAGAGAGCACGCCATTTCAATATCAGCTTGCGCTTCTTCCAAGGTTTGCCCGGGCAATGCATACATCAGATCAAGATTGATATTGTCGAAATTCTTCAGTGCGATGTCCACCGCACGATGTGCTTCCTGATCATCATG
Organism: Nitrosomonas sp.; assembly: GCF_021731985.1. Classification (GTDB taxonomy): domain Bacteria; phylum Pseudomonadota; class Gammaproteobacteria; order Burkholderiales; family Nitrosomonadaceae; genus Nitrosomonas. The sequence continues at coordinate 1,142 of NZ_JAKFWH010000030.1, forward strand.
CACACGCCCAAGCGCTTTTAAATGCAGCGCATTAAAGCTTTGTATGCCGATCGATAGGCGGTTGATGCCTGCGGCACGAAAATCGGCAAATTTTTGCGCTTCAAATGTTCCGGGGTTGGCTTCCAATGTGACTTCGGCAAAATGTTCCAGCGGCAACAATGTGCGCACCGCCGTCAATATCGTATCAATCGCTTGAGCGCTGAACAGGCTCGGTGTGCCGCCACCAAAAAATACGCTGCTAATCCGCCGCCCCCAAACATCTTGCAGAGCAAATTCGAGATCCCGGATTAGCGCTGCAACATACTCTTCCTCGGGTGCTTGGCTGCCCTCCCCGCGAATTTCATGCGAATTAAAATCGCAATAAGGGCATTTCTTCAGACACCACGGAAGATGAATATACAGACTCAGTGGCGGCAGTGATTTGAGATTTGGCGATTGCGAGCCGAGGATCGATGCCGGTGAAATCATCGAAGTCACGAAGCGTGATTAGCCAATTTTGCGTAAAGTTAATAACGGCGGACTGGATAATGCTGAGCGCGTACCCAATATACCAGCCACCAAAACACCGATCACGCCGATTGACGTACCAACCAGCCAAATCCAGGGATTAAACGTGTAGTCGAGATGCAAGACATGCTTACCAATAACATAACCAAGCACACTGGCACCGGCCGACGCAAACAATCCAGCCAATCCGCCCAAAATTGCAAACTCGGCTGCCCAGGCACGCGACAACTGTTCCCGTCTGGCACCGAGTGCCCTGAAAATGGCTGCTTCATAAATGCGTTCATCTTGCGTGGAGGCAATCGCTGCGTACAACACGGAGAAACCGGCAAGTACAGTAAACACAAAAACAAATTCAATTGCTTGCGAGACCTGATGGATCATTTGCTGCACCTGGTTGATAACGATTGCCACATCAACCACCAGAATATTCGGGAAGGTTCTGACCAGTTCATGCATCATAGCAATTTCTGCCGGCGGCACATAAAAACTGGTGATATAACTGACCGGGTAGTTATCCAGCAAACCGGGTGGCACAACAACAAAAAAATTGACCCGGAAACTATCCCAGTCCACTTTTCTCATGCTGGTGATCTTGGCTGAAAAAGGACTGCCCGCAATATCATAAGTCAGTTCATCACCTAGCTTGACACCGATTGTTTTAGCAATGCCCGCTTCAATCGACATAACCGCCTCGCTGCTATCCGCACTCCACCATTTTCCTTGAACGACCTGGTTATCCAACGTTTGCTGATTCGCCCAGGATAAATTGAATTCGCGCCGGATATGCCTTTCAGCATGCGGATCATCCGCATAATCCTCTGGCGACACATCCTTCCCATTAATCTTGATCAAACGGCCTCTTACCATCGGAAACACCGGCGGATGTTCAATGCCATATTGCTGGAAAAATTCCTCCAGCGGCTGCAATTGATCTGGTTGAATATTGACCAGAAAATGATTCGGCGCATCAGGCGGCAAGCTGGTGTGCCAATCGTCGATCAAATCATCCTGAATCAGCGTCAACACCAGCAATGCCATCAAACCCAATCCCAGTGCCACTGCCTGCAATACGCTAGAAACCGCGCGGCGGCTGATACTGGCCAAACCATAGCGCCAAGCTCCACCGGCTTGATGCCGGAAGCTCGATAATACCCTGATCAGTAACCAGCCCAGACAACCAAAAATGGCAATGGCTGAGACAAATCCAATGACAATGTAAAGACCCAGTTTCAGGTCTTGCGCTTTCCAGATAAACAAAAGCGACAGAGCTACCAATCCCAATAAATAGCCTGCTATGCTGTGCGCATTGGATAAGCCAATATCTCTGCGCAATACCCGCAATGCCGGAACACTACGTAAATTCAACACAGGCGGTAATGCAAAACCCAATAACAACACCAACCCTACCAGCAGACCTTGCAGTGCTGGCAACCAATTGGGCCAGGGTAATTCAGTATCAACGATACCGGTCAACCAGTGCGTCAGAATCTCCTGTGCCGCAAAACCAATCAGACATCCAATACTGCTAGCGAAAACACCCAATATAATAAAATAATACAAGTATAGATAAAATAGTTGTTTCTGACTGGCTCCCAAACTGCGCATCACCGCGCATCCATCCAGATGACGCTGGGTAAATCGGCGCACAGCCAATGCAATCGCCGCTGCTGCCAGAACCACACTGGCCAGAGCCGCCAGGCTTAAGAATTTTTCTGAACGTTCCAAGGCAGCTTTAATCTCAGGACGCGCATCCCGGATGCCTTCAATTCGCTGCGCCTTGGTAAGCTGAGGTTTCGCCCAATCACGAAATTGCTGCACCGCTTTTATTTCACCCGCCACGAGCAACTGATAGGAAACACGGCTGCCTTCCTGAATTAAACCGGTATCTGGCAAATCGGCTGCGTTGATCATGGCGCGCGCGCCCATATTGATGAATCCCACCGAGTGATCCGGCTCGCGCACGACCAGTTCGGTCACTGTTAACTGGATGTCGCCAACATCCACTGCGTCACCGCCTTTAAGATCAAGTCGTGTCATGACTTTTTCATCAACCCAGATGGCGCCCGGTTGTGGGATTCTGCCAGCCACTTGAATTTCTGTTGTTTCTGATGACCTGCTGGCCAGATGCACGCGCCCGCGCAATGGATAACCCTCCGTAATTGCCTTGATCTCGGTTAGCAGATTGTTCTCACCATTAGAAATCATACTGGGAAATTTAATCAGCGATGAGACGGATAATCCAAGCCGATTAGCTTCATCGGCATAAAATTCGGGTAAAGGTTTGCTCGAAATAACTAGTAAATCCGCACCCAGCAATTGATTGCTTTCACGTGAAAGTGCCAACTCCACCCGATCTGCAAAAAAACCTACGGTGGCCATTCCACTGACTGCGATAACCAGCGCCAGAACCAATACATTGAGTTCGCCTGCACGCCAATCACGGCACAGCATGCGGAAAGACAGCTTAAAATGATTCATGGAGAGAAATATTACCTTGTCGAAAATATAGGGTGAATATCAACAATGCTTAGCTTTGGTAACTATTGCACAAGCTTGCCATCCGCCAATCGGATTTGACGCGAACAACGCCGTGACAGCGCTTCATCATGGGTCACCAATACCAATGTCGTACCATGTTCACGATTAAGTTCGAACATGAGCTCAATAATTTGAATACCGGTGGCAGAATCAAGATTCCCCGTCGGCTCATCGGCCAGCAATAATTTGGGGTCCGTTGCAAATGCGCGTGCAATGGCAACTCGCTGTTGCTCGCCTCCGGATAATTGTTTTGGATAATGATGCAAACGCATCGACAACCCTACACGTTCCAGTAATCTCCTCGCCGTCGCTTCGGCATTGCTGGCTGCAGAAAGTTCAAGCGGCAACATCACGTTTTCAATCGCGGTCAATGCAGGAAGTAATTGAAATGACTGAAATACAAAACCCAGAATCTTACCGCGCAAGGCAGCCCGATTATCTTCATCCAAAGTGAAAATATCAATCGCATCCAGGTGAACTTTTCCCGAAGTCGGCAAATCCAATCCTGCCAATAGTCCTAATAAAGTAGATTTACCCGATCCGGATGCGCCTATAATTGCAACAGCTTCACCGGCGTTAACCTGCAAATCAATATCCTGCAATATGGTTAATTGCTTGTCACCGGTATTAACCTGCTTGGTGAGTGCCTTAGTCCAAAGAATGGGTTGTTTAACAAAGTTATCTGACATGAAAAATTTCCTGATTATTCTGACGTTTCTTCTTACATTCATTGCTCCTGCTACAGCGGCATCACCCAAAACTGTAATGGTTTTTGGTGATAGTCTTTCTGCCGGCCATGGCATACCAATCGAAGCTGGCTGGGTTGCGTTACTCACACAACGATTACAGTCTAAATTTGCTGATTATCAAATCATAAACGCAAGTATCAGCGGCGAAACAACGCTTGGGGGACGCAATCGAATTAAACAATCATTGGAAACACATCGCCCGGAGATTGTTATTCTTGAGCTTGGCGCTAACGATGGTTTGCGCGGTGCTTCTATAAAATCCATCTATGAGAATCTGGCAATTATTATTGAAATATGCCGGCAAAACAATTCTCTAGTCCTACTCGTCGGCATGCAATTACCTCCCAACTATGGCATGACTTATACACAAAAGTTCCAAGCCATTTTTCCACAATTGGCTGAAAACTATCAAATCAAATTAATACCATTTCTGCTGGCCGGTTTTGGCGATAAACACGAATTCTTTCAAGCTGACGGGATACACCCCAACGAAGTCGCACAGAAAAAAATTGTAGAAACTGTTTGGGAAGTTCTGCAAACCATGATTAAAACTGAACAAATCGCCGTTAACCCAGATATTTAGCCGCGCATTATACCACTTCGATTAAATCGAACCGAAAACTAAACGATCAAGGATTTTCCAGACCATCGATAAATTTCTGTAGATCTTTGGATAAAGGCGATTGCAGTTGCATACGCTCCTCCGTATTGGGGTGCGTGATTTGCAAGGTATGTGCGTGCAGAAACATTCGTGTTAGTTTGTCCTGTCCGCGGGTTTTGGCCAGTTGTTTATTGATCTCGAAATCACCATATTTATCGTCACCAATGATTGGAAACCCAAGATGCGCGAGATGAACACGGATTTGATGTGTGCGGCCGGTTTTTATTTCGGCATCCAGTAAACTGAAATTTTTCCAGGATTTTTGCAGCTTAAATATCGTGTGAGACAGCTTCGATTTACTATCGTCGTACTCACCGTTTGATACCGCAACACGCCGCTCACCGCCTGCCGTTACATACTTGTTAAGTGCCAGCTTAACGTGTTGCTTAGCGTTATGCCATTCCCCTTTCACCATCACCAGATAGTGCTTTTCCATTAAGCCTTCACGAACCTGCCGATGCAATTCAACCAGTGCACTACGTTTTTTTGCGAGCAACAAAACACCGGAGGTTTCTCTATCCAGGCGGTGCACCAGTTCCAGAAATTTCCAAGATGGATTTTGTGCACGCAATTGCTCAATCACGCCAAAGCCAATACCGCTCCCGCCGTGAACAGCCAATCCACCGGGCTTATCAATCACCAGCAGCACATCATCTTCATACAATGTCGTGAAGGTAAAAAAGTTTGATGGTGCAATTGCAGTCTGCCGGGAAGAATTTTTTTCCGTGATCTTGATCGGTGGAATTCGGACAATATCGCCCAATTGCAATCGATAACTAGCATTTATTCGTTTCCCGTTAACACGCACTTGACCGCTTCTTAATAGCTGGTACAGGTGGCTTTTGGGTACATTCCTGTATCGCTTGAATAAAAAATTATCAACCCGTTGGTCGTTTCCTTCCTCTTCAATACATTCTTTGATGACCGCTGCAATGGGTTGAATATTATTATTTAACTCTTTAATATTATGTGTAACTTTCAAGTTGATTTAAAGATTGTTGTGAAGAAATATAAAGATTTTGCTTATTGCATTTTAAGTATCTTTCTGTAAAAGCTAATATACTAGAATCGAAAAATGACATATTCTTTTTATAAGATACTGATTAGCAATCAAGGTATCCAGTAAGAAAGTTGTATCAACAAAAATTGACATAAAACAAAGTTCCGTTTGGAACTTTATGTAAAATCTGTTACCTTAAAGAGGGCTAATAAAACTTATAACTCGTGTATTAGAACAGAATAAATAGGTTTTATTCTGTTCCAGATTACAAAAACTTTCATCCAGAATAAATTAACATACTAAAATACATTAATAAAAAGAAATATATAATTGATTAATAAATATTATAATAAAACTATTAGACCCAAACCTCGTCATTACAACTACGTATGCCAAAAAAAACTATCTGAAGAATTTGTGGATAGTGTACCCATAAATAGAACACGTAAGGTTTGTAAATGAAACGAATGTTATTTAATGCGACCCAACCTGAAGAGTTGCGCGTTGCAATTGTCAATGGCCAAACATTGGTTGACCTCGACATTGAGTCAATCAGTAAAGAACAACGCAAAAGCAATATCTACAAAGCTGTTATTACACGAATAGAACCCAGTCTAGAAGCTGCTTTTGTAGACTATGGCTGCGAACGTCACGGTTTCTTGCCCTTCAAGGAAATTGCTCCTTCCTGTCTCAATGAAAACGCAGGGTCTAGCAATGGCCGTATCCAAGACCTTCTACAAGAAGGTCAGGAACTGATTGTACAAGTTGACAAAGATGAGCGTGGAACCAAAGGCGCTGCACTAACAACTTACATTTCGCTGGCTGGCCGATATCTGGTTTTAATACCCAACAATCCAAACAGCGGCGGTGTATCTCGCCGCATAACCGGTGAAGAACGTAATGACTTGCGTGATGTCATTGCTAAGCTTGAAGTGCCTGGAAGCATGAGTATTATTGCCAGAACTGCCGGGATAGGCCGAAGCACAGAAGAACTGCAATGGGACTTAAACTACCTGACACAGCTTTGGTATGCCATTGAAGAAGCGGCCAATAATCAGAATGGCGTTTTCCTGATTTATCAGGAAAGCAGTCTGGTGATACGTGCTATTCGTGATTATTTCAGCCAAGAGATTGGCGAGATTTTAATCGACAGCCGAGATATCTATGAGCAGGCCAGCCAATTCATGGTGCATGTCATGCCTGCCAATGTAGATCGTCTTAAATTCTATCACGATGATGTGCCGTTATTCTCACGCTTCCAAATTGAGCATCAGATAGAAACAGCCTATTCAAGACAGGTTTCGCTACCCTCAGGTGGCGCAATTGTTATTGATCATACTGAAGCACTGGTATCGGTTGACGTTAACTCAGCCCGCGCCATCCGCGGATTGGATATTGAACATACTGCATTGAATACCAATCTTGAAGCAGCGGATGAAATTGCACGTCAATTAAGATTACGTGACTTGGGCGGACTGGTCGTCATCGACTTTATCGATATGGATGTACAACGCAATCAGCGGGAAGTCGAAGCCAGATTACATGAAGCATTGCGCCAAGACCGGGCACGTATTCAGGTTGGGAAAATTTCGCGTTTCGGCTTATTGGAATTATCACGTCAACGTCTGCGTCCCTCGCTGGGTGAAAGTAACTATATTCCATGCTCACGTTGCAATGGAACCGGATTTATTCGCGGAACTGATTCCTCGGCACTGCATGTGTTAAGAATCATCCAAGAAGAAGCCATGAAAGAAAACACGAGTGCGTTACATGTTCAACTTCCGGTCGATGTGGCTACATATCTGCTCAACGAGAAGCGTGGAGAGATCTATGATATTGAGGTGCGGCAAAGAATTAATATCGTTCTGATACCAAATATCCATATCGAAACCCCTAACTACACCATCACTCGCATACGTCACGATGAAATAAATTCAAACGAAACGATAGCCAGTTATAAGCTGGTAGAGAAAAATACCGAGGAAAACAATCAGGTATCTATCGAACAGAAAAACAAGCCTGTCCGTCTTCAAGCTGCCGTTCAAGGCATAAAACTCGCGCAACCAGCACCCATCCGAGAAGAAAATTCATCACGTGACTCATCGCTTCTGGATAAATTTTTCAGTTGGTTTAAGCCAGCCAATACGGAAGAAATTAAACCCGATCTTGAAGAAAAAAAACAGACTGACATTGACAGAACTAAAGCACCACAGGACCGCGGACGTTCACGAAGCCGTCGCGGACGCAACAGAAATGAACGCACTAAAGATGTTTCTGCAAATCAAGCTAGACAAAGCGATTCGAGTGACTCAAGCAGCATTGCCAATGATCAGGATATTACAGTAACCGAACAGCCGAATCAGCGCACAGCGGTAACAGAAAGAAAAAACAATAAAAAGAAATTTGTTCAACCACCCGAACCGGATTCCGCGATAAGTATGCTGCCAGAGGATCTGTCGGCTATTGAACAAGAAAATCCTGAGAACCCCAATGTGAAGCCCGACGACCGCAGGCGTGCACGTCGGCATCGCGGCAATAAGAACAGAAATCCATCGGCGCATGCTAAAAATTCTATCGATGATCAAAATTTAGTAGCTGAAGAATCTCCAGACACCCCAATTGATAGCGAAAATTCTTCTGCGGATCTTCAACCGAATGTTGAGAAAATAATACCAATCAAAGAGAAGCCAGCGGTTGCGCCGCCAAAAAAACATTCCATCAAGAAAAAAGCTGCTGAAAAACCCGTTGAAATTCAGTCCGCTCCAATGACTATTGATGAGCAAGAACCGCCAGCCGCCGCAGCCAAATCGCCAGAACCCATTGCAGTTAAAGAACTGCCGGATTTTACAAAAAGCGGTTTGGTGATGATAGAAACGCCACCTGAAAAGGTAGAAATAGTTACCGAAGAAATTATCTTACCTAAGCGGCCGAGAAAAAGAATCAAAGAAGCTGTCGACGTGCAAGCTGAACCATTAATGCAAGTTGAAACGCGCGAATAATAAAGCGCCTGCATTAATTAACAGGCACATTTCACCTAACACCTAATGTGCCTGCTCCCAATTGTCGCCTACACCAACGTCTATCAACAATGGCACATCCAGCTGCAAAACATTCCCCATATATTCCGGCAACGAATTTTTTATTAATGCAATTTCATCATCCGGCACTTCCAGAACCAATTCATCATGCACCTGCATAATCAGCTTGCTACGTAACTGCTCCTTGTGCAGCCAGTTATGCACGGCGATCATCGCCAGTTTGATAATATCCGCTGCGGTTCCCTGCATCGGTGCATTGATGGCAGCGCGCTCCGCGCCTTGGCGGCGATTTCCATTGGCATTATTAATCTCGGGCAACCATAATCTGCGCCCCAGGACAGTTTCGACATAACCCAGTTGCCTGGCTTTTTCCCGGGTCTGCTGCATATAGCTTTCCACCCCCGGATACCGCGCAAAATATCGTTCCATATAAGCACGGGCCGCGCTACGTTCAATCCCTAATTGTGCCGCCAGGCCAAATTCAGACATACCATATATCAAACCAAAATTAATTACTTTGGCATACCGGCGCTGCTCCTGATCCACTTGTTCCAGCGGAATTCCAAATACTTCTGCGGCAGTCGCTTTATGAATATCCTCACCGGCTGCGAAAGCCTTCAAAAGACCCTCATCCTTAGAAATATGCGCCATAATGCGCAATTCAATTTGTGAATAATCGGCTGAAATAATCCGATGCCCCAGCGGCGCGATAAACGCTTCCCGAATCCTGCGGCCTTCGCTGGTGCGTACCGGAATATTCTGCAAATTAGGATCTGAGCTGGCTAAACGTCCTGTCACGGCGACCGCTTGTGCATAATTGGTATGCACCCGCCCGGTATTCCGATCTATCATCAGCGGTAATTTATCCGTATACGTCGACTTTAATTTGGCAAGACTACGATAATCGAGCAACAGTTTCGGCAAGGGATAATCCAGCGCAAGCTGCTGCAAGACATCTTCATCGGTAGATGGAACGCCAGTGGGTGTTTTTTTGATGATAGGCAATTTCAGTTGGGTAAACAGAATTTCCTGTATCTGCTTAGGTGAATTCAGATTAAACGGCTGCCCGGCGACTGCATAAGCCTGTTGCTCCAAAGCGTATAATTTCTCTCCCAATTCATGGCTTTGCTTCTGCAACAGTTTGTAGTCCAGCAAAACGCCGTTACGCTCAATCTCAAACAAAACATCCAGAATCGGCATTTCGATCTCACGATAGATATAATTCAACCGATCGTCACTTTGGATGGCAGGATATAAGGCCTGATGCAAGCGTAATGTGATGTCCGCATCTTCTGCGGCATACTGCGTTGCCACATCAATCGCCACTTCATCAAAACCGATGCGATTCACACCTTTTCCGGTAACATCGTCATAGCTGATTGTTTTAATATCCAGATGCCGTATTGCCATATTATCCATATTATGCGGGCGATGGGATTCCAGAACGTAAGACTGGAGCAACGTATCATGCACAATACCGTTCAATTGAATGCCATGATTGGCAAAAACATGCTTATCGTATTTTAAATTCTGACCCAATTTAGGTTTTGCCGCACTCTCCAGCCATGGTTTAAGTTTATTCAATGCTTCATCAAGCGACAGTTGCTGCGGCACACCGGTATAATTGTGCATCAGAGGCAGATACGCAGCCTGATGGCTTTCAATACAAAATGAAATGCCCACCAGCTTTGCCTGCATTGGACTTAAACTGGTCGTTTCACTATCCACGGACACCAATTGCGCAGTATCCAACCTGATTAGCCAATCATCCAGTTCGTCTTCTGTAAAGATAGTCTGATATGTTCCTGAATGCGTCTGAACGGCATCCCTGTTTCCATTATCCGCCGCCGATGCCGTTAGGTTTTCGTTGGAATCATCTGATTCCGGTTGATTTGCGTTACTTTGTTGCTGACGTAATTCACGTAACGATGCCTTCATATCCAGTTGTTCATAGAGCAGGATAAGTTGCCCGGTGTCCTGAGCCTTAGATGCAAGATCGGTGATCCTGACCGGCAGATCCACATCACATTTAATCGTAATTAACTGGCGCGCTGTATCAAACCAATCCAGTGCCTTACGTAGATTGTCGCCAATCGTTCCCTTGAATTCATCGGCATGCGCAATAATATTATCCAGCGATCCATATTCTGTGAGCCATTTGACCGCAGTCTTGGGTCCCACTTTATGCACACCCGGAACGTTGTCAGCCGTATCCCCTACCAACATCAGATAATCCAACATACGCCCCGGTGCTACGCCAAATTTTCCAACCACGCTCGCCTCGTCCAGCACTTCATTGCTCATAGTATTGACCAGCGTGATATTTGAATTAACCAATTGCGCAATATCTTTGTCACCGGTTGAGATGATGCACTGCATATCTGCCTCAACAGCTTGTTTGGCCAGGGTACCGATGACATCGTCAGCTTCCACACCATCAATAATCAACATTGGCCAGCCCATTGCGCGAATGCAGGCATGCAAAGGTTCAATTTGAACAGCCAGATCATGCGGCATAGCCGGTCTATGCGCTTTATACGCAGGATATAATTCGTCCCGGAAAGTTTTACCTTTTGCATCAAACACACACGCGCTATAATCCGCGTGGTAGTCCTTGTGCAAGCGCCGCAGCATATTGAGCACACCATGAATTGCACCCGTCGGTTCGTTGTTACGATTGCGTAAATCAGGTAACGCATGAAAAGCGCGATATAAATAGGACGAACCATCAACCAACAACAATGTTTTCATTTACAAATTTCCTATGAGCCTACGAGATAAACCGGCCACTCACTTATCTGTGGATAAACCCTGGTCAGCAAAAGAGTCATGGCGCCTGTTTGGAATTATGGCAGAGTTTGTTGAAGGAACAGAACGTCTGGATACCATTCAACCTGCTGTCAGTATTTTTGGCAGCGCGCGTACCAACCCCGACAACCCACACTATAAATTAGCCGAGCAAATTGCCAAACAACTTTCTGATGCCGGTTTCTCAGTTATCTCCGGTGGCGGGCCAGGTATCATGGAAGCTGCGAATAAAGGCGCTTACTTCGGAAAATCACCCAGTATCGGCTTAAATATTCAATTACCCCACGAACAGCATCGTAACGCTTACCAGGATATCAGCCAGACCTTCCGGCATTTCTTTGCGCGCAAATATATGTTTGTTAAATTTGCGACTGCTTACGTAGTGCTGCCCGGTGGTTTTGGAACATTGGACGAATTAATGGAAGCGCTGACACTGGTACAAACCGGAAAAACCCGGAAAATGCCCATCATCTTAGTCTATTCGGAATTCTGGCGCGGATTGCTTGACTGGTTCCAAAAGACATTAATCGCCGAAGGCTTTATCTCAGCGGAAGATATGAACTTAATTCAGATCATCGATGAACCCAGTCAGGTAGTTAATGCAATTTTTCAATATTATGAGACCAGTGGATTTGAACCCACTGCTGCTGAAAGAGAAATTCAGCTCAATCTTTAACTGTCGTCTACGATTTTAGGTAGAATACAAAATAATCCTGACCTACGGGTAATCAACATGTACCGACTTATCTTTATATTGCTGTTAAGTTCTACAATACCTGTTATGGCGCAAACTGAGCAGCCGAAACAGACGAAGAAATCTTCACAGCCGGATAATTTAATACCGTTGCCAGAAATTCCTGAATTACCCCGTGATTTGACCGATCCACCGCCACTTCCGCCCGATATTCAACCGGATCCTGAGCTGGAAACACAGGTTACCATTATCAAACGTGGGGAAGATACCATTGAAGAGCACCGAATCAATGGTGAGCTTCTCATGATCAAAGTTATCCCACGTATCGGCCCGCCTTATTACCTGAAAAAAAATCCCGGCAGAGGTTCGCACACGCATGCGGGTGAAGCAGGTATTGATGTTAGTCCACCAATGTGGCAACTGTTGAAATTTTAACTTTAATACAAAGCAGAACGTAATCCCATGAGATTCATCAGCGCTTACTTATTCTTCGTTTTTTTATCCTGTTAATTCATGTCTGTTTTCACACCAGTTACTGATAGCCAGCTCACGACTTGGTTAAAAGATTACGCGCTTGGTCAGCTCATCAACCTGCAAGGTATCTCCTCAGGTATTGAGAATACCAATTATTTTGTCACGACCACGCAAGGCAAGTTTGTATTGACCTTGTTCGAAAAATTAACCAGCCACGAATTACCTTATTATTTGAATTTGATGGCACATTTATCTCAGCATCATATCCCTTGCCCGGCTCCGATTCCCAGGTTGGATCACAGTCTATTAGGTAAACTGAACGGCAAACCGGCGACAATCGTTACCCGCCTGCCGGGACAATCATTAACACACCCGACCGCAGAACAATGTGCGGAAGTTGGTAGAGTACTGGCAAAAATGCACTTATCCGGAAAATCCTATCCCGGAAATATGAATAATCCACGCGGATTAGCATGGTGGCAAGCCAAAGTGCCTGAGATCTCACCATTCTTATCTGCGGATGAGAAATTGTTACTCAATTCGGAACTTGATTTTCAGTTAGCACAACAAACCACGACATTACCCAGTGGCGTTATCCATGCTGATCTATTTCGGGACAATATTTTGTTTACCGGCCAGAAAATTGGCGGTGTTATCGATTTTTATTTCGCCTGCAATGATACTTTTTTATATGACCTGGCAATTGTAGCCAACGATTGGTGCATGACTGAGGAAAAGATTTTGGACAGAATGCACACACTTTCACTCATTGAAGCCTATCATACGATTCGACCACTATCCGGTGCCGAGCAGGATGCCTGGCCTGCTATGTTGCGTGCAGGTGCGCTGCGTTTCTGGATTTCCCGGCTCTATGATTACCATTTGCCACGCCCGGGAGAACTGACACATGCCAAAGATCCCGCTCATTTTAGAGAAATATTGAAAAATCACGCGACAGATCCAGAAAAACTACGACAACTCTGGATATAAATAATAATTAAAACTGTTTATCGAACTTAACTGGAGAAACATCAATGGAAATTCATCAAGTCCACGGAAAACAGGGATTGCAATGGATCTTAAGCGGCTTCTATCTGTTCCGCAAAGCGCCGCTGGCTTGGGTATTTGTTTGCTTTACCTTGATGTTGATTGCGATGGCAATGTCGTTCATACCCTTGCTGGGAAAGTTTGTTTTTACATTAATTTCACCCGTTTTTCTGGCTGGAATCATGTTGGGCTGCAAGGATATGGAACAAGGAAAGCCGATTGAGTTGAAACACTTATTTGTTTCTTTCAGAACCAATCCGGCACCACTCATTACCATTGGCGGTATCTATCTGATCGGGCAAATTCTAATCATTGGCCTAGTGATGCTGATCGGCGGCTCTCAGATGTCGGATATGCTGTTATACGGAAAAAGAGTCGACGAAAGCGAATTAATGGGTGTAATGAGCAACATGCTCACATCTTCACTGATTGCATTAACCCTTTCCATTCCGCTGATGATGGCTTCCTGGTTCTCGCCCTTGCTGGTGGTATTCCATAATGTTCCACCGATTGTTGCGATGCAAAGAAGTTTTTTTGCCTGTCTGAAAAACTTCATCCCGTTCCAGTTGTATGGCGTTACGCTGATTGTGCTCACTGCTCTTAGCCTGATGCCTTATGGACTTGGGCTCGTTATCCTGATCCCCACTATTTTCACTTCAATTTATGTCAGTTACAAAGACATTTTTCTGGCCGAACCACTGCGCTTCAACAATGGCTTATCCGAACCAGATAATCAAAAAACAAACTGGACGAATGTTGATGAATCCTCGACAAAAGAAAATGAAACCAAAGCAGAACCCAATAGCACAGAAAATAAAACACTTAAGTTGAATGAAACAGTTCAGTGCGCGCAGTGCAATTTATCTGTGCCGAAAAATGAGGCGATTGAAGATCAAGAACGATTCTTTTGCAGCGAGGAACACCGTCAGCAGCATCAAGCTGCAGGAAAATCAGAGAAATGAGTCAAGAATTGGCGCTATCATACTAAACTACAGTCAACTTTGCGTACTCGAGCAACAACCATTTTATTCCGGCATGATCAAAATTGACCTGGACACGTGCTTCGCTGCCGCTTCCTTCATAATTGATAATGACACCCGCGCCAAATTTGGCATGTAGTACGTTCTGTCCGATTCTCCACGTACCGCTGGAAAATTTTTGCTGACTATAAGTTGTAGCTCTTGAGATGGATGTTGAGGTTTTATTACCAGTACTTGAATAGAATGGTTTCTGGTCAATTTTAGGCGTTGATTGCAGCCATTTCAAACAATTTTCCGGAATCTCATTCAGGAAACGCGATGCGATGTTATAACGGGTTTGGCCGTGCAGCATACGACTTTGAGCAAAACTGATATATAACCGGCGGCGCGCGCGTGTCATAGCCACGTACATCAGCCGTCTTTCTTCCGCAATGCCATTGATCTCATTCAGGCTGTTTTCATGCGGGAAAAGCCCCTCTTCCAATCCACTCAAAAATACGCTATGAAACTCCAGGCCTTTGGCGGCATGAACCGTCATTAGCTGCAGCGCATCCTGACCGCTACCCGCCTGGTGCTCACCGGCTTCCAGCGAAGCATGTGCAAGAAATTCTGCCAGACTGTCATCTTCAGCTTCGTGCACAAAACTGGTAGCCGCGTTAATCAATTCATTTAGATTTTCCAGTCTTTCCGCACTTTCTCGCTCTTTGGCATAATGCGCTAGCAACTCGCTGTGTGTCAGCATGTGTTCAACAATTTGCGGCAACGGTAACGTGCTGCAGCTTTGACGCATCGTCATGATCAAGTGAACAAATCCTGCAATGCCTTTTAAAGATTTGGGTAATTCTTGCACGATTGCTGCTTCACCGCCGCATTTCTGTAGTGCCGTAGCCCACAAGCTTCCGCCTTGCAATTTCGCATCATCCAGCAATTGCTCCAAACTACGCGCACCAATCCCGCGTGCCGGGAAATTAATCACGCGCAATAGCGCGCTATCATCGTCAGGATTGGCAATCAAGCGCAAATAAGCCAATGCATGTTTGATTTCCAGACGATCAAAGAAACGCATGCCGCCATAAACTCGGTACGATATGGCAGCATTAAACAAACTGTGTTCCAAAACCCTGGATTGCGCATTGGAGCGATAAAGCAATGCCATCTCTGACAAGGAAATGCCTTCCGCATGCAAGGTTTTGACTTCCTCAACAATAAATGCAGCCTCATCGAAATCATTCGGTGCATTATAAACACGTACTAGTTCGCCCTTCCCTTCGGCGGTCCAAAGATTCTTCCCCAAACGTTCGCTATTGTTCTCAATCAGTGCATTGGCAGCATCGAGGATATTGCCGTGTGAGCGGTAATTTTGTTCCAGCTTGATCACTTTGGAGATGCCGAAATCGCGCTCAAAATCTCGCATGTTGCCAGAATACGCGCCACGGAACGCGTAAATACTTTGATCGTCATCACCGACCACAAAGACTGCCGCGGCATTTTGGGTTCCCGTACCCGCCAGCAATTTGAGCCATTTGTATTGCAATGGATTGGTATCTTGAAACTCGTCCACCAGGATATGGCTAAAACGTTCCTGATAATGTTTGCACAGAATCTCATTGCGGCTCAACAATTCGTAACTGCGCAGCAGTAATTCGGGGAAATCCACCGCACCTTCCTTGTTACATTGCTGCTCATAAGCTTGATAAAACTCAAGCATTCTGCGAGAAAAAGCATCTTCCGCTACAACATAAGCTGCACGCAATCCGGCTTCTTTGGCATTATTGATAAACCATTGCACTTGGCGCGGCGGGAATTTCTTATCGTCGGCCGACAAGCTCTTCAAGATACGCTTAACTAAAGCCAATTGATCGGCGGAATCCAGAATCTGAAACGTTTGCACCAAGCCGGCATCCTGATAATGGGTACGCAGCATGCGATGACACAACCCGTGAAATGTCCCGATCCACATACCGCGTGTATTTATCGGCAGCATGGCGGTAATACGGGTCAACATTTCCTTGGCAGCTTTATTGGTGAAAGTAACGGCCAGAATACCGTGCGGATTGGCTTGCCCTGATTGGATCAGATACACGATCCGTGTCGTCAACACACGTGTTTTTCCACTGCCAGCGCCGGCCAGCACCAATACCGATTGATGCGGTAGCGTAATGGCTTCCAGCTGCTGTGGATTCAGATCTGATAGTAAGGAAGTCATGTTACGATTTTAACCAGGCCTTCCATGATCATACTGATACAAATTATATGAAATGGATTTTGACTCACACTGATTAATTCAGAATCGGATAAGTGAATATTCACATCTTATCGTGATCCATGAATTAACCGGAGGTCAGTCAAAAATTACTACGCTCTACTTTTTGCAACAATTTCCAGAATCAATGGGGTCAATATGAGTTCTATCGCCATGCCCATTTTCCCACCAGGAACAACAATGGTGTTAGGACGAGACATAAATGAATCATGAATCATACTCAGTAAAAAAGGAAAGTCTGCTTTCAGCGGATCCCTAAAACGAATCACCACAAAACTCTCATCCAATGTTGGAATTTCACGTGCGATAAAGGGATTGGAAGTGTCGACAGTGGGCACACGCTGGAAGTTGATATGAGTACGTGAAAACTGTGGCGTAATGTAATGCACATAGTCATGCATGCGGCGCAGAATGGTGTGTGTCACCGCTTCTGCCGAATATCCGCGAGCACTGGTATCACGAAATATTTTCTGAATCCATTCCAGATTAACAATCGGTACCACACCGACCAGCAAATCCACGTACTTAGCCACATCTGCCGTATCGCTTTTTGCACCACCGTGCAGTCCTTCATAAAACAGTAAATCGGAACCAGGCGGAATCGGAGACCAAGGAGTGAATGTACCTGCTTTCTGTTTCCAGGGCTCCGCTTCTTCATCATTATGCAGATACAAGCGTGTCTGGCCACTGCCGCTGTCGCCATACTCCTTGAATAAGGCTTCCAGTTTCTCAAATTCATTGGCTTCCGGACCAAAATGGCTGATCGCACGTCCGTTGTTTTTTTCCGACTCTGCCGCGGCTTGCTTCATTGATTCACGATCATAACGGTGAAAACTATCCCCTTCTACGATCGCGGCCTTCAAATGCTCACGACGGAAAATATGTTCAAAGCTGGATTTTACCGTTGAGGTGCCTGCACCTGAAGATCCGGTAACGGCAATAACCGGGTTTTTTTGCGACATTCTAATGTTCTCCTAAAAAATATAACATTCAAGTTCACCGGACCAAGTAAAAGTCATCGACGGCAATTCTGTATTAATATGATACTTCTTTCTTTTCATATTTGGCAGCGGTGATCAATTTGTATTCAGCGCCGTTCAGATTGAAAGCGATACGATATTGGGGCCTTATTGGAACTTATAAAATTTAAAACCTGTCAGATTGATTGCTTACATAGCATGCGTATTGTATACCAAGACCGCACATAAATTGTCTTTGGCATTTGTATAAGTCAGTAGAAAATTAAAAGACTGATATTACCTGATGATTGGATTGATTTAGGATTGAGCTCGTATGAAAAGTTTCAAATGGCCATTGATCACAATTTTATTTCTAACCATAGCGCTCTACAACTTCGCATTGGCTGAAGGAGACGGTGGTGGTGATGGCGGGGATAGCGGCGGCGATTATGATGGCAATGACCACCATGACGGTGACGGCCATCACCACCATGGCGATCATAATAATCTTATTCTCGGTATCGGTGGCTACGGTTACACTAATCCGGGATTCTGGGGAAATTACTATGGTCCGGGTTTTTATAGTCCTTATGGCTACCGCGCATATGGTTATGCAGATCCTTTTTTCAGGCCTTATTACACTTATCCGCCCATTGTCACAGCTCCCTCGCGGCCACCTGTCTACATACAGCAGCAGAAACCCAAACTCGCACAACCAAAAACCAACTACTGGTACTATTGCCAAAACCCGCAAGGATATTATCCGCATATTAAAGAATGTCCGGGCGGATGGACACAGATCGCCCCTCAACCCTCTGCACAATGATGAAGCGAGAACACCATGAAAGTAATTAAACGAATATTGATATTAATGATGGTTTGCATATTAGCGGCTTGCGTCAGTTTACCAAACGGGCCTAGCGTTATGACATTACCGGGTGCCGGTAAAAATTTTGACCAGTTTCGCTATGATGATTACGATTGCCGCCGCTACGCATACGAACAAGTGGGCGGTATCACACCGCGGCAAGCATCGCAAACTAGCGGTATAGAAAGCGCCGCTATTGGCGCCGGACTGGGTGCTGCTGCAGGCGCAGCGATCGCTGGAGGAGGTGGTGCGGCAATCGGTGCTGGCGCCGGTCTTTTGGCCGGTGGGCTAGTTGGATCAGGTACTGCCAGCAATTCCGCGTATGTCAATCAACAGCGCTATGACATTAGTTACATTCAATGCATGTATGCCAAAGGCCATCGCGTCCCAGTATCCGGCAGAATTACCAATGACCTACCTGCAAATAACAATAGAGGAATCTCATCTCCACCACCTAACTTTAACCCGCCGCCACCGCCGCCAGGCAATCCACCACCTCCGCCTCCGCGATAATTTCTCACTGGCTTGTTACTCATTCCTGGTAACAAGCCAGCAAATAAGCAGCGCTGCATACCCAAGCTCTAATTGAATCTCTGTGCTTAAATCTGCTAACAATTCAAATTACTCTACGCTCCATCATCGACTGACTTATCAAACAGCCAATAACTCAGTATCATATTAAGTTAGAATATGCAGTTGAATAGGATCGGTGATTCATCTGCAATTATTGCCATCAGAACAGCAGATGAAATTTTGGTTATCCACAAACTGCAACTGGATTTTAAGATAAGAACATAGGAGTAAAACTGTGCACCCGATTGTACCCATTATCATGGCACTTGGTGCCATTCTGTTTCTTGCAGGAATAGCCGTCCAGGCCCGGCTTGGCGTGCAGCGTATCAATACAATTAAACTACGCGGGAAGGAATATAAAGTTTGGTTTTTTGTAACGACTACTGTCGTCGCTGGCGTAGCGTTAATTATGCTATCGGTTTTAATACCGAAACATATGCCGTATCAACCTGAGTCAGCTTCCAATTCAGTGCAGCCTGTATTATCCAGTAACTTGAAATATGAACTGGATTCCGTTTTATCCAGTATGAATCTTAATAACGATGCGATGATGAATACCATCAACCGGTTCCAGGTTGAATACCAAGAAGCATCGCAAAGAAACGAGAAAAACACGATGGATTTGCTCATTCTGGAAATGGCCTACCGGATCAGAACCGAACTGCAGAACCGGAATCACCCGGAAAACCAGATCGAGCGGGAAGTAGAGAGAATTATTGGGATTCTGAAGCAACCTATCAAACAGGGAAACGATAAATAAAATAATTATCTGATATTTCTAAAAATATAATTCTATTAACTACTTAAGGAGTTTGCTATGAAGAAAATGATTCAAGCACTGTTAATGCTATCTGTCCTATTTTTAGCAGTTCCCAATCTAGCACTCGCAGATGAATATCCCGATAAGGCTCTTGAGAAACTGGGAACTGGCCTTGCTAATGCTGTGACTGGGGTCGTTGAAATACCTAAAACGATAATAATCATCGGCAACAGAGACGGTGTCATTCATGGAATGACCGTCGGATTCATTAAAGGCATTGCCTATACTGTTGGCCGTTCATTGAGTGGTGCTTTCGATATCGCAACATTCCTTGTACCAACTACACCTTTTGTCAAGCCCACCCATATTTGGGATGATTTCAACCGGGAAACAACCTTCGTTGAAGCAAAAATGCGCTAATATTTTTTTATCTCTGCATCATTATTGCGATTACTTAGCAGTCATTGCCATAACAGTGACGCATCTATTCAGATCATTACATAAAATTACGCGTATGCAAGGCAGAGAGTGATTGCGCTCTCTGCTCATCAAAACCAATCTTGCGCAAACGCCGTACACGCCCCTGCCCCATATCGGCAATCAGTTTTTGCACTTTCTCCCAACCGGCACGCAACGCCTCGGGTTGCCACGAACCAGCAGCCAGTAATATCAAAGAATCAAATACTTCTTCGTTAAGACCAGCGGTATGCGCCAGCACATCGTGACGACGTTCGATGGCTGCCGCCAAGCGTTCCAGCAATTTCGAATCCTCTCTCACATGTTGCGTGAGGTGAGCAACACCAAACGCAACATGACGGGCTTCGTCCTGACCAACCAGCCGCGCTATCTCGCCGGTCACTGGGTCTGGCGCGTGTTGATGCAGAAACTGCAATAATGATAAAAAACTGCCTTCGCCAAGCACCGAGAGTAGCATCGCCGATAATGCAAAATCCGTTTCATCAATCAACGTTTTAAGGGATGCCTGACCACCGGCTGTGGATAAACCCAGCTTCGGTCTGCGCAACAGTGCGCGCCGGGTAAATACTTCGATATGACGCGCCTCATCAGCGGCTTGGATCGCCAGCAGCTGCATCACTTCGCGAAAGTGTGGATGTATTTGCGCGGCAAATCTGGCCGGAATGACAAGTGCTGCGGTCTCGTTCTCGATCAGATACGTCATCACCTGCACAACCGCATCTTCAATTTCATCGTGCAACACGAATGGCTCATTCCACGGAATTGCTGTAGCAGGATTCCACTGCGCGGCAGCCGCCTGAGCATATAATCGCGCGGCTTCCTGTGCCCAAACTTCCGCACGCGTATCGAGGGGAAAATCAAAATCCGGTGCACCGCCTTCAACTGTCGCGCTACGGCCTGCCAATCCCCAGTTGGCATGTGCATGGATTTGTGGCGTCGCAGCATCACCGGTCGATTCAGCGCCACGCCAGCGTCCAACTTCAGCCCCGCCACGGTATACCACCGCCACCGGATCACCCTTGATTTGTGAAATTTCGATGTCGTGACCTTGCGCGCGGCACCAGCCACGTAAATGAATGGCTAGTTCCGGTGCATTGCCGTACACCGCAACCGGAGCATGCACCGGCACTGTGCGCAGTGCACGTTTTATCAACAAATGTCCGCCCTGATCCAGCCCCAAATCGCCGAGCTCGACACTGCACATATCCCCATCGATCATAGGTAAAACTTGCTTACTTCAGCAACAAACGCATCGATAGTTTTGAATTGATTAACAGCTCTAGCCAATAATGCATACTTCTCAGTGCGTCCCGGCCGCCATTGTTTCAATCCTTCGAGATCCAGCAAAGGCCTGACCTGCGGGTCGTCGTACGACATCGACATTAGGAGATCACAAAACCGTGTAATAACCGCTTCAGGCGCATCATCCAACACGGTAAAATTGCAATGATCATATTCAGCTGTTTGCGCAAGAATGCGCGTGCTATTCGATGGCAGCGTACCTTCGCGGGTAAATAACAAATGATTGCCGTCGATCATACAAGCCGCGTCAACTGTTCCCTCGATTAATGCTTTGGCGGCATGGCGTTCACCCCCGATATGGTCGCCGTGTTTACCAACCAGCAAATCAAACAGGCGCACCGAAAAATCTTTTTCTGGCTCAAGACCCGCCTCTGCCAAATGCAATAGCGGGATCAATGTCGCCTGCGGTGAGTCGGAAGCACCCACTGCAATGATCTTGCCACGCAAATCTTCAATCGACCGGATCGGCGAATCATTGCGCACTGCGATCACACTGGTAAGATCACAATCGGTATCGCGCATGGCAATTGCTTTAACTGTGCGGCCGGTTTGAGCGGCAATGCGTTCGGCCTGCAACCATGCCAGTGGAGAATTCCACGCTACGTGAAAGTGTCCGGCAAAATGCCCTTCCACTTGCCGTTCATAGTTTGAATACAGAATGTAATCAAAATCAAAATCGTGCTGTGCAAACCATTTTTGGAAACCATCCCAAATGGTGACAACCTTCGGGTCGTATGCAACCGCTCCCAGTATTAACGTTGTAGACATGCAGCGTTCTCTCAGAATACCGGCAGACCGCAAATGGCCTTGCCGATGAAGTCATACAATTGATCGGTTGTCGGTGCCATCACAGTACCGGCACGCGCATCGCGAAATCGCCGCTCCACACCGACCTCACGGCGAAACGCGGCACCGCCGCAAACGCGCATTGCCGTATCCAATACTTGAGTGGCAGATTCGCCGGAAGCTGCTTTGCATTCCAATACGCGTAGCATCACATCTTCGCGACCTGTCTCCAACGCATGCAGCGTATCGAGCCACAAACAACGTGCCTGATCGGTAGCAATCCGCATCCGCGCGAGATACGCTCGGATAGTCGGTAGCTCTGACAATGTCGAATCAAGATAATCATAGCGCGTTCCCGCCACGTGATTACACGCAGCCGCCGTTGCGCCCTCCATCAATCCGATTCCAGTGGCAGCTGTTAGCACATTGAACAGCGGCAGCACCGTCTCGAGCATAATCGCAAGACCCATACCATCCTCGCCCAGCATGGCATGGGCAGGGATTAAAACATTTTCGGCAGTAACCGGAGTGGAGTCATTACCCCGCAGACCGAGACCATCAAAACGACCGGCTATCGCAATACCGCTGCTGTCACTCGGAACCAGCCAAAGGGTACTGGCACCTTCGGCAGCAAAGGGTTTGCTCGACCATACATACAAAGTCGCATGATGTGCCGACGTCACCCAATTCTTTCTTGCGTTTAAACAGATCCCGTTCTGATCACGCCTTGCTGTGCTCACCGGCGCCCAAAAGTGGCTACGCGACCCCGCTTCGGAAAATGCCAATGTAGCCAGATGATTGCCTTGTGCGAGCTGCTTGCGTACCGCTTCAGCACCATACTTTTCTATGACAGCAGTTGCCGTATAATGCATACAGGTTACCATTGCCGTCGATGCGCATTCCCGTGCGAGACGTTCAACCACCAGCGCGGCAGCGCGCGGACCTTGTCCCAGTCCACCTACGCTTTTTGCACTGATCAATCCCAGCATACCGGTATCACGCAAAGCATCGATCGCCGCCTGCGGAAATGCGCCTGTTTGATCTACCTCGGTTGCGTTCTTTGCGACAATATCCGTTGCAATTTTTTCTACATTATTTAAGTAGTCAGTCATGAATTTTTTATGTGATTGCACCTAAGCGGATGCCAAGGTGTTAGCGCTGCTTCTCACGCAAATATTATTTCTTGCTGTTTAATCAAGAACTCAAATAGAACTGCCCATACTTACAGGCGGTGAATCCGCTATCAAACATTCTCTAAATGAATACGCATCGATTCCTTCAGTTGAGCCATTACTTTCAACGAGTACAAAACTGACACAATCTTTCTCTTTGAAAGAATATTTATATTTATCAGGTTGCGCCATGTCAGGCAAAGCAATTTCATAAAACAAAGCATCCTGGACCCACCAACGGCCTGATTCCGTGAAACTCTTTGTCGTATCATCCGGTTCCTTAAAACTAAATTCAATCGTATACGTGCCATCGGCATTTCGTGTTTGCGTCCAGCTTTTTATCGTACCACTTTGTTCGGTATGCTCTCCTTTCCACAATCCAATCAACTTGACGTCAATAAATGGACTTTGATTAGCTGCTGTGATTGCGTTACAGCCGAGCAGACTAATTGCCAGAAGTACCAAAAAAACCAGTTTCATTACTTTTCCTTTTATTACTATTGACCCAAGAATTTCGCTTGGATTAATGTGGAAAAGAAATTATCTCATTTTTCCAATCCAACACGCATAAAGTATTTTCTCTAGCGCTCCTTAGTGTCATTCAATTCATATTTCAGAATTGATGCGTAATAACCCCGCAATACACCCGTCATATTCGGCTTCTATAATCATTCACGTACTGAAAAGCCAAACTTGGTCATAAACCGAGGACCGGAAAGTCCAGGATCTGCAAGAGTAATTACAACATTTTTTTGGATGCAGATAGCCAGATTGCCTGTACATAGCCATCGTATAAAAGAAATTTCTATGTATTACTTTCAGGAGAATCATATGTTCAAGAAGAAAACACTCACTTTTCTAGTGTCCGGCGCGCTCATAAGTATGGCCGGAACCATGCAAGCCACCGCAGCGAGCACCGGTTTTGATAATTTTACTGCCTTACCTAGCAACGTTGCGGCGGGTTCCTTACCGGAATCCAGCCCATTTCAACTCGCTAATCCATCCTGGACGCAAGTCTCCATCGCCAATCGCACCAACCAGTTAAGTCAAGGTCAAGCCAATAGCGGCAACTGGGATATGATTGCTGCTAATGAGACCGGGGTCGATGCAGGCCGTTACCTGTTTATGCCGTTTGAAACAGGTGACGCAGGTGTTCAGCGCATTGATTTGTTGAATCCCGATTATAATACTCGCACCGTAACCCTCGTTGCACCGGGTACACAAGGCTTCGTTGCTGGTGACGCTTCGCTCTGGACTCCGTGGGGCAGCTACCTGACAGCCGAGGAATCATGGGGTGCTGGCAGCACTAAAGGCCGCCTGTTCGAACTGACTAATCCTGTTACTGCAACAGGCTCAAGCGATTCAAATTTTGTGCAACGCTCGGTCATTCCACACGTCTCGCACGAAGGTCTGTCGTTCGACAAGGACAATAGCATGTACTTCATCGACGAATTTAATGGCGGCAGCATCTACAAGTATGTCTCGTCTAATCCGAATGCAACCAACGGCGATGATTACTTTGCCGCTGGTCAAACTTTCGCGATGCTGGTCAACGGCGGCGGTAATGACAATGCAACAGGCGCGATCACCTGGGCACCGATCACCGATGCTAATGGCGGTGCATTAGCCGGTGTTTCTGTTCTCAATAGTGATGGCAGCATTGATGGCCGCTTGTCCGCCGACAATGTTTTAGGAACCAACTACCAGCGTCCAGAAGATCTGGAGATCAAGACATTGGACAATGGCGACCAAATCCTGTTCGTCGCGACCACAACCACGGACGAAGTTTATTCCTTTAATCTTGGCAGCAACACCGCTAGCTTATTTGCGAATACCTCGACTCTCGATCAAGCCACAGGTTTGGGTGTCGGTGACACGTTTAATAATCCGGACAATCTGGCTATTGATGCCGAGGGTAATATGTACATCATTGAGGACCAACCAGGCGGTCAAGCCGACATTTGGTTTGCCACGGATGCCAATAATGATGGTGTAGCCGAATCAGTCGGCCGTTGGGCTTCCATGTCCACCTTAGGCGCTGAACCAACGGGGCTTTATTTCGACAAGTTCAACCCTAACGTAGCCTACGTCAATGTACAGCATCCAACCAGCCTCGATGATCGCACCATTATGATCGCCGTTCCAGAACCTGAAACCTACGCCATGCTCTTGGCCGGTTTAGGTTTGATTGGTGTTTCTGCTCGCCGCAGAAAATTCCGCTAACAAAGTATCTCAATTACTTAGAACTAAGCCAAAACGGGAGCTGCGGCTCCCGTTTCTTTCTGGTTTGCAATCAGAAGGTTCAACGCTCTATTCTTGGTGTCGGCACCATAAAAACAATAAGTTACTTTATATATAGGAATTGTATTAAGTTAATGTAAACGCTATGTAGATAAGAATAAGAAGAATATCCTTATTCAATTTTATTGAAACAACAAATAGTTTCTAAGCAGTTGGTTTCTAATGAGTCAGTGCGCTGTCGAATTTATTCAAAATCCACATTTATTCTATCTTGTGTTTCTTTAGAAAGAGTATCTAGTGCGAACTGGTCAGGAATAATTAATTTATTCAGAAAGGGTAATGACTCGATAGGAGACAAATCATGAATTCCGTAGCATCCACCTAGATATAAAGACTCCAGATTTGTTAGTCCCTTAACCTCCTTTATATGCGATAGCTCGATACATCCAGTTAAATCTAACGTACGCATGTTAACCAAATCGGCCAATCCTTCTAATGAAGTTATAGAGCAGTTTTTTAAGGATAGAATTTCAAGTGACTTTAAATTACATAAATTCTTTATGTTTTTGATGCCAAAACAGTCAGAAAGATCTAGTTCCTTTAAGTTTATTAGTTTAGAGAGCGAATCAAGATTCTCTAGTGATTCACAACCAGTGAAATCAATTGATGTTAGGGACGTACAGAATCGTAATTCATCTATGTTTTTTAACCCCTCATTTCCACAAAATAAAATCTCTCTAAGGTTCGTTAGTCCAGAGAGACCTTCAGTAGTAGGATAGCTCTGCCATTTTAGTGGTCCTCGAAAGTTTGTCTTTGCTACTACTCTGTCTCCATAGTCCTTCTGATCAAAATTTTGCCATGCTTTTATAATTTCCGTTAGAACTCGCTTATCTTTTGAATATCCAAATTTCTCAAGTGCAGCAATACACCCGTCTGATGCAATATTAGACAAGGCACGAACACAATATGCCACAACTTTACCGTTATTGTGCGAATAATATTTTGTTAGTAGGGGAATGGCTAAGTCACCACTAGAAGCAATTTTTCTCGACTCCTCAAAATTATTTGGAGGAAGTATTGAGTCAATTCCATCTTTAACTTTCTTTAATATTTCCGGCGAAATAAAGCTAGCTTCAGCAGCACAGCTTGCTGCTAATATGAGCAGTTTATGTCTATCATCAGTATTGATTTCGCTCATGCGAAGTATCTCTGATATAAGCAAGTCCGTTTGATGATTATTGGAAAGTGACGAGAATAATACTATTACCTCTATCCAATAATCATCTAGCGCCTTTTCCGATAAAACTTTAGTCAGATCTTCTGCGGCAATATGCTTTGCTGTTAGGTACTCTTGAAATGTTTTGTGTATAAAATCTACACTTCCAGTTGTCGGCTCTCTCAATACGCCCGTTCGTTCAAGCAAAAATTGACTTATTTCTGAGTCAGTATTATTTACATTTGGCATTAACTGAAGAAGATTATTTACTCGAGATCGTAATTCTCTTGTAGTGGCTTTAGATTTCCCATTGATCATCATCCAAAACGCAAAATTCCTGAGAAATATCTCCTTTATTAAAAAAGGTAAATTTAGATTTACTATACTGGATTTGAATCTTTCGGGATCTCTCCTATGGACCAAACTTTCAAATGCGATTCTATACAACTCAGATCTTTCAGATGGAAGTAGAGAATTTCTATCCATATTGATTGCACATATCATTGCGCACATTAGTGGATTGGTTGCTAAGCCTCTAATAGGTGTCGACTCTTTGAATAAATTAACTAAATTGGAGCGACATTCCTCGATTCGTTTCTGAAAATCAGCACTATTGTCACTCTCACGTAATGCATTATGCCAATGAGAAATAAACGCTGTTATATCTGTGCGCCCCATCGGTTCTAAGATGAAACTTTCGAACCCTAAGTCATCCAACCAACATGCAGGAATCGCGGAAGGGCGAGAAGTAACAATAAACACAGATCTATGGAATTCATTAACCAAGTCACTTAGCCACTCAAGAACTTCTTTTCTTTTCTCATTATGAACTTCATCTACGCCATCAATTAGAACTATCGAAGAACCATATCTGAGTTTTTTCTGCACCCATCCAGTCGGCATCTCACTCATTAACGGTTTTGCAATATCTATTAAAAACTCGTCCGGCGTTGGTAGTGCCCTGCTGCTATAGTTTCTTAGTTGTAATATGAATGGAGTTTTATTTCCCCACTCCAATAGGTTCGATTCAAATAAATTTCTTGCCGCGTTAACAGCAATCCACTGCAATAAAGTTGTTTTTCCAGATCCAGCTTCTCCTCTAATCAAAACTCGTTTTTTAGACGAAATAACCTCTTCAGCGGGTCCGCCGGAATAATTCACTCCATCTTCCAAGTAGCCATCACCATATTCCTGGCTTACTGAAAGGCTTATGTAGGCGATACTTAGTTTATATCTTGTATAGATGGGATCAGAAGATAAACCAAAGATCTGAAGAATATCTAAAATTCTAGCTATCCTACGGTGATAGTTAGTTTCAAAGATATTCTCAGCTTGATTCTCACCAACGGCGTGAGAAGGTAGGCTGTCCAGGATAAGCTGAAGTTTTTCTAATAGTGTACTTTCTCTTTTTAGTAATTCTTGGGTAGCCTTTAGTTCGAAGCCAGGTAGTGTAGAAGATATTTCAATAATATAATGGCAAGATTCATTCAAAAGTGTATCAAACAACATACGGGCCGCACTGTTTAAATCTTTGCAGAGTTCTTCTCTATTTACGGAAAAATGTGAATTTAACAACACGGGATCAAGGTTTTTTTTAAAAAAAATTTCATCATTATATGAAGTTTCTCCT
Source organism: Nitrosomonas sp. (assembly GCF_021731985.1). Taxonomy (GTDB): domain Bacteria; phylum Pseudomonadota; class Gammaproteobacteria; order Burkholderiales; family Nitrosomonadaceae; genus Nitrosomonas. Next base: position 29,885 of record NZ_JAKFWH010000030.1, read on the forward strand.
AAAGCTCTTGATACTGCATATATCGCTGCTAATCTCTCATTTTCGACAATTCCTTTATACTCGTTTAATATAGGCTATGTCACCGTTAAATAGTGGTCTATACTGTTTTCATATGAATCAATGAGATAGGACTTTGATGAAAACTGAAGAATTCCAAATATTAGCGGCAGAACTTGCAAGATTGACGCCGCACCAGAGAAGGTTATTAGCAGATTGTTTGCACAAGATTGGGCATATTCAGGCTGTCAGTACGTTGATTGAGAATCGTATATTGGTCACGCCATTATTGTGCCCCAAGTGCGGTCATAACCAAATTGCACGCTGGGGATCGGCTTCTGGGTTACAGCGCTACCGCTGCTGTGCCTGCCGCATCACCTTCAATACACTAAGCGGAACACCCCTGGCACGCTTGCGCCACAAGGACAAGTGGCTGGAATACGCGCAACAAATAGCATCAGGTCAAAGCGTGCGCACCAGCGCAAAAATCTGCGATATGCATCGCAACACGGCATTTCGCTGGCGCCATCGTTTTCTTAAGCTGCCTAATGAGCAGAAAGCCACAAGTTTGGTTGGCATTGCTGAAGCTGACGAAACCTTCTTTCTTGAATCATTCAAAGGTAAGAAACACGGTATGACGCGCCCGCCACATAAGCGTGGCGGCAAAGCATCGAAGCGTGGTTTGTCCTCTGAACAGATTCCTGTGTTGATTTGCCGTGACCGTACTGGGAGCACATCTGACTTCGTTTTGGAGAAAGCTGACAAAGAGCATATCGGCGCGGCACTCAAACCATTGCTGGCAAACGATGCAGTTCTCTGTACTGATAGCGGCAAGGCATTGGGTGCCGCAGTGCGGGAAATCGGCATCGTCCACCGCCCAATCAATCTGGCTGCAGGTATCCGGGTTGTCGGCAAGATCTACCACGTGCAAAACGTGAATGCCTACGACAGTCGACTCAAAGAATGGATGCGCCGATTTCACGGCATCGCCACACATTACCTTGCCAATTATCTCGGGTGGCGACGACTGATTGATCGTGCTCATGGTTCCTTGTCTCCCCGCTCAGTTTTGCTTGCCGCATTGGGTATGAATGACGTTCAACAATTAACGGTGACATAGCCTTAATATAATAGGTTCCAACCTACACGATACTTCATCTGCTATTCTTTCGAAAAATCTAGCACTTGGCCTCCTCGCCTTTGAGTCCTTTATTTTTTTTCCTAGTATATCTGCAACACCTAGCGATATATCCTTAGCTATATCAGCATCTTTTAGCCACAAATTCAGTACTGACTTAGAAATTACTGTTCCCAAGTCAATTATCGTGTCAGTAATACTTGTAATCTCTCTCATTAAATATCTTTTAAAATTAATAAAGTCGAATTCAATTTCTAAGTAAGAATGAAGATTAGGTTGAGAATTGAGGATATTTCTGGTGAATTAAGTATTATTTTTAATTTGCGGCATCATAGTGTGCATATCTTATATCCGGAATTCGTGATTTGATACCTGACTCAATTTATATAAAGTTTCAATAAAATCAGGTTACTACTAGGAGAAAATAGAAATAATTCAGAATTTCTTCTACCCTTAGCCCAATTAAATTGTTAAACATGTCTTGCAATCATCGATTCCATTAAACTGTATTTAATCATAATTTGATGAAATAATTATTATCTTTCGTACAGTTATTGACAGAACTCGAACTCCAAGGCGGCTACGCCGCAAATGCGTCCTCTCGGTCGCCGCCGCTCCTACTCGGGCGCTTTGCGCTTCGCCGCTCCAGTTGTTCTGTGTTTATTGCACATCGTTCAATACGCTATTGATGCAAGCGGGTGGGCAATTGTATGGAATCAGTTTTTACGCCACAGATTTTTTGTCCTATCGGATCGCCATACTTTTCCAGCTCTTTAAATTCTATTTTCATTAGCTTGATGGAATTTTCTTTTCGTTTGGAAGTCACGCCGTTCATCAATTGAATGAATTGCCACCAATTTCCTTGATCGGCTGCTTGCTGGGCTTGTTGCTGAATGCCTTCAGCCGCAAACATGGGTTTAGGTCACGAATTAAGAATACCACCGATGAATTAAGCATATTTTTTGTTTTGTGAACTCGTGAAGTGCGCATTGCCGGTGCTAAATCCGTGATTCTGTATTTTATCGATTATCGTGATCAGAACGTCGGCTGAGTCGGCTGTGTTCGAATAATCGTCCTGGAAACAAATGTCATATCCGAACCAATGAAACCCAACGGCAAACAGCCGAGACACTGTATCTGACAGCGATAAGCCTTTCCGAATTGCTGGCCGGTATTGGAATCCTGCCAGATGATAAGCGTAAAGAAGGACTTGATGCCGCATTAAGCTCTAGGTAATTGTGTTAATAGCAGTTATCAAAGGAGCCGTTATGCGAGAACGAAATAAGATGTGGAATTGACTGTGTCAACGCAAGAAATGAAAAACACTGATGGAAAAACAAATTCCTAAACTTTATTAAAAAGAATTAACAACAGTTTATTTATTTTTCTTATACTTAAGGCGGATATGTTTATGAGGAATTTAGTTTAAATTTGCTGATTATTGCTTGAAGATGGTTGCACGCAACACTAATTCACTTAAACCACCTAAGCCGGTTACACCAGCTTAGGTTAGTTACGACAGTGTTTCTTCAAATACTAGCTGCACTTTCCTGTTTCTGAACCATCAGCTTTAGTTTCTGTGCCGTCTTCTTTCACACAAGAATTCTCACAAACACCTGATTTCTTACATGCTTTGCCGGCTGGAAGGCTCTTTTTCTCAATACAGGTTCCTTCAACCAGATAGCAAACCTGGTTAGCTGCACAGGCAGTTTTACCATCTTTCTCGGTCTCCAGACTACAACCCGCAAAAGCCTGACTTGTTGCAAAAACCATTGCAATAACTAATATCAACGCATTAACTGTTCTTTTAAACATATTTTCTCCTTTTTTAGATTTACAAATAAAAAAACTCCCCTCTTTCTTTAATTAGAATAGCAGAAATATTTTCTATTGGGTGCAAATTGTTTTCACCGTTTATGCCATAAAATTCTTTTAATAAATTTCAAGCAGACCCCTACTACAGTGCATTTTATTAAATAGACTTCCAAAAAGTTTATGGCCTTTCTTTACTATTTTTCCATTTCCACCGCAACCATACCCGTAACTGCCTGAACTCCTCTGCATCAATGCCATCGGGCAGTATTACGACACTGCACGTAAAGAATTTTCCCACAGGCTGCAAATTCAGTACCGTCAGATAAGGTGCGACAAAGGTGCTACCCAATATGCTGCAAACAATTAATTCATCGGAACGCGTGGTCAATATGCATTGCATCTCATCGGACAGTACTAAAACCACCACGGCATCGCTCGCAGTGAGCAAGGCATCCTGCCGCAAATAATAAATTAAACTGAATACCAATGCGACAGCGGCAATCGCCTTGATACCCAAAGGCAGCTCCAATAGCCATAATAAACCGGCCGTGGCGAGATGAGCCAGACTGAGGATAATCGCTAACTGATAGGAATGTTTGCGATGAATGCACAAAACAGCCATATTTAAAATCACTTAACAATCATCGAATGTTTTAATGGAAAAATTTGAAGCATCTAGGAGTCCCAACAAAATGGAATCAAAACTCACATCCAGAGACTGGTTCTTAATTTAACTTGGATGGTATATCGTATAATTGCGTTCATCAATTTAGTTACAGCTTTTATATGAATCCAGTTTGGCAAGCCTATTTACGCAACCGTCACGCTATTTTTGAAAATAATTGTGTGGTTCATTTTGGTGATAGCGCAACGGAACTTGAAGATCCACAAACCGGGACTATTGTGGCCGATCTTTCCCATTACGGACTGATCCGATTTTCCGGAGACGATGCGCCATCCTATTTGCAAAGCCAACTCAGCTGCGATATCCGCGAAATCAATCTGCAAAATGCACAATACGGCAGCTATTGCACCCCAAAAGGGCGAGTTCTGGCAAGCTTCTTACTGTGGCAGCAAGATGATAATTTTTTTATGCAACTGCCAGCCAGTTTGGGTATTTCCATACAAAAGCGTTTATCCCTCTATGTACTGCGTGCCAATGTGCAACTGAGTGACGCGAGCGATACTCTGGTACGAATCGGAATTGCAGGTCAGAATGCTGTTGCCCTGATTGAAGAAATTACAGGATCGTCATGCAATTTAATTCAACCGATGCAGGTCATCCATAACGAAAATTTCACTATGATTAGTCTGGCGCAGAACCGTTTTGAGCTGATCACCCCAGTCGAAAATGCGGTCACATTCTGGGAACGTTTTAGCCAGCATGCGAAACCTGTTGGCGCCAATTATTGGAATTGGTTGGATATCCAATCAGGAATTCCAGTAATTTTACCTGAGACCCAGGAACAGTTTTTGCCACAGATGATCAATCTGGATGCCATTGGCGGTATCAGTTTCAAGAAAGGCTGTTATCCTGGACAAGAAATTGTGGCGCGCACTCAGTATCTTGGAAAACTCAAACGCCGCATGTTTCTCGCTCACATAGCCACAACGGAAGTGGTAAAAGCCGGGGATGAGCTGTACAGTATTGATATGGAAAATCAATCCAGCGGTAACATCGTCAACGCGGCAATGTCGCCGAACGGGGGTTTTGATATTTTGGCGGTAATCCAACAAAGCAGCGTTGATTCATACCAAATTCATTGGCAGTCCCTGCAAGGACCTGTTCTAGAGATCAAATTACTGCCCTATTTGTTGCCCGCATAAAAGAAACAACACAATGCTGATGCTCTATTTCGATACTTATTGTTTCTCGGCGGACTGTTCTTGTTGCTTGGGTTTATTTGAGAAACGCAGACTTTCAGGTGCGTTGGTGCCGCCAGTCACAACAAATGTCATTGCTTCTTCGGTCGTCCAGTCCGTTAATATCACGTCTTCCATTGGTAAGATTTCAATATAACCAGATGTTGGATTAGGTGAAGTCGGCACATAGACTGCGGCCAGCTTTCTTCCGTTATCCTCGTCATGCATGATTTTCGTAATAAACCCAACAGCTTTCATTTCCGATGACGGGAAACTGATCAGAACAACCCGTTGTCCGGTAACAGGCGGTTTACTTATTGTGTGCAAAAAACGTTTAGTGGCGCCATAAATTGTCTGTACTAAGGGCACCCTGGCCAGTATGTATTCGTAAATACTAATGACTTTCTTGCCAATAACAAAAGATGCCAGCAATCCAATACCATACAAACTAACTACCGTCAGCAGTGCTGCAACCGCATGCTGAAAGTTGGAATCCAGCAGCCAGCTCGCTGTAGTATCTGAAAAAGGGCGAACTGCACGAGCCATTCCTTTTAATAAAGGGTCTCCAATACGCGCCAATAAATTTAATAAAAAATCAAACACCAACCAGGTAACCCATAGTGGCGCTACCGTAAGAAAACCAATAAGTATGTAGCGGCCTACATGAGCAGAGCGTGCTGCGGGCTGCTCTTCGTCATTTTTTTGTATCGTCATGTTCTAAACTCATCCCCGACTGAACAGTAAACCTACTTCAACCCTTTTCGCATAATCGGCGCTTCTTTTCTTCAAGCGATTAACTACAATCACCTATAATTTATTCAATGTTAAGCAGGCTATGATAATATTATTTTGTCGAAGACCGGTATAAATATTAGAAATATCATTTACTGGCAAGGCAGCATTGTTCTTGGTAGAATCGCCGGGCTAGTTGCTATAATCTCTAACATAAATGACTAGTAATGAATGCGTTATATCAAATGATATTGCGATATCTGTTTTCAATTGCTTCGAAAGCTTCGAAAAAATTTTGGCCAATTCACACTCTTTTCCAACCAAGAGGCCAAATAATCAATTGAAAAACAAAATCGTATTATGCGAACTCAATTATTAAATAAATAAAAAAACATCACCCATGCAGCATCTGATTCAGGGTGTATTTCTATTAGAATGAAAAGGGACTGTTATGTCACATAGTTCAACACAAATCAATAAATATCTGAAAAGTTTACAGAAACACCTTGCTGACGAACATCCGGATAATCCGACTCTGGCTAACGCTGTAAAAAGTTTTAGGAAAATGGATTATGTCGGTCATAGTATGGGACTAATCGGTAAAGATGAGTCGTATGCAACCTGTGTGACGTGGTGGCCTATGATCGCTGTATTAGGTACATTTTCTGCCGGTAAATCAACGTATATCAACTCTTATTTGAATATGCCGCTACAACGCACGGGAAATCAGGCTGTCGATGATAAATTCACAGTCATCTGCTACAGCCGCCATAATGAGGCAAAAACACTTCCTGGCATAGCGCTCGATGCAGATCCGCGTTTTCCTTTTTTTCAGATAAGCCGTAGCATTGATGAAATTTCTGAAGCTGGACAAGAACGTATTGATGCTTACCTACAGCTAAAAACCTGCCCATCTGAAAACATACGCGGAAAAATTCTTATTGATTCTCCGGGTTTCGACGCCGATAACCAGCGCGCATCGACTTTGCGCTTAACCCAGCACATCATCAATTTATCCGATCTTGTCCTGGTATTTTTTGATGCGCGTCATCCAGAACCGAAAGCCATGCAGGATACATTGGCTTATCTGGTATCAGCGAGTGTTAATCGTGCAGACGCCAATAAATTTCTTTATATTCTTAACCAAATTGATGTAACAGCACAGGAAGACAATCCTGAAGAAGTTGTCTCGGCCTGGCAGCGTTCGCTGGCTGAAGTAGGTCTAGTCACGGGGCGATTCTATCGAATTTATAATCCAAGTGCTGCCGTTCCGATTGCTAATCCACATGTTAGAGAACGTTTTGAAAAAAAACGCGCAGAAGATATGGCTGACATCAATGCGCGCATGCACCAAATAGAAGTAGAGCGCTCGTATCGTATCGTCGGAAAGCTTGAACAAACTGCCAAAGGTATCAAAAATCAGATCGTCAACAAACTCTCTGAGATGCTTAAAAAATGGAAAAGCAGAGTCATTCTATTTGACGGTATAGCATTTAGTATTCTGGCTGTATTGGCGGGGGTGGCTTTAACTATGAATGAATCCTGGGGTATTCTGACAACATTCCCAGATGAACTCATGCAAGGCGAAACCACAACGGTGGCCATAGCCGTATTTCTGGTGATCAGTATTATTTATATCCACTTTTCTATTCGCCGCGCTGTTGCCAACAACTTATTGAAAAAGTTGGCTAATGAAATGGGTAATGATCACGAAATATACAAACAATACATGCAGGCATTTAACAAGAGTACCGCTCCTTTTCGGCCGATGTTCCTGAAAGGCCCTGCTGGTTGGAATGAAGTTGCACAACAAACAATTGATGAGATCATTAATGAAGCCAATGATTACATTCAAGCGTTAAATGATCAGTTTACAAATCCATCCGGGAATGAAAGCGGGAATTCACAAATTTAAGGTTTATTACATGTACCAGGAGTGTCTGCCGGACTTAAGCAATCGCGGCGAGAACCAAGTGGGAGAACGAGTGCAGATTTACTCAATTTTTAGGCGCATAGCGAGACTATGCAACAATAAATTGAGTAAACATCAACTGTTATATCCCATTGCCGCCGCAGATCAGCCTTAAGTCCGGCAGATTCCTAGAAAAAGAGACTCAAGACCGAAACTTCGCTTTACACAATTCCTTAGATTTTAAACCTGATCCTTTCCGAGAAAACGCCTATCGATCAATTGGTTAAAAATTCCGATGTGCAAATGGATACGCGGAAAAGTTATAATCATCTGAATTTATTCAACTAAATTTCCGGACACTAATGACGTGGAATAGCCACGTTACCGATTCAATTGAAGAATCTTCAGGCTCCGGATAATTGATCTCATTACAACATTTATCAATAGAATTTAAACATTGAGAAACATGTGTGGGGCAGTATAACTGTTGAAATTATAACTGGCTCCTCATGTGCATTAGTCTTTGCATATCAAGCCACTTATTGCCTCACTACAAATTACTCATAATGTATATAAATTTCTTAAGGAAGCCACGACCAAGCTTCTACATTGATAAAGCGGAGAATAGACAACGAGAAAGCTTTCCAAACGGGTATTGTTTCGCTTTCTATTTTTGCAAAGCCGGTCATTCCGGTCCTTAACTCTCCTTTTTCATTTTCTATCAGTGCAATAACTCTAACAACATTACCATATGGCTGGGTAGTTATACCTCGATCAATCGTAGTAACTGTTCCGTAAAAAGAAGCACTATGATAAGAAATGGGTTTTACTCTCACTCGCGCAGTATTTGTAATATGTGCAATATCCGATTCTGGAATTTCAATCTCTGCAGTCACTTGAGTTGCATTTTCAACTTCCGCAAATAGCTCTCCTTTTTCTAGGAAGCTATTAATTTTTTGTTTAAGGTGCAATGTCAGAATATTGCCGTCAAATGGCATGCTCAGTTCTGATCGATTCACCCTATCAATGTATGCGTCCCTTTCTTCTACTAGACTTGCTAAATTTGCTTGCGCAGCATCAATTTGATTTTTGGTTGCGCCACTCTTAAGCAACTCTAGCGCAGCACGTTTTTCATCTATTTGATTGAGATTCACTTGATGTTCGCGTTCAATGGAATCAAGTTCTTCAAATGATACTGCAGCTTGCTGAAAAAGATTTTTGATCCGTTTCAACTTGGCTCCACTAAACTTGGCCCGTGTTATCTCAATGTTCAGTAGATTTTGTGCCAACTTTACTTCTTCACGTTTAGGTCGAGACTTCAACTCATCAATCACAGCCTGCTGTTCTTGAACCTTTGCGGCATAAATTTTTACTTGCGACTGAAGGTCTCTATTGGCAAGCCGAGCAAGTACGGTCCCTTTTTCCACTGTTTCCCCGCCATCAAAATAAACATGCTCGACTATTCCAGGGATATCAGTAGCAATCATTTGTTTTTGACTGGGGAATATAATAAATTTACCGCTTGGTTCATAGGGATAGGGTAAAAATAGTGTTACCAAGAAAGATAGAAATAAAGCACGTTTTAGATATACTGAAAAACCAGCACGCTCCTTTTTGACCAGCTCTTTCTCGGGACTTTCCTCAGGTAGTACACGATTCCGCCAACGGCTATATTGTATAGAACGCTCATATGCCGCATTGATTTTTCCGAATTGACTAAATACTAATCGAAAAAGATATATTCCCAGCAGTGTTACGAGAATAATACTTGAACCACCCAGTTGAATCTGTTGTAGATAAGCACCTACAAATACAACAACACCGATAATTAATAAAAATAAGAATACGCATATCGCCAGAGCGTAGGCTATCAGTAAATTATTATCTGCTTCCTTATATGAAGCCCCATATAGCTTATTAAGCAGAGTTTGATAAGATTTTCCACGCAAAAATGGTTCATCCATAAAAGCTGACAACAGATGATAACCATCACTTTTTAATAGTGGATTTGCTGAAAACAAAAAACTGAACGTACAGATTACAGTCAGCATCAAACCCATTTGCGGCAAATGGCCATCTGTGCTCCTGGAATAGAACCAAATCAAAATCCCTAAACTAAATAAGCTAAGGCGTACCATCAAAGGCGCAGCATGAAGCAGAATGCGTTCTCGCCGGGAAAGCTGATGTAAATGACTACTTTGCAAAGTAAAGCGCGGCAGAAATCCTAAGAATATACCAATACCAAAAGCACTGACCGTTACTCGAAAATTATGGGCAACTACTGCTTTAGTTATCACCACGATCAAATTAACTGAAAACATGCTAAAGACGATATAGTGGAAGAAAGTAGTATCTGCCAGCAATCGATTCATATCTTGATTGATTATATATTGATACTTAATAATCAATATAATAGCTGCTATTACCAGAACTGGAATCAGATAAGAACAATATTTTACAGGTACAAGAATTGGAGTAATGAGCTTCAACACAGGACGTGGATCAAAAAACTTCCACATTCTTTTCACTACTCGAGAATCCAAATCTATGGAATCCTGTATTCCAGCAGGGAGATCCTCCGACTCCTGATTCATTGTTTCTGATTGATTGTTGCTGCTGCTAGTTTGCTCTGCCTTGTGCGCTACGCTAGGCTGATCTGCTATTTTCCCTGTTTGAAAAAAAGAAGCTAATAACGGGTGTGTTGCGGCTTCCTTATCTTCGGTATCGAATAAATTATCCTCCATTACGGAAGCAAACAATACCTGCACTTGCTCCTGTGTAATTGGATAGCCGAAACGGTCTTTAAAAATTGATGCAAGCTTCTCAAAGCCTTCACAACCAGGCAGTATTTCTAGTACAAAAAACTGCCATGGTTCGAAGTCATATGTTTTCCCTAGAAGCTTATCTCGAATCAAATAGCTTTGTTTGGTACCTTGTCCTATCCTGTAAGCTTGTAGTCTTTTTAATAAATAAGCGGGTAGCGCAACGTTCTGGATTTGATCGTTCATTATAATTTTTCTCTATAGCTAATATCTTTGTCTACTGGAGTATTTTCACTCATTAGCCATCCTCCACCCATAGTTTTATAAACTTGTATTAAAGCAACACATATATCGCGTCGATTCTGGACTTGCGTTATCTCCGCTATGTATAAGTGCTGTTCAGAATTGAGAACGTCAATATAACTTGAATAACCACCATCATAGCGTCGCAACTCTAGTTGATGAATCCCTTGAAGAATTTCCAGCTGGCGCGCTTGAATATCAAATTGCTCTTTGAGTTTCTGGTTGGAAATCAACGCATCTTCAACTTCCTGAAATACAGTTTGTATTGTGCGCAAGTATTTATTTAGTGTTTGCTGCTGCACAGCTTCATTCTGACGCACTTGACCTGCAATCCGGCCCGCTGTAAATATCGGAAATAGGGTAGTAGCTCCGAAAGTATAATAACTTGATTTGTGCAGCAGTAACGTACTGAGCTCAGTACTGGCATAGCCAAACAAATTGGTTAAAGAGATTGTTGGGTAATACTGTGCTTTCGCAACACCGATGCGAGCATTGGCAGCAATCAGGTCTTGTTCAGCCTGCCGAATATCAGGGCGACGAGCTAGAATTTCAGATGGAATACCTTGCGGCACAGAAGGTATAGCCAAAGTTTCTAGTGTATTTCTTCGATTGATTGGGCCAGGATTCTGCCCCAGTAACACCGATAATGCATTTTCCAAATGTGCTATTTGTCTTTCTTTAATTGGAAGATTTGATTTAGCTTTCTCATAAATCAAATATATTTGCTCCAGCTCATATTTTGAAATTACTCCGCCAGAATATTTAAGTTCATTTAATTGAACTATTTTTTCTCGATTCTTTAATAATTCCCTTGTTATCTCAATATCTCTATCGAGACTTATGAGTTGCATATACGCTGAAGCTACATCTGCAACAAGCTTCAGCATAACCGCTTGGTAATTCTCCTTATCCGACAAAACTTCAGCAGTTGCTGCTTCCCTGGAACGACGTATACGCCCCCATAAATCCAGCTCCCAATTGACAACGGCACCAAACTCATACGTCTCTCTCAAGCTAGCACGGTCACCGGGCGGAGCGAACTGGCGGTTCTCACTTAATTTATTCCCTGATAATGAGCTACCAATTCCTATCTGTGGAAATAGGCTTGATTCTACAATTTGCAATCTCGCATTAAATTCTTCTACTCGAAGAGCTGCAATCCGCAGCTCTTTGTTTTCTCGCAATGCAATCTGGATTAATTCATTCAGTGTCGCATCATTAAACTGCTCCCACCACGACGTATTGACAGTTTCGATATCATTATTTGTATCTACACGCCATTTCAAAGGCAAATCTAGCTCTGGGCGTTTATAGTCTGGTCCAACCATACAACCCGATAAGAAAAGAAGTATCAGGAATACTGCTATATAGATAAAATATACTTTCATGTCATAAGGTTATAGGTAATCTTAGATGATTTTTTTTCGCCTTCTCATGTGGCATTATCGTGTCGATCTTGCGATACACCCGTAGCTTAGTTCGATCGATCATTACAAAGCAGACCATACTCATCATTATATTCCGGCGCCTTCCACATGAATGCTTCTTCCTTACTACCGTAATCACTCGTTAATGTTAGCAACAAATAGAAATGTCCGGTTTAGTAGCAAATAGATTGTCCGCTTTTAATTAAAACGCAGTGAACCCGTATTGCGGTTCATTGCGAAGCTGAGGCGGCGGATTTACGCACCAACTTTTCA
>NZ_JAKFWH010000061.1 GCF_021731985.1 Nitrosomonas sp.
TTGCAGCGCAGGCCAATTTATTCATGTGTTTTGTTGTTGGCCGCTGGTATCAGTTTGTGAAAAGTGAGTTCAGGCGTGATCCACTCGCAAATTGGGAAGTACAGCGACTCAATTTACTTCCTTCAGAACTTCTCTGAACCGTAAAAACTACAATTCACTGGGCATCAGTGTCAGTTAGATATTGATGAATGACATACTGGGCAGGCTGGATCTTTGTGCAGTTTTATTGTGCGCCAGTTCATAGTGAGGCTATCCAATAGCTGTAAGCGGCCATTCAGACTTTCGCCAATATTTAATAAGATTTTTAGTGTCTCTGCAGCTTGCATGCAGCCGATAATGCCAACTAACGGCGAGAATACGCCCATGATTGCACAAGGCATGTCTTCTTGTTCTCCGGCGGTAATTGGATATAAACAGTGATAACAGGGGCTATCCGCATGACGTAAATCAAATACGCTGACTTGGCCTTCAAAACGCACTGCAGCGCCGGAAATCAAAGGTTTTTTTTGAGTAACACAAGCTTGATTAATATCATAGCGGGTGCTGAAGTTGTCGCTGGCATCAACTACGGCATCCACTCCTGTAGCAAGTTGTAACAGTTTTGTCGCGTTGGCCTGCTCCTGGATTGTGATGACGTTGACTTCCGGATTAATTTTGGCGAGAGTTTGCTTTGCTGAGAGAACTTTTGCTAAGCCAATCGAATTACTGTCATGGATAATCTGTCGCTGTAGATTGGTAAGATCAACCCGATCACCATCACAAATGATTAGGTTGCCCACACCGCTGGCAGCAAGGTACAGTGCTATCGGAGAACCTAAACCGCCAGCACCGACAATTAATACGCGTGATTGATTGAGTTTCTCCTGCCCCGCAATATCAATTTGCGGGAGCAGGATATGACGGCTATACCGAAGTAGCTGGTTGTCATTCACGATCCTTGTTAATCAGCTGTCGGTCTCTTCGCTTTTTTTCTCAGGTGGTACAGTAATACCCTTAAAGTAATTCATGGCTTGTGTTAGCAAAAGATCTTCCGCAGAGCCAAATTCGATAGGGGTTCTATCTTTCTTGTCTTTAGCTTTATTTGCTTTTTTCTTGTTGACGGGTTTTTGTGCGGCTTTGTCTGTATCAGAGTCAGTTTTTTTTGTTTCCGTTTTTTTGCCGCTCGATAGATGGCGATTCAGATCCGCTTCACGCAAACGTTGGTCATCACCACTATCGGCTTCATCCAGAATATCGGGAGTAATTCCTTTTGCCTGGATAGACTGGCCATTGGGGGTGTAGTAGCGCGCAGTTGTCAACTTGATCGCTGTGTTATTTCCTAATGGTAATATCGTTTGAACAGATCCTTTGCCGAACGTTTGTGATCCCATTACTACAGAACGTTTATGATCTTGCAAGGCGCCTGCCACAATTTCTGATGCTGAAGCAGAACCGCCATTGACCAATGTGATCATCGGTACGGTTTTGACTTCAGAAGGTAGTCCTTTTAAATAATCCTCATCAGGACCGCGCAGATAATACTCGGGGTTGGCGTGCAACTTCATTTTTGCATCGGCACTGCGTCCTTCTGTGTATACAACCAGTGCGTTTTCTGGCAGAAAAGCGGCGGATACAGCGACAGCACCATTCAGTAATCCACCTGGATCATTGCGCAGATCCAGTATTAATCCTTTCATGGAACCAGTATTCTCAGCAAACAGTGTCCTGATAGCTTGTGCGAGATTCTCACCGGTTTGTTCTTGAAACTGCGTGATGCGGATATACGCATAACCAGGTTCGATCATTTTCGATTTGACACTTTGGATTTTTATGATGTCACGCACTAAATTAAAGATCAGTGGTTCTGTCTCACCTTCCCGCACGATAGTAATCTTTATGGGAGTATTGGGTTTGCCGCGCATGAGCTTAATTGCATCATTCAAAGTCATACCTTTTACAATGGTGTCATCTAGTTTTACAATCAAATCACCGGTTTTGATACCTGCGCGAAATGCGGGAGTATCTTCAATCGGTGAAATTACTTTTACGACACCGTCTTCCATGGTGACCTGAATGCCTAACCCGCCGAACTCACCTTGCGTTCCGATTTGTAGCTCTTTGTAATCGTCTTTATCCAGGTAGGATGAATGGGGATCCAGCCCGACCAGCATGCCATTAATAGCTTCAGTAATCAGTTTTTTGTCTTCAACGGATTCGACATAATCACTTTTGATGCGGCCGAACACCTGAGCGAATGTACGCAATTCTTCGATCGGCAGAGGGTGAATCGCCTCGATATTATCTTTCTTGGCAATAGCAGAGAAATTCAAACTGAGCATTATTCCAGCGATTGCACCAATTAGAATTAAACCTGTTTTCTTGATTACGTTACTCATTTATGCTATCTCCGCACTGATCAAATTTATGTAAATGGGTTGCTACGTTCATTCTATTTTTATCCACGTCAAAGGGTCAAACGGTTTACCTCCATGACGAAGTTCAAAGTATAAACCTGAATCTGCATTACCACCGCTATTTCCAACTGTTGCAATCGTATCCCCGCCGCGAATAGTATCACCCACTTGTTTGTGGAGTGTCGCGTTGTTGCCATAAAGACTCATATAGCTGTTTCCATGATCCAAAATTATCAGATTACCAAAACCTCTCAACCAGTCTGCAAATACCACTCTGCCGCTTGAGATGGCTTTAACTTTATTGCCATCAGGCGATTGAATAAAAAGTCCTTTCCAAGAAATATGCTTACCTGAGCGTTGACCACCAAAAGTGTTCACAAGTTTCCCTCGCACGGGTAAATTTAATTTACCTTTGAGCGTTGAGAATGGAAAATCTGTTGTAGAAGCATCTGGGAGCTTATTGTTAATCAATATGCTCGTGGATTTTTCTTGAACAAGTAATTTATTTATCTCATTAACTAAATTGGTTATGCGCTTCTCATCATTCTCGAGTTTATTAATTTCTTGTTGCTGTTGGGTAATTTGACCAGATACCTGCGAGAGTATAGTTTGGTGTTTAGCTTTTTCGTGCTCAAGTCTTTTGCGTTGACTGAAATATTCAGCTTGAATAGCAGTGATTTCTTCTTTCTTTTGACGGCTGACTTGCGTTAGTACTTCAATTTCATCTTGATTATTCTGAAGATTCTTAATGATGCCCGAACGGGTCAGTGACAGTTGTTGGTAATAATAGATGTCCCGTGCAATCTGATTGGGATTTTGCTGGTTCAGCACTAGTCGCAAATAATCCTGCTGGCCTCCCACATATTGTTGATAGAGCAATTTTTCCAGTTGATTTCGTTCGGCTTCGATTTTATTTCTGATCCGGCTGTGTTGTATTTGTAGTTGCTTGTATTCTTCATTGGCTTGCCGGTCATTTTGAATGAGTTTGCTCAATCTATTCGTGATATTGCTGATTGCGCGTTCAGTTTCTTGTAATGCATCCGTTGTGTCCTGTTTTAGCGTTTCCTTGCTTGTTAAATCTTTTTGCAGGGATTGGATGCGCTCACGCAACAGCTTAAGATTCTCCTGGTTGTTTGAAAACGCTGAGAGCGGACAGAAAAAGATCAAGATGCATATCATCAGCATTAACTGAATATATTGTGTAGGGGTAGAATTAAACGTATCAATCTTCCAGATTGGTATGATTTATTCGAGACAGTGAATTGTTTATACTCATATCTGAATAAGTGAATTGGATGTATTTTAAACGGATGATTTACCTTGATTAGCTACCATTTGCATGGCTTCCTGAATTTCGCTCAAATTTCCCAGATAATAATTCCGAATTGGTTTTAGATTGTCATCCAATTCATAAACTAATGGGATGCCGGTTGGAATGTTGCTGTTAAGGATCTCTTCATCAGAGATATTATCCAAATACTTAACCAATGCTCGTAAAGAATTCCCGTGTGCAGCAATGATAACGCTTTTTCCATCCTGAACTTGAGGTGCTATGACCGTATTCCAATAGGGTAAAAATCTTGAAACCGTATCTTTTAGGCACTCTGTCAAAGGTATATCATCATGCGTTAAATCTTTATATCGCGGATCAGTACCGGCATAGCGATCATCATCAGTGGTCAATGCGGGTGGTCTGACATCATAGCTTCGTCGCCAAATTAAAACTTGCTCATCGCCATATTCGGCTGCAATCTCAGCTTTGTTCAATCCTTGCAGTGCTCCGTAGTGTCGTTCATTTAGTCGCCAAGTGTGTTGTATGGGAATCCACATCTGATTCATTTCGTCAAGCACTATCCACAAAGTGCGAATGGCACGTTTAAGAACTGATGTATACGCGATATCAAATGAAAATCCATGTTCGCGTAAAAGCTGCCCGGCATTTCGAGCTTCCTGTAAGCCTTGGGGGGTTAAATCAACATCTGTCCAGCCAGTAAATCGATTTTCTTTATTCCAGGTACTTTCTCCATGGCGCAGGAGAACAATTTTTTTCATATTGACCTTTTTGTGAAAAGGGGGGTGATTTGCAGCAATTAGTGTTAAAAAATACTGATATTTTATTATACTTTTAGTTGTAAACACAGCATCTGACTGATTCTTTTGTGCGAATAAAAGCTAAGTAAGGTGCTTTTTTGTGGAAAATGATGACGGATTTTTATTTTTTCTGGCAATAGTTCATAAAACAGATTGGGTATAATTAATTCCAGGATTAATTGCTATTAATTGATATGCATGATGTTACTATGCGTGGGCTTTAACGGCAGGATCAAGGAAATCCCGTAATTTTCCAGTTTCTGATAAAATTAACATTTAAAGAACAGAATAAAGCTTATATGGAATTATCATTATTTCAAGATCATTTTCTTTTTAAATTAGAAAATTTCCTCTTTCTTATGACAGCTATAATCAGTGGCTTATTATTGCTGTGGCCATTGGTAATGCGTCGTGGTATCAAGGAAATCGACACGCTTGCAGCCGTACAATTGATAAATTACCAGGATGCATTGGTGCTGGATGTCCGGGATGATAGTGAGTATGCGACAGGCCACTTGCCGAACTCAAAACATATTCCATCTGAAAAGATTGAGGAACGTTGGGTAGAGTTGCAAAAATATAAGGACAAGCCCATTTTGGTGATATATCCTGGTGGTATTCGATCCAATCATGCCAGTCTGGTTCTAAGGAAGAACGGTTTTCCTCAAGTAATTAATCTGATGGGTGGCATTGACGCCTGGAAGCGTGCGGGCTTGCCTATGGTTAAGCGATAGAGAATTGAATGCCCAAGGTAATTATGTACACAACGGGTTTTTGTCCTTACTGCAAAATGGCAGAGAGCTTGTTGCGCTCAAAAGGGGTTCAGGAAATTGAAAAAATACGCATCGATCTTGAGCCTGCTCAGCGAGCTGAAATGATGGGTAGAACAGGCCGACGTACTGTGCCGCAGATTTACATTGGTGAAAGACATGTGGGGGGGTATGACGATTTAACGCAACTGGATCGTAAAGGCGAATTGGCAGCATTGCTGGCAATTTGATCCGCAGGATGGGTTGATGCGATAACAATTGATAGTATAAACTTTTTAATTCACAACTGGAAAAAGTAAATATGAGTGAGCAACAGCAACCAGTTTTTGCCATAGAAAAAATCTATGTGAAGGATCTGTCCTTGGAGATTCCCAATGCGCCCAATATCTTTCTGGAGAGAGATACGCCTGAAATCAACTTGCAGCTCGGAACAAAGAGCCAAAGTATTGATGAGGGATTGTACGAGGTACTGTTAACGGTAACGGTAACAGCTAAGATTAAAGACAAAATAATGTTTTTGGTTGAGGTTCAACAGGCGGGTATTTTTCGTATTCGTCATGTGCCTGATGGTGAAATTGACCCGGTACTGGGCATAGGGTGCCCTAATATTCTTTTTCCTTATTTACGTGAAACGGTATCGGATATTGTGACACGAGCTGGCTTTCCGCCCGTTATTCTCAATCCAGTAAATTTTGAAGCCATTTATCAGCAAAAAAGAGCAGAAACGAATACGAATTTAAATTAAAAACCCGGAAACTTGGAGGTGAATATACTAATGAGAAAAAGCCTGCTGATTGAGTCATTCTGGTTGAAAAGCAGCCTGCGTGTTTTGCTGACCACTATCTTGTTGCATCTTCCCGGTTTCGTCGCTGCTGAAATGGAATTTTTTTCACTAGCTGAGAATGCTGTTGTTATGTATGACGCGCCATCGCTTAGAGCCGATAAATTATATGTAGCAGGCCGATATCTTCCGGTCGAAGTCGTAGTGGATGTAGATGGGTGGGCAAAAGTACGTGACAGTAGCGGGAGCCTTGCCTGGGTTGAAAAGAAAGTTTTAAGCCAGCAGCGGTATGTTGTTGTGACGGTACCATTAGCTAATATTTACCAATCGGCCGATATGAGCTCGGGATTGGTATTTCAAGCCGAGGAAAATATCGTTATGGAATGGATGGATTCTGATGTTAAAGGCTGGGTAAAAGTACGGCATCTCGATGGGCAGACTGGCTATGTCAAAGTCAATCAGGTCTGGGGTTCATGAGAATTGCTGTACTGGGTGCAGGTGCATGGGGGTCGGCATTAGCAATTAGTTTATCTGCGCGTCATCAGATCAGTTTGTGGTCAAAAGATCCAGATCATGCGATTGAAATGGATAGTCAGCGTATTAATCACAGTTTCTTGCCGGGTTATTCATTACCCGAATCTTTGAAAATCACATCAACACTCAATGAAGCATTGGATACTGCAGATCTTGCTTTAATTGTTGTACCCATCGTAGGCTTGCGTGAAACATTGCGTGCTATTGCCGCAAGCAAAATTAAGATACCGATCATATGGGGGTGTAAGGGATTTGAATCAGAAACCACACATCTGCCGCATCAAGTTGTCGAAGCAGAGTATTCTGCCATATTGCCGTACTGCGGCGTATTGTCCGGCCCCAGTTTCGCAGAGGAGGTGGCGCAAGGGTTGCCAACTGCTTTAACATTGGCATCCAAAGATGTTGATTTTTCCAGCAGAATAGCGGCTGAATTGCATAGTCCAAGACTGCGCATTTATACCAGTCAAGACGTAATTGGTGTGGAAACAGGTGGCGCGGTTAAGAACGTAATTACCATAGCTGCAGGTATTTCCGATGGTATTGGATTTGGACATAATGCACGCGCAGCGCTGATTACGCGTGGATTGATGGAGATTACCCGGTTAGGACTTGGTTTGGGTGGGAGCATGAAGACCTTTATGGGGCTGGCTGGGGTTGGTGATTTAATTCTGACGAGTACTGGTGATTTATCCCGAAATAGGAAAGTAGGACTTATGCTGGCCGAAGGAAAATCATTGAATGTTATTTTGAGTGAACTTGGACATGTTGCTGAAGGTGTGCACACAGCACAATCAGTACTTAAACTCGGTGATCAATTGAATATAGAAATGCCGATTACACAAGCGGTCTGCAGTATTCTACATGAGGGTGTGTCAGCCCGAACAGCTGTCGGGGTGTTGCTAAATCGCGAACAGAAAACAGAAATTTATTAATATAAAATCGGTATAGGGGACTTCAAGTAGTTTCTATTTTTTGTGACTAGTTATTTGTTTTTATGAAATTTTTAACTTATGCGAATAATCTGCTTCTTTTAACCCAGCTGATTAGCCAGATAAATGATGTGGCTGGATGGCCTTAATTTGCTTGACCGGGCGTTGACAGCTTGATATAAGAGCGACTGCAGTACTTGCTTGTGATTTAATTACCATTAACTTAGAAGGGGAATTATATGAACAAATCCGAACTTATCGAAGCTATCGCAAAATCGGCTAAAATCTCTAAAGCCTCAGCAGGCAGTGCATTGGATGGAGCGTTAACTGCAATAAAAGGAGCGCTCAAAAAAAATGAAAGTGTAACTTTGGTCGGATTTGGTACTTTTAAAGTAGGTGCAAGAGCTGCACGTACAGGTCGTAATCCACGTACAGGCGCTGCCATTAAAATCAAGGCAGCCAAGGTTCCTAAATTCAGTGCTGGTAAAGCACTCAAAGATGCAGTAAACTAGCGCACTTTCTGACCGGGTGCTTAGCTCAGCTGGTAGAGCGTCGCCCTTACAAGGCGAATGTCGGCGGTTCGATCCCGTCAGCACCCACCAGTCATTCAATTTAGCTAGTTCTAGGAGTGGTAGTTCAGTTGGTTAGAATACCGGCCTGTCACGCCGGGGGTCGCGGGTTCGAGTCCCGTCCACTCCGCCAAATAAAAATTGTGTTAACTGACTGCATAAAAATTCTTCGGCCTTATTTTTTACTTTCTAGTATTTTTAGGTTCTAATTGTGTTTGATTTCGTTAACCGTAAGAAACATGTCGTTCAAGTCATTATGGGCTTGGCTGTATTGCCATTTTTGTTTTGGGGCGTTGAATCGTACCGTGATAAAGGTGGCGAAGGTTATGTTGCAGTAGTTGATGGTGAAGAAATCCCACGTCGTGAGTATGAGCAGGCCTTACGTGACCATCATGAAAGAATGCGTGCCACGCTGGGTGCTAATTTTGATAGTGCAATGCTTGATACTTTCGAGGTAAGAAATTCGGTGCTAGAGAGACTTATTCAGCAACGATTATTACATCGGGAAGCTGTTAACAATGGATTTATTGTTCTAGACTCGGAACTAGTTAAAACGATCCGAGATATACCTGCCTTTCAAAGGGACAATAAATTTTCCAAGCAGCAATATGAAGAATTGTTGAGAAACCAAGGACTGACTCCAGTCATGTTTGAGTCACGTGTGCGTCAAGAACTTTTATTGCAGCAGTTATTGGATGGCTATAGTGAGAATGCATTTATCCCTAAAATAGTTGCTGAGAGAGTGCAGTATCTTAGTGAAGTGCAGCGTGAAATCAGTCAATTGCAAATCACCCCTGAACAATATTTATCACAAGTAATCCCAACAGATGCGGATATTGCCGCTTACTATGAAAGACATAAAGCTGATTTTAATTTGCCGGAACGTGCGCGCATAGAATATCTGGTTTTGTCGCTGGATGCGGTAGCGAAAAATGAGGCAGTGAGTGATGAAGCGGTCAAAACTTATTTTGCAGAACATCAGGATGAGTTTGGTCAATCTGAAGAGCGCAAAGCCAGTCACATTCTGATTAGTGTGCCACCTGACGCGTCGGATGATGTGAAACAGGCAGCGCGGGACAGAGCCGAAGGAATATTAGAGCAAGTTAGGCAGAATCCTGAGAAATTTGCAGAAATTACCAAGGAAAATTCGGATGATCCAGGCTCAGCAGCGCAAGGGGGAGATCTTGGTTTCTTTGGTCGTGGCGTCATGGTTAAATCCTTTGAAGACAAAATTTTCTCAATGCAACTGGATGAAATCAGTGACATCGTAGAAACGGATTTTGGTTTTCATGTGATTAAATTAATCGCTATCAAAGAAGGAAAACATCCCGATTTGGAAGAAGTGCGGGAACAAATTGAAAAGAAAATCAAAATAGAGATGGTGGGAAGTGTTTTTGGCGAGATTGCTGAAGATTTCAGTAATGTGGTTTATGAGCAAGGCGATAACCTGCAGGTAGCTGCAGAGAAATTTGAATTGCCAATCCAGACGAGTGACTGGATCACTAGAAGTGCAGCAGAACCAGCCATTCTTGCAAATGAGAAGCTGCTGGTAGCCATTTTTTCCGATGACGCCATTTCAAATCAACGAAATACCGGAGTTATTGAAGTCAAACCGGATACGTTTGTATCTGCTCGTATTCTTGAACATAAGCCTGCTACTGCACAATCACTGATGGTGGTTAGAGATCAGATCGTAGAGAAAGTCAAGAAACAAATGGCAGAAGCAATTGCTGTTGAAGAAGGACAAACGAAGCTAGCTCGCTTACAAGCTGGAGAAGATGTTGATGATGTTGCCTGGAGCGATGCAAAGCAGATCTCTTATATGCAATCGCAAGGACTGGATCATGAAACACTACGTGCCATTTTCAGGGCAGAAACCAATGATCTACCTTCTTATACGGGAACAGCTAATCCAAATGGCGGATTTAATCTGATACGAATCAACAAAGTAATAGAACAAGAATCTGCAGATGAAACAAAGTTTGGTAACTTTACTAAACAGCTGCAGCAGATGATCACGCAAGAAGAAATGTCTTCCTATCTAGCTGCACTCAGGCAGCGCTATGATGTAAAAATCAAACAAGATAATTTCTAGTTTTTGGAAATTTACTTTTGTTGAGATTTGATTGTTGATAGTCCAGATTTTCTATTCATCGATATTAAATGCGACGGTATTGAAACCTGCATCGACATAAGTTATCTCTCCGGTAATACCGCTGGCTAGGTCGCTGCATAAGAAAGCGGCAACATTACCCACTTCATCCGTTGTTACATTGCGACGCAGTGGTGAAACTTTTTCGGTATAACCTAATAATTTCCCAAAATTTCCGATACCGGAAGCTGCCAAGGTCTTAATAGGTCCAGCAGAGATTGCATTGACGCGTATACCTTTAGGACCCAAACTGGAGGCCATAAAGCGAACATTTGCTTCAAGGCTGGCTTTGGCTAATCCCATAACGTTATAGTTTGGCATGACCCGGACTGCACCCAAATAGCTTAATGTTAGCAGTGCGCCGTTTCTATTTTGCATTAAAGGTAGCGCAGCTTTGGCGAGTGCAGAGAAGCTATAGGCGCTGATATCATGCGCGATGCGAAAGGCTTCCCGGTCGACACTTTCCAGGTAGTCGCCAGTTAGCGCTTCACGGGGGGCGAAAGCAATAGAATGAATAATACAATCTAGCCCGTCCCAATGTTTTTTCAGGTTCTCAAAACACAGCGCGATTTCATCGTCGCTGGCTACATTACAGGGAAATAGCAAATTGCTATCAAACTCAGCAGCCAGCTTTTCGACGCGACCACGGATTTCTTCGCCTTGGTAAGTAAAAGCCAGTGACGCGCCTTCACGTTTCATTGCTCTGGCGATGCCGTAAGCAATCGATCGGTTGCTCAGTAACCCGGTAATGAGTACGCGTTTATTTGCGAGAAATCCCATAAAATTTCCTTGTAAAATTGAGTAAATTGGCAAATTATAGCTGAAGGGAGAAGTGAGGTGGGATCATGCAAGAAAAGATATGGAGTATGCGCGTATTATTTTGCTTAAAACAGGCTAATTCCGATAAACTGGGTTTGCAATGGAAAAATTAGTTACTACGTCATGGTTGTTGATTCTGCAGGTATTTTTTTTATCTGCCTGCGGTGAATATAATTGGAATAATCCCTATTCAGCTGCGGATGCAGAGAAAAATATTCTTTATAATGTATTTACCGAACGGCCCAAACATCTGGATCCGGTGCAATCCTATAGTTCTAATGAAATTCAATTCACTGCGCAAATTTATGAACCTCCGCTGCAATATCATTATTTAAAACGCCCCTTTGCATTAATTCCAGCAACGGCAAAAGAATTACCTGTGGTGAAATATTTTGATAAAGAAGGGAGTCAATTGCCGGATGATGCGTTGGCAACAGATATTGCCCATAGTGTCTACGAAATTACGATTAAACCGGGAATTTTTTTTCAACCGCATCCAGCATTTGCAAGTAATGCGCAAGGTGACTGGTTGTACCATGACCTGAGCGAGCAAGAATTGGCGTCGGTATTTAAGCTATCTGACTTTCCTCAAACAGGCACAAGGGAATTGCTGGCGGAGGATTATGTATATGAGATTAAACGCTTAGCGCATCCCAGAGTGCATTCGCCGATATTCGGACTCATGGCGGATTACATCGTGGGGCTCAGCGACTATGCCAAAGTATTAAAACAGATTGACCAGAATCAATCCGACGGGAAAACATACCTCGATCTAAGGGGTTATCAGTTAGATGGCGTTCAAGTCGTTGATAGATATACCTATCGCATAAAAATAACCGGTAAGTATCCGCAGTTTATCTATTGGCTAGCGATGCCTTTTTTTGCACCGATTCCTTGGGAAGCAGATTATTTTTATTCACAAAAGGGTTTAATACAAAAAAACATTACATTGGATTGGTATCCGGTTGGTACAGGCCCATATATGCTAACCGAGAATGATCCCAATCTGAGAATGGTATTAGAAAAGAATCCTAATTTTCATGATGAATTTTATCCGGCTGAAGGCGTGCCGGGAGATGAAGAGAATAGTCTATTGATTGATTCTGGAAAGAAATTGCCATTTATCGATGAAATTATTTTTACCCGCGAAAAAGAAAGTATTCCGCGGTGGAATAAATTTTTGCAAGGGTATTACGATGCTACCGGTATTGGCTCTGATAGTTTTGACCAAGCGGTGCAGCTGGTGGGTCAGGGAGAAGCGACCGTCACTGAGGCCATGGCAGAACAAGGGATAAGGCTGGAAACAACCGTGGCGGTGTCGACTTATTACATGGGTTTTAATATGCTGGATCCGGTAGTGGGCGGAAGTAATGCGCAGGAACGTGAGTCGGCGAGAAAGCTTAGGCAGGCGATTTCTATTGCAGTGGACTATGAAGAATTTATTTCAATTTTTGCAAATGGCCGCGGAATGCCGGCTCAAAGTCCGATCTCTCCGGGTATTGCAGGGTATCGTGAGGGGAAAGAAGGCATCAACCCCGTGGTGTATGAATGGATGAATGATCAGCCGCAGCGCAAATCAATTCAAGTTGCAAAGGCTCTGCTTGCCGAGGCAGGATATCCAAATGGAATAGATCAGCGAACTGGCGCACCATTAGTCCTGTATTTTGATGTGACAGCTCGTAGTTCTGAAGACAGATCCAAGCTCGATTGGATGCGTAAACAGTTCCAAAAATTAAATATACAACTGGTGGTTAGGAGTACTGATTACAATCGCTTTCAAGACAAGATTCGTAAAGGAAATGCACAAATTTTCGAATGGGGTTGGAATGCAGACTATCCCGATGCAGAGAATTTTCTGTTCTTGTTGTACGGACCGCAAAGTAAAGTACGCAACAGTGGCGAGAATGCGGCTAACTATGATAATACAGAATACAATCAATTATTTGAGCAGATGAAGAATATGGATGATGGGCCACAGCGGCAATTAATAATTGATCGTATGGTGGAAGTATTGCGTCATGATGCCCCTTGGTTGTGGGGATACCACCCGAAAGATTATGGATTGTATCATTCCTGGTATCAAAATATTAAACCCAACAGAATATCGAATAATAATCTTAAGTATCTAAAAATAGACGCGGTTTTAAGAGCGCAAAAGCGCCGTGACTGGAATGAGCCGGTATTATGGCCCATAGCACTGCTGCTGGTTGTGCTGGCAATCAGTCTTTTTCCCGCTATGGCGGCTTTTCGCCGTCATGAAAGCAGTACCGCGGTGCGCAGTGTATCTTCCTGAAATTACAATATTACATTAGCGATGCTTGGCTATATTATTAGACGTATTTTATATGCAATACCGATTCTCATCGGGGTGAATCTGATTACATTCGCTTTGTTCTTTGTAGTGAATACACCCGATGACATGGCGCGTATGCAATTGGGCATTAAATACGTCACGCCTGAAGCAATAGAAAAATGGAAAATCGAGCGTGGCTATGATAAGCCGCTGTTGTTCAATCAGGAAGCTGAGAAACTGGGAAAATTGACCGATACAATTTTCTTCGAGAAATCGGTCTCGATGTTTGTTTTCGATTTCGGCCGGGCAGATGATGGACGCGATATTGCACTGGAGATCAAGTCGCGCATGTTACCTAGCCTTGCCATTGCATTGCCGGTATTTGTCCTGGGATTGGTTGTGTACATTACTATCGCATTGCTGATGGTTTTTTTTCGCGCCACTTATATTGATTTCTGGGGAGTGGTTTTTTGTGTGGCGTTGATGTCTATTTCCAGCTTGTTTTATATTATTGCGGGGCAATTTTTAGTGAGCAAGCTATGGCATTGGGTGCCTATATCGGGCTACGGAAGCGGGTTGGATGCAGCCAAATTTCTGTTGTTGCCTATCCTAATTGGCGTAATCGGTAGCGTTGGGTCGAGTACGCGCTGGTATCGCACAATTTTTCTGGAAGAAATGAATAAAGAGTACGTGCGCACAGCCAGAGCGAAAGGGTTATCCGAGCGTATTGTTTTATTCAAGCATGTGCTCAGGAACGCAATGATTCCTATTTTAACGGGTGCAGTGGTCGTTGTGCCTTTGTTATTTTTAGGCAGCTTGCTGGTTGAATCTTTTTTTGGTATTCCCGGACTTGGCAGCTATACCATTGATGCAATTAATTCGCAGGATTTCGCAATTGTGCGGGCAATGGTTTTCCTAGGCTCAATGCTGTATATCATGGGGCTGATCTTAACGGATATATCCTATACCCTCGTTGATCCGCGAATTCGTCTCGCATAAGCTGGCAATGTCAGATGCCCCTGAAATAAGCTCAGTATCCAGAAACTGAGCCTTCAATCACTCTGGCTAAATAACCGGGATTCCAAGAAAATGGGCCAACACTATCTCAAACCGCTCTTTTCACCTGAATCGGTTGCTATATTTGGAGCAAGCGATCGTGTGGATTCTGTTGGTCAGATTGTTCTGAGCAACATGCTGAAAAGTGGCTACAAAGGCGCACTTTTCCCCATTAATCCAAAGCATGAAGAAATTCAAGGGCATAAAGCCTATGCCTCATTATTCCAGGTTAGTGAAATTGTAGAACTTGCAGTGATTGCCACGCCCGCGCAAACCGTACCTGACATTATTGAAGATTGCGGAAAGCATGGAATCAAGGCCGCTGTCATTATTTCCGCGGGTTTCTCCGAAACTGGCGCTACCGGGCAGGCATTGGAATGTGCCGTACTAAAAAATGCGCGCCGCTATGGAATACGGCTGCTTGGTCCCAATTGCCTGGGTATCATGCGTCCTGATAGAGGTCTGAACGCAACTTTTAATAAAGGCAGTGCGAACGTGGGCAATCTGGCTTTTGTGTCACAATCGGGCGCACTCTGCACCGCTATTCTGGATTGGGCGCAAACCAATGATGTAGGGTTTTCCAGTGTGGTTTCTTTGGGTTCTACTGCCGATGTGGATTTTGGTGAAATTCTCGACTATCTGGTGACGGATCAGCTGACTCAGAATATTTTGTTGTACATCGAAGGCATACGAAATGCGCGCAGCTTTATGAGTTCTTTGCGTGCTGCTGCGCGCATCAAACCGGTCATACTGGTGAAAGTCGGGCGCCATGCCGCGGGCTCCAAAGCGGCCATGTCGCATACTGCATCACTGGTTGGATCAGATGATGCATTCGATGCCGCGGTCCGGCGTGCGGGTGTTGTGCGCGTACAAACCATTACGCAATTATTCTCAGCCGCAAAAGCTCTGTCCTGCGGCTTTCATCCGAGCGGTAATCGGCTGGCAATCGTCACCAACGGAGGCGGCCCCGGCGTGATGGCCACCGATCACGCAATTGACTTGGGTCTGGAAATGGCTACTTTGTCAGATGCCACCATGGAGCAGTTAAATCAGGTGCTGCCGCCCACCTGGTCACACGGCAATCCGGTGGATGTGATCGGAGATGCGCAAGCTGACCGCTACCAGAATGCGGTGCGCGCATGCCTGGAGGATCCCAATGTGGATGGTGTGCTGGCAATATTAACTCCACAAGCCATGACCAAACCGCTGGATGCGGCGAACACATTAATAGAGCTGTCGAAGCAATACAGCAAACCTTTGCTGACTTGCTGGATGGGGGAATCACAGGTAGCGGAATCCCGCGTTGCTTTTAATCTGGCTAGGAAACCCAATTTCCGCACACCCGAGCCGGCGGTAGAGGTATTCTCGTATCTGTCAGCGTACTATCGTAATCAGAAGCTGCTGATGCAAATGCCGGGGCCTTTGTCGCACCAGCTGGAACCCGATGTGGAAGCGGCACGCATGATTATAGACGGCGCGTTGCAGGACCGGCGGAAGATATTAAGTGAAATGGAATCGAAAGCTTTGCTTTCTGCCTTTCATATTCCGGTAGCACAGACCATGATCGCGCATTCGCCAAATGAAGCAATGCTCATCGCGCAACAATTGGGATTTCCCGTGGTGATGAAGGTCAATTCACGCGACATCACCCATAAAACCGATGTCGGCGGCGTACTGCTGAATCTGGCCAACGCTCAAGCAGTAACAACGGCTTACCATACGATTATCGCAAACGTTAAATTGAATCGCCCGGATGCACAGATGGACGGTGTTTCGATAGAGCCCATGGTGGTTAAGCCGAATGGCCGCGAGCTAATGGTAGGTGTTACTTACGATGCGGTATTTGGTCCGCTGATTACCTTTGGTGCTGGCGGTACTATGGTGGAAGTGATCGGTGACCGTGCTGTTGTTTTGCCTCCGCTTAACACTTTCCTGGTGAAAGATTTGATTCAAAGTACGCATGCCGCGAAGATGCTCGGTACTTTCCGGCATATGCCGCCGGTTGCTATGGCTGCACTGGAAAGCGTGTTGTTACGCGTATCAGAGATGGTATGCGAGCTGCCAGCATTGACGGAAATGGATATCAATCCCCTGATTGTCGATGAGCACGGTGCGCTCGCAGCCGATGCGCGCATCGTAATCGCCTTGCGTCAGCCCAGTGCTGACCGCTATGCACATATGGCGATTTACCCGTATCCCACACATCTGATCAGCACTTGGCAATTGACTGACGGCAGAAATATCACCATAAGACCAATCCGGCCGGAAGATGCGGAGATTGAGCAGGCTTTTGTACGCGGCTTATCGGAAGAAGCGCGTTATTTCCGTTTTATGTTTAGCGTACAGGAACTCAGCCAAACCATGCTGTTGCGTTTTACGCAAATTGATTACAGTCGTGAAATGGCATTAATCGCAGTAACCTTTGAACAAGACAAAGAAATCGAATTGGGTGTTGCACGTTTTGCCATCAATCCTGAGGGAGAAAGCTGCGAGTTTGCGCTGGTTATCGCTGATGCCATGCAGGGCAAAGGATTGGGTCAGAAACTTATGACGGCGTTGATGGATGCTGCTCGCGCCAAGGGATTAAAAGTCATGGCCGGTGAAGTACTTAAAACCAATGCCAATATGTTGAAGCTGATGAACAGGCTGGGATTTAGCGTTGAAGACAGATTAGATGACGACAACATTAAGCGTGTTAGAAAAATATTATGATGGGCGTATACAATCAACACCCATTGGATTAACAGCAAACTAAAAGAGTACGCGCATATGAAAACCGCCTACCTGACTCATCCTGCTTCTCTTAAACACAGCATGGGTCCAGGCCATCCCGAATGTCCTGCGCGCATTCAAGCTATTGAGGATCAACTCATCGCTTCCGGTTTGATGCCTTTTCTGGACCGGCAAGAAGCCCCCGCCGCAAGCAAGGAACAACTCCAGCGCGTCCATTCGATCGAGTATGTCGAAACTATTTTCAGGGCCTCACCCAGTAACGGACTGGCTTATCTCGATGCGGATACGGCAATGAATCCGTATAGCCTGGAAGCTGCTCTGCACGCGGCTGGTGCGGTTGTCAAAGCGGTTGACTTGGTGATGTCGGGCCAGAATGAGAACGCATTCTGCAATGTTCGCCCTCCCGGCCACCATGCCGGGCGCAGCAGTGTTGCGGGATTTTGCATATTTAATAATGTCGCGGTCGCCGCCGCCCATGCGCTTGAGAATTACGGCCTGAGCCGTGTGGCAATTGCCGATTTTGATGTGCACCACGGCAATGGGACTGATGAGATTTTCAATGGCGATAGCCGTGTGATGCTGTGCTCAACATTCCGGCATCCGTATTATCCTTACGAGGGTGTTGATAGCGGCAATGCACATATTATCAACGTGCCGCTTGCCGCTGGTGCAACGGGCGCGCAATTTCGCGCTGCCGTGACAGAAAATTGGCTACCAGCCCTGGAACAATTCAAGCCAGAGCTGTTGTTGATTTCAGCAGGATTCGACGCACACTGGGAAGATGACATGGGCGGGCTTGCTTTGCGCGAAGAAGACTACGTGTGGATTACAGAAACACTTAAGCGTATCGCCATCGATCACGCCAATGGCCGAATTGTATCCGCCCTAGAGGGGGGCTATGCTTTGCATGCCCTAGGTCGCAGCGCGCTGGCCCATATCAAAGTACTTAGCGGACTTTAAAGCACCGGTTTGGCGGATCGCATAATAGAGTTTTTTGCAAAACCCATTTTTAAAATCCAAGTTAAGGTTACTGCTGTTTTTTGAATCCGCTGTGCTTACCATCCATGTATGTGCTGGAATCTGTGGCTTTGCACTATAATTGCAAACCTTGACTCCTGTGTGCGTGCAATATCCGGGTTAAGTGTTGCCAATTACCAAAAGAACAAAAAAGGAAATGTTTCATGAGTGCTATTTGGTTTAAAGATTACACCATTGCGTATCTGGAAGGTTTGCGTAATGCCAATATGGGTGAACATATCGGTATTCAATTTACCGAGCTGGGGCCGGACTTCCTGAAAGCGCGTATGCCCGTGGATAAGCGTACGACGCAACCATTCGGTATCCTGCATGGCGGTGCCAGTTGCGTGCTATCTGAAACCTTGGGTAGTGTGTCGGGCTGGATGACAATTGATCCGGAAAAATACCGTGCGGTCGGTCTGGAACTTAATATCAATCACATTCGTGCGGTTACCAAGGGTCATGTTATTGGTATTTGCACAGCGTTACATACCGGCCGCCGTACACAAGTCTGGCAAACGGATATTGTTGAAGAGGCTACTGGCAAGCGCGTAGCGATTTCACGATTAACATTGGCGATCATTGAACAAGGTACGCTCAGTGCGCAGAAGGAACATGTGATCGTCGACAGAGAGTCGTAATGCATTGTATAATAATAGAAATAAGAGATTCTGGTGTGAGAATTCCTTGTTTGTATTGAGCAGAAAGTTGAGCTAGATAATTCTGATCAAAGGCACCGACTATGCCGATAAAGCGTAGGAGTATTATGAGGAACGCTACCGGAACGGGCTATGCATCACCTTGCCTAACGCGCCGAGAAGCTCGGCTTCCAGTCTGCTCATTTTTCAAAGAGAATCAGAATTAATAAAATTAATCATTTTGTTGAATTGTATCTCTTGAGAAAAACCGTGAACACTATCGGTAAAGAGTTGTATGCCAAGCAGGAAATGTGCAAGTTTGGCCGGAACACCGAATTGCATGGACAATGGACCTCTTATCAATGTGTTGCCCCCCTAGTGTGCTGCTAAAATACTTACTGTCTGCATCAAAAGGAAACGAATTTCGTTTTAACCATTGTCGTGGTAGTCTCTATTATGCAATTATCGAATTATTACATTTCAACCCGCTATAACTTCTTAAGATACTTATTTATGAAAAATCTGCGATACCTAATACTTTTACTTATCGTTGGTATCGTGCCGCCTACTTCCCTTGAAGCAGCGAATCTTATTGATGTCTATCGCGAGGCACTAGAGCACGATGCGCAATATAAAGTTGCACGGCATGCCTATAGAGCTACCCAAGAAAAATTGCCGCAAGGCAGGGCAGGTCTGCTTCCCAATATCGAATTCACGGGAAGAGAGCGAGAAACGTTACTCCATACCGACGTTCGTGGCGAAAACTTTATTAGTAATCGCGGCTTGGTCATCACAGCGACACAACCACTGTTTCGCGTCGAAAATTTCATCATTTACGAACAATCAAAGAATGAAGTTGCGCAGGGCGATGCACGATTTATACTGTCTGCACAGGATTTGATTTTGCGGCTAACCCAGGCGTATTTTGATACGCTCATCGCGCAAGTCAATGTTGAAGCAGCGGAAGCTCAGGAAAAAGCCTTCAGGCAACAGCTGGAACTGATGAGGCATAACCTTGAATTTGGTCTTGGCACCATAGTGGATACGAATGAAGCTGAATCCCGTCATGATTTGGCAGTTTCTCAGGAAATCGCGGCCAGGAATGCGCTGGAAATCAGCAAGCGCAACCTGCAAAGCATCATCAATCGTTTTCCTAACGACCTGACAAGCGTTAGTATCGACAACATTGTCTCCGATCCGCTTACCATGCCTTATGGCAACATGGAAGAGTTGGTAGCCTCGGCTGAGAATAAAAATTATTTATTAAAAATACAACAACTCGCCTATGAAATCGCTCAACAAGAAACAAGTCGAGCCAAGGCAGGCCATTACCCGACACTCGATCTGGTCGGACAGTACAACAATCAGATAAATCAAGCGTTTATAGTCGCTGGACGGGGCATTGATTTTGAATCAAAATTTATTGGTGTTGAGCTTAGAATTCCTGTCTTCCAAGGGTTCTCGACGCAATCTCGTGCGCGAGAAATGCTAGCCAACCAGGATAAGGCACGCGATGAGCTTGAAAATATCCGGCGCATTATCAGTCTGCAGGTGCGTCAGCATTATTTGAATATCACTAATGGCATCGCCCAAGTCAAGGCGCTCAAAAAAGCGGTGATATCGAGCCGTAGCCATCTGGATTCAACGATTCTAGGACAAAAATCCGGTATCAGAATAGAAATAGATGTTTTGAATGCACAACAGCAATACTTTTCTGCACGCAAGGATCTGGTAGTAGCTTATTATAATTACCTTATGTCGCGATTACGCCTGAAAGCAAATTTGGGTGAACTGGATGAGTCAGTATTGGAAGAAATTAACGCATTCCTGCGGGGATAATCTAACGGTCATCCATAGATTGGCGCATTGGTATTAATGGATTACAGTATTCACTCAGGATAAATGTACTAGCAATGAAGGATTAATTGACTATAGGTATTGAATAATCTATATAGTACTATCAACCTCCTCGGTGCTGTGATTCTGGACAACTGTAAAACTGAGAGTAATTCAGCTCTGATGAAATTGATCACTCAAGTCTCATTAGAGTAGCTGTTTCCTTCAACTGAATTATTCTATCTTATTTCACATTTGATAACTTTATTTAGATTAATAAACTATCTCCTCAAGGACTATATATAATGCGCATTATGTCAGCTTTGGCTTTTTTTGCTTTATCAAGCGGGTCTGTTGCTGCATCACCCGTGATCTTCGACTTCGCAAACCTTCAACACCATAGCTCCGGCTATAGTGGCTTTCTGCCAACGGATGGTATTCCCTGTTTCGGGGATAGTCTGTGCAGTTCGAATGCTCCATCGACGTACGGCGGCGATCTTACTTTCATCAATGGCGGTCTTGTTGTGCATGCGCTAGGTTCTTACGATGGCGGGGCATTTGGTTCAGGGGCAGCGGTCGTTCAAGATAGCGACAATACTTATAACGGATTGCTTTCAGGAATTAATGCAATCGGTGCTGGCTTAGGTATTTACCACAGGGAGATCGGCGATAATATTTCCTCCAGAGAAACGCTTTGGTTGCATTTCGATCAGGAAGTTTCGCTGTCTTCGATTGGTTTGCGCTCGCAAGCGCATAATACAACCGGCTGGGATTCTGGTGCAACCTTCCAATACAGTTTCGATAATGCGCTTTGGACCACAGGATTGCTTCCACTCAACGTAGGTCAAGTTGGTTTGGTTCACACCGGGACGGATTTCTACTTTCGATTTGGTGGGCCGGCGATCCATTCAGATCAATTCTATCTCAGCTCAGTGACCGTATCGGCGGTTCCGGAACCGGAAACTTATGCTATGTTGCTTGCTGGACTTGGCTTAGTCGGTTTTTCATTACGGAATCAAAAAAATAATAAAACTATCTTCCCCTCTTAGCGTCTGCTTTAGGAGAAAAGTCTAAAGATAGATCATTCATCTTGGGATTTTTTCTATCTTTTCCTTACAAATAGAATAGGATGTTAGCGCGTGAGTAAAAAGATACCCAATAGCTCGTTAAGAGTGTGCTAGCTAGTTTTTAGTTGGAGAAATAAAGTATTTTATTAGATCTTGCTATTTAAAAATTTTGTATCGGATTAATGCAATTAAACGCTAGGTTAATCTCTGCGAGCTCAATTCCCCGCCCCTGGGGCGAAAGCTGGTTGAAAACCCGCAGATTGAAGAGCGCAGGTAATACCCCGCTGCTTGCTGCGGGATGCTTTATTAGAAAAGAGGGATTTTGCCTTTGGTTTTGCGATTCTAATTTTTTATTTCTTGAGTTTCAGTCAAAGCATAGTGCGCGCCCTAAAGTCTTTGATAGCTTCGTCGGCTATTGCTTGAAGATAAGAATATGTTTTTAGTAGGTTAATTTTGGAATTCCAGAAACCATGAATAGCGATGCAGCATTAGAAAAAGCAAATAATGAAAAAACCTATCGCGTTAACAGATCGCGTGGTCTTTCAAACCTTGACGAGCGTCTGGGAGCAAGTTTCCCAGTTTTGTCGACGATCCGTGGTCTTCTCGCCGAGAGGGGGGCGCTCGAGGTGCTTGAGGTCGGGTTCGGGTACGGCCACACGCTTCTCGAACTCGCATGGCTTTTTCGCGACAAAGGCATACGATTCCATGGGGTCGACAAACGTCCGAACGTGACCACGATGGAAGATCTTCGTCAGATTGCATTGGATTTCGGTGTGGCTTCAAGATTAGAAATTGATGCGCTTGCACTTCCTTTTATCTATGAATATGACGCCACGACGCTGCAATTCGAGAATGAAAGTCTTGATTTCATCTATTCCGCGTTCGTAGTTCGATTCATGGAACGAAAGGATAAATTCCTTGAAGAGGTTTGTCGGGTTCTTAAACCGGGTGGACGCGCCATTCTCCACATTGGCGGGGCGAATTGGAACTATCCCTATGGTCGAACAATAAACAGGCGGCATCTGACGAATTATCTCAACCGTTTTGTGCTTACGCACGCAGATGAGCTGATACCGCTTCCCGTCTATCTCAAGTTGTTCGAGGGATCTTCTTTCAAATTCGAGTTTTCTGATGGTCCTCACTGCATTCTCAAGATCCATAAGCTTCAGTCAGGCAACCTGAATCTTGAACTGGAATACAACAATAAACTCAGTATGCCCGGACGCAAGCTTCCTCTTCGGAATCGAACGGGGGTGATAAAAGGGGGATTTCGTTCTGTCTACGAAGTGCGCGGTGAACACTACGACAACTTATTTGAACGTGGACTGTTGACGATTGAGTACTTGAAGCGTGGAGTGGAGCGACGTACCTAGCCCAGACTGATTGAGTAACAGCGTCGCCAATTTGCACAATCGGTTTCGCTTAGGGTGCTGCTACAACTGCAATTTTGCACCTCATATCCGTAGGCGTGTCGCGTTGTGCACACAGAAAGATTTGTCTCAGTGCTGCGGCTGGTGATGAGGTGAAACGCGAGTGCCTGTGCCCACTTGACCTGGATTGCAGGCGGCAACATCACGCCGGGTAGCAGAAACCTTGAATTCATCAAGAGTCGTGAGATCCACTTGCCGAAGTAGTCATAATTAAAGCTAACTAAGATATATTACAACCATTAGTGTAGTTATAACATTCAGTGCAATCAAACCTGCTTCTAACTGATCAACGCTTTTGTAATTTTTCACGTTAAATGTGGTGGTCTAACGAACTTGAGCTTTAGTTTTTAAACAGACTTCCGTTGATACAAATAGCAAATATATTATTTAAATCTAACAACACACAAATACTACTGACATGACACAACAGTATTGTAATATTTCTCGAATTCAGAATGCCTCGTGGGCCTTCGCGACTCGGCGTGTCTCTCGTGATGCGGCAAAGGTGATTCTTCCAGCAGAAGGTGTGCCGCATCCCGGCGATCTTGTTCTGGCCACTGTAACCTTTTTAGGTCAACATCCCGGGCTACAGCTACCGAATGGCCGTCGTAAGCAGCTATTCCCAGGTGATGAGATCGTTGTTGCGTATGGGAATCGCTATGCATCCAATCAGTTCGAGGCAGAAGTTCCCGAGACGCTTGGCCCCTGTCATTTGGTGGCCGGAGGAGGAATTGCCTCCCGCGCTGTATCCTGGCATGTGAATATGAGGAAGGGACCGACGCAGATCACGCCTATTGGTCTATTGGGTGATGCTAATAAAAGGCGCATCAACCTGCGTGACTTTGCGCTGAGCCCAGTCAAGGAAATTGACACAACTTTACCAACAGCCATTGCTGTTGTCGGAACAGGTATGGATTCTGGCAAAACGCAGACCTGTGCTTATCTTGTACGTGGACTAAACGCTGCAGGGCTTCGCGCGGGTTACGCCAAAATCACTGGCACGGGTGCTGGCGGCGACACTTGGCTGCTTACGGATGCCGGTGCATTTCCAGTGCTGGATTTCACCGATGCAGGTATGGCTACCACATACATGGCGTCAATTGATGAGCTGGAATTACTACTTATGACGTTGATGGCACACATCGCACGGGAAGGCGTGGACGCCATGGTATTGGAAATCGCAGACGGAGTATTTCAGCAAGAGACTTCAGCATTGCTGCGATCGCCGGTGCTCGCTTCGCTAGTAGCTGGCATCGTGATGGCATCGCAAGACTCAATGGGAGCCAGTGCGGGTGTACATTGGCTGAAAAAGTACGCTGAGCCGCCGGTATTGGCACTCAGTGGCATAATCTCAGCAGCACCGCTGCAGGTACGTGAAGCTACTTTGGCACTACATCTGCCAGTTTACGATAGAGAAGGGCTAGCCACGCCAGCGAACGCGATTTCCATCCTTAGCCTTGCCCAGCAACATATGGAAACCAAACAGACCGTGAGAACGGCGTCGATAATAAAACAATCTGATGAAGCAAAAAATGGTGGGAAGCAAGCATACTGATACGCGGCAGATACTACAGCGCGGAAAATTGTTACGCAGGGTACTGAAAACTGATCCAGTGTCCGAATATCTGGTCTATGTGCCGACTACCCGTGCTCCCGATGCACATGTATTAGTATCCGTACATGGCCTGTCGCACAGCAGCTGGCATAAGCAAGCTGAGATGCTTGTCCCTGTATGTGAGCGTCACGGGATTGTATTGCTGGCACCCGGTTTCAATGATCAACAATATCCGGATTACCAGCGTTTGGGTCGCAAGGGTCGAGGTCACCGTGCCGATCTATACTTGCATCGCTGCTTGCAGGAACTTAACACTTTGACTGGGGCCAACACGACACACTTGCTTTTTTTTGGTCACTCGGGTGGCGCGCAATTCGTGCATCGCTACTTGATGGCCTACCCTCATCGTGTTGAGAGTGCTGTCTTGAGTGCTCCAGGCTGGTATACTTTTCCCGATCCAACACTGAAGTTTCCATACGGTATCCGCTCCACTTCCAGTCTTCCTGGCGTGATCTTCAATCCTGAAGCTTATTTAAAAGTACCGGTGACGGTGCTAGTTGGCACGGAAGACACAAAACAATCTAAAGACTTAATTAGTACTGATCGCATCAACGAACAACAGGGTTTAACGCGCATTGAACGTGCGCGCAACTGGGTGGCGGCAATGCAAGCGCAAGCCAAAGCACATGGGATGTCGCCGCATGTTAGCATCGTTGAGTTGGCCGATACCGGTCATTCGTTGGGCGATCTTCGCAGTGAAATTGCAGTCATCGAGAACGTGATACACTTCGGCCGTTCCAACGATCCCTTTGATGCATCTACTGGGATTCTAAATTAATAATTAGGCTTATGACAATTACTGATAATAAACGAAACAATAACTTTTCAAACTCTGGTGCCACCGCTATCAGTCAAGATTCCGCGAATATATTAAGGGATGTTGGAATGGACTCAGGTGCATCGCCCCCTTTTTTTTACCGTCGAAGAATCCAGAGGGCCATAGCAGTCGGGATGCTGCTTGCGCTAATAGTGATACTGTGGAGTTGGGTGCAATACCAGTCTCAGCATGTTTTATCGCATAACGCTGTGGTAAGGAGTCAGATCACAGAAGTTGGAACACGTTTCAACGGTATGCTGGCGATAACCGAAGTCGGTGAAGGTGAGCATGTGCGAGCTGGACAAGTTCTGGCGCGCCTGGCCGACCAACATATCGATGCTGAAGTGCAAATGATACAGGCACAAATTGAGGGTCTTGAGCGTGAAATTAGACTCGAACAGTCGACCATCGAATACGAACGTTTGAGACGAACCACGCAAATACAGGAATCGACTGCCCGGTTGGCAGCGGCAGACGCTGAAGTGGCGGCTGCGAAAAGTCGTGCAGATGAGGCGCATGCATTTTACAAAGCACGGCTGGAGATGCTCAATCGCCAACTGATCTCGCGCGATGCAATGCGTCAAGCTGAAGCAGAGCACCGAACGGCGCTAGCGTTGGTAAATGCGGTACAGGCAAATAAGGCGGCAGCCTTATCGGCAAAGCAAAATGTGAGCCTTGAGCTTGATAGTCTTGATCTCCGCGTACAGCATCTCGGAGTCCTTGATTCCAACTTGCGAGCTACCAGGGCGCAACTAAAGCGCGCGCAGGCTGACTTAGAAGGAACGCTCATCCGCGCCCCGGATGATGGTGCCGTCATTCGCTGGCTGATCAAGACTGGTGGCTCGGTAAGGGTTGGTCAACCAGTGGTGTTAATGTCTATCGGCAGCGATGTCTGGGTCGAAGCTTGGATCGATGAAGATCAGATCCATCGTGTCAAGGTAGGAAACTTGGTAGCGGTAACGCTACCCTCGTACCCGGGGCAGGAGTTCAAAGGTGTGGTTGCTGCAATCGGGGTGGCTACTGATTACGAGCAACCTATTGATGCCGTCCCTCTACCACGCGCCACTCGCATGCGAGGCGCGCCGGTGATTAGCACGCTGGTGCGGTTGCAAGATGCTCCAACCACTCTGCTGCCGGGTCTTTCAGCGACAGTAGCGATCCTCAAAGAGGAAAGCTGAAGTATGAATGGGATGATCCCCCCTCCCAAGTTAGGTACGTATACGACCCCGCCAACCAATCAAAAGCAGCCTTGGCTTATATGGAAGCCCAAGGGCTATCTTGGGTCACATGGCTTAATGTTGCTATTGCTACTGATCTCATTGACGCTACTGATGGTATTGGCCCGCGTAATCGCAGCACCAGGTATGCCGTTGGCTGACTGGCCGTTGCTCGATATATTGGGTCAATTTGGCGCCATGCTCAACCATACACTAACTTTGACATGGGTGCCGCATTCTGACCTCGATACAGTGGTTTACTTGTTGCTGCTACCCACAGCGGCGCTGCTGATTTCGATTGTGCGGTTGACCTTTGGTTTGCGCGTACTTGGCTACCGCTCGGTGCTAGTTGCAGTGGGTTTCTACGAAATCGGCATTCTGCCTAGCCTTATGGTTATCGCCGTGGTGGTGGGTGTTATCATATTACTGCGACCGACTATGCAACGAGTGCGACTGCCTTTGTATGCACGTGTCTCCATAGTCCTTAGCGTCACAGCGTGCGTCCTGGTTTCTTCACTATTTATTGGTTCTTGGTTACGCTCGGAGTGGATATGGAGCCTAGCCTTCTTCCCGGTTATCATCCTGGCCATGATGGCCGAATCCGTCGCTAGAACGTTGGATGCGGAAACCCCGAGATCGGCTGCCTGGCGGCTGGCTTGGACGATAGCCATTGCGCTGGTACTGGTGACGCTGATGAACAACTCGGTAGTGCTGGACGTGTTGCTACGCTTCCCAGAACTGATGTTACTCCAACTGCTAAACATCGTGTTGGTATCCGAGTACTTCGACCTTCGTCTGTTTCAGGACTGGCATAACACCGGCATTGGTGCGACCATCTCCAGACTGCTACACAAAGCATCCACTGCTACGGTTCGGAAACCGCGAGTGGCAGTAATACGCAACCGATTGTTACACGGCACAATTGGTCAACTCGGGCCAGCCGCATCGGCTAAGAGTCAGTCAGATTCGGTGCAGCACCTGGTCAATGCTTTGCAGGACGAAGGCTATGTCGTCAAGGTGGTCGAAGGCGATAGATTGCTTCTGAACGAATTGCGGAAATTCCTAGTGCCTCATCCGCGTACCGGTATACCAGGCGGCATTGCACTGAATCTTAGTAACGGTATTCAAGGTTACGGTCGTCACATTCATGTGCCAGCTATGCTTGAGATGGCTGGTATAGCCTACACTGGACCTGATCCGATCGGCCATGCACGGCTACAGGATCGTTTTACGTTGCTTTCTCTGTTGCAGCAGGCTGGTGTGTCGGTTCCATTCTTTTGTCTGTTACATGGCCCAGATTCTTCACTTGCTGATTTAGCTTTTCCGGCGCTTGTGCTCCCGCGCAGCGATCCCGAGGCAGCTATTTTAGTCAAAACGGGCAATGACGTTGCTAAGGCGATTGAACGAATTAGCGCGAGTTACGATCAGGAGATTTTGCTTCAAAGTCGAATTTCAGGGCCAGAATTCCGAGTCACAATACTTGGAAACATGCATCTGGAATGTTTGCCTTTGCTGCGTATCGATGCTTCTAGTCAGCAACGCGAGTGTCCCGCATTGATCGAAAATACCCTAGCCGATCGCATCCGCGACTGTGCTTGCCGTGCTTATCGTGTTGCGGGTTGTAGAGATTATGCACGCGTCGATCTTCGCCTGAATGCAGATGGCGAGCCTTGTGTCGTGGGAATATACGTACAAGGGATCTTTGCTCGCAAGGGCTCCGTGGCTATCATGATCAAAGCTGCAGGCTTGGATTGGAATGGCTTACTGCGGCATATCGTCGAATTAGCGGCAGCGCGTACAGGAGCTGAGCTGGCGACAAAACTCCAAGTTAATGGCGTATGCAAGAAAATTCACCTACCACTAATTCAGCAGTGATTGACAGCATAGACGCTGCTTCACGTACAGCCAGAGTTCGCTGATGTCCGTATTGTTTTCGAATATCGTACCACGCGGAGGATGGTTCGGTTTAACTCTGGTATTGACGTGCATGTTGGCGAGTACTGGAGCCATTGCCCAGACCGGCAGCGATACTAGCGTATCTTGTACCCGCGACACAGGTCCTGCCAGTATTACCCCTGCAAGTTGGTCTGACGCAGCACAAACGCGAACGGCGTTGACGAAGCGTGGATTTAACAAAATCGGTTTTGTCACGCGTGATGGCAAAATCTTGGTAGCACATATCTATCGACCGAGTCGTTTTGACCCTGTAAACGGACCGATATGGTTTGTGATGCACGGTATAAAGCGCAATGCCGACTACTACGTGGAGACCGCCGCGCCTGTGGCTGAACGTTACCAAGCGCTGACCATTGTGATCGAATTCTCGCACCGATACTACCCGGCTAGTGAAGATTACACACTAGGCATTACGTCGCGTGGCCGCGCAGATACTCGAGCGGTGCGTGAAGGCCGCTATCACAAACCTGATGCTTATCTGTACAATGAAATCGAGCGTGTGTTTGAAGCAGTACGATTGACTCTTGATGGCAAACAGCGCGGCTATTACCTATTCGGTCACAGTGCCGGCGCACAATTCACACACAGGATGCTAACTTTCGTACCCTGTGCGCGCGTGCTCGGTGCTGTAGCTGCAAACGCTGGTTGGTATACCCTGCCGATAGTCGATAATCGGAAACACTTCGGTATGCCTTACAGCTTACGCGGCATACCATCTGAACGTGTTGATATAAAAGCACTTTTATCTGCGCCACTCATGCTGCTGCTTGGCACGCACGATAACAAAGGACCTGACGCTGACCGCAATGTGCGCAATAATTCCGCGACCCTGGCTCAGGGCGTCCATCGGCTTGCTCGTGGCCGACATTATTTTGAGACCGGTCAATCGCTTGCGCGCTCGCTGAACACACCTTTTGCGTGGCAATTATTCCAGGCTCCAGGAGCTGAGCACGATGTCCAGCAGGTGATTGCTTCAGCTGGCCACTTGCTGTTCGCTTCTAAAACGGAACCGGTTTGCATATCAAGCACAGCGGATGAAGCCAATAAGCTCGTTTTCCACGAAATCATGGTTAATCCAATCGGTACCGTGAATGATGCCAACCACGATGGTGTTTTTCATGCAAGACATGAACAGTTTATTGAGATCTTTAACGCAGGTAATGCACCGGTCTGTCTGGGAGGATGGACGCTTGAAGGTATTAAATGGCGCACGTGGCATCTCTTCCCGCTTGGTCGCGCATTGGCGCCAGGAAAGGCGTTAGTTGTGTTCGGTGGTGGCATACCCACCGGTGAATTCGGCGGCACCATCGTGCAACGTTCTACGTCAGCCAGCGGGATAAATCTTGATTATGACGGTGATATTCTAACAATGCGCGATGCAAATGGCATAACGGTCAGACGGCTTTCCTGGGGTCATTGTGGCGGTATGGTATGTAATACCGATCACTGGCGTGGCAGCCTTCCCCTGAAAAGCTCGCTCGTTCGCTGGCCAGATCCCGATGGCCAGTGGCAAGTACACGGAAAGATTTCCAGTATCCCTATGTCGCCAGGCTTGAAAAGCAATGGTGATGTGTGGTAAATAAACATCAAAGCATTGCAACCCAAAATCCATTGGTTTTGAGGTTCGGCAGCGGCAATTCTAAGAAGAAATAGCTACCGGCGTCGCTAATTGAGCGCGTCTTAAGACATACTCACATTAAAAATAATTAGATGACTGAATACCTTATCACATTCGTTGGCGATACAAGTTTTGGCGAAAACTACCGGTCTCGATTAAATGGTGAAGATCTTATCAAGTCTAAAGGGCGTGCATACTCACTGCAGGGTGTGGCACCG
This sequence comes from Nitrosomonas sp., assembly GCF_021731985.1. Classification (GTDB taxonomy): domain Bacteria; phylum Pseudomonadota; class Gammaproteobacteria; order Burkholderiales; family Nitrosomonadaceae; genus Nitrosomonas. The sequence goes on from NZ_JAKFWH010000061.1 coordinate 30,550, forward strand.
CTGCTACTTGCATCTGACCTAGTCGTAGCCAACCTTGAAACGCCGTTGACTCAGCAAAAGAATTCTCTCCTTGAAGGCCACAAGAAATACATCCACTGGTCAGATCCTGTAGAATCCCCCAGAGTTCTTAAAGAACATAACATCAGTGTTGTTTCGCTAGCAAATAACCACACCGTTGACTGTGGGATTCAGGCCTTGGCTGAAACGTTTGAGAGTCTGGAAAAAAACCAGATCAAGTGGTTTGGCGCAGGCCTTACTGCATTGGATGCGCAGCGCCCTTACCGCAAGAAAGTCACCGTAGGAGATAAAAACTTGCCGCTAGTTGTGATTGGTGCTTTCGAGTACCGCTCCGTCTATAAGCATCGTTATGGTTTTTACGCTAATGGCGACTCGCCTGGTGTTAACCGACTTACGATCAATCGCATCAGCAACCAGATTGAACGGCTTAAAAGCAAAACACCGCAACCATTTGTGATCGTCTATCCTCACTGGGGAGAAAATTATGACTGGCACTCCTCGGAACAAGCACTCCAGGCTCGTACCATGGCAGAGGCCGGTGCAGATCTCATCGTCGGCCATGGGGCGCATATGCTGGGCGGTATAGAGCGTATCGGCGCTGCCTGGACGTTGTATAGCCTGGGGAATTTGGTATTTAATTCTCCAGGTGGCTACAGCAAGCACAATGCGCCTCCCTACAGCCTAATCGCCTGCATGCGCATAAAAGCGGAAGCGGAAGCCATTTCAATCGAGCTCAGACTCTACCCGATTCTTACCGATAATCAGCTGACTGACTTCCAATCACGCCCGGTAAACGAGCAAGAGATCATCGAGATCGTCCAGTTGATGCAGAGCCACAGTGCATCTGTTCCTATCGAGACTTTCGGATTGCATCACGATCGTTTCGGTTACTATTTCGAGATTCCCATCTGGTAGGGATCTTTGCAAAAGCCCTTCTGCGAATTCTTAGCTCACTGCCTTTTTAATTATATTCTTCTTAAAACAAATTCTTGCAGAGGTTTCTAGTAATTAAATCTTAAATCTACACTCACTTAGCACGCGGTAGATGTGCGAGGATTCAATGCCGAGTCCAATCGCTGCGGCACTTGCAGCTAGCGCTGCCCGGAGAGCACTGTCCGTATCCATGTCACCCGCACTGGCAGTAAGTCTAGTTCTTAAAAGCTCGAACTGCTCAGGGCTTATGCCTCCAAACAAAAGTGTATCTTCATGCGCAACCATCTGTTGGTCTTCTTTAGAACTTTTAGTTCTCAAACCCATCTTTGCCAGGATTGACCATGATGTCGATTTAGGATGGCTGGTTGTAGGTTTGGAATAGTTGGTCTTCGTTACGATCCTGCATACCCTGGGTAATGCAATGCCATGGATGATCGAAGTGGCGAAATCATCGCCATCAAAAGCATAGATGGTGTCAATAGTTGCGCAGGCAGCGACACGTATCGCATTCAGTACGTCAGTGTTGAATAATTCTCCTGTGTCATCGACGTGCCCTGATCTAGATGAATTAACAATCACGGTATGATTGATGGGGTTATTATCAAGACCAAACGACAAAATGTCGCCGGGTTTCAACTCAAGCACAGCAACGTCCACGTCGGGGTCAAGCAGAATGGCACGCGCCGCATCCGGTGGTGAAATGTCTCTCAAAGCGGTCTCATGGCCGGCACTATAAACACGCCCGCCAACCATCAGACCGACTTGGCGACCAGCCTTGGTAAGCATACTAGCCAGTATCCGCGCAGTGGTTTCGGTATCACCCGTGCCGGTTACTGCTACGATCGGCACCAGAGCTGGCTGATTAGGTGGGAATAGCATCTCCATGATCGCCTTCAGTGCTTGTCCTGTCTTGTCTACATCTGCCCATAGATGAAAGATGTCGCCTGGACGAGAATTGATTCCGTTGATTCGTCCGCCGTTCTCCCACATTGAAGTGCTAATGTCGGTTGTTAGAATGTCGACACCGACGATATCAAGCCCGATTGCCCGGGCCGCCCGCTCTGCAATCTTGCGGTTTTCCGGATGCACGTTTTCCGTTACGTCATGCGCTATACCGCCAGCAGACAAATTTGCGTTACGGCGCAAATAAACGATCACATCTTTGGCTGGCACGGACTGCCGGTCGTAACCCTGAACCAAGAGCAGACGATCTGCCAGTTCATCCAGCGGAAGAGTGGTCAGCATAGACGCTTGGTCAGTTCCTAGACGAAACTGGCTATTGACTTGAGTAACGAGCTGCTCGATTGAGTGAACGCTATCTCCAACGACGTGAGCGGGTATACGCTTCAGCGCCGTACAAAATCTGCCGTTTACTACCAGCAGACGGTAATCATTACCCTCGATCAACTCCTCAACCAGCACGGAGCGATCGAATTCACGGGCACGCTTGTATGCTTCTCGCACCTCGCTACGATCATATAGGCCAATGCTGACTCCGTTACCACTGTCAGCATTGTTCGGTTTTATGACAACCGGATAACCAATGTGCTTTGCCGCCTTGGCAGCTTCTCTTTCTGTATTTACACGTTTGTAGCGCGGCGCACACAAGCCAATATAGGCGAGAATGCGGCGTGTGTAATCCTTGTTGGCAGCGATGTCGTCGCTAACCACGTTGGTGAAACTGGTCTTCGCTCCATTTATGCGCTGCTGGTAACGGCTGTGACCGAGAACTAGCAAACGACCGGCCAGTTTTCTAACGGGAATGCCGCCCGCTCGTGCAGCACTAATGAGAGCATGGTCCTGTTTTTTTAACCGGTGCTTCTGTACAAAAGCATGGAATTTACTTAGTAGGATCTCCACATCAAAGCCAAGGCGCTCTGCATCTTCTGGCGATCGGGTAAGCTGCCCAGACTCTGCTGCCGCTAGTAGCTCGACAGCCAACTGCGCTGAATGGAAACAAATATCAGGATCTTCTTCAGGCACGTAGGGCACGACTGCGTCACTTACTCCCAGCCAGCGCGAAGCCTCCGCACGGACGCAAACTGGTTTGATACCGACCACGCCCTGCAGTACCATGCATGCATGCTCGAACAGATGGCAAACAGCCGACGCCCCTTCATCCCTATTTTGCCTGTATCCGGCCGTCACGCCGCAGGACTCCATGTGGTTGCGCAGTCCCGGAAGTATGCCTTCAAGTGCGTCCAACAGTATTGCGGCTGTTTGCCGTTCCGGCGATGTTATTGATTCTGAAAGTGAGAATAAGATAACAGGGAACTGAGCGTACACACTTGGCCCAGAAAAAACTTTCGATGATCTGATTGCCAAATTCATTATTTAACCGTGAAATAAAGGCGGGTATTATACACCCCCTCTCCATACAACCCGCGAGCTTTTACTCGCCACAAGTACTTTCCAACACCTAAAGAGATATTCGGGGTCGCTTGGCATAGCTTACCATCCTTGCAAGCAGAACTCGCCGGCATCCAGTCCGTAGAATATACGGTTTGATTTTTTGAACTATCCCAGACTAGAATCCTGTAATCTTTAGCATCGGGGATTCCCGGTCCGCCTATTGTAGCTTCCCAAGAAAAAGTTGGGAGGCTGCCAACGATCTGATCTGATGCAGGGGACAAGGGTTTTACATCCACGGCGCCTTTCATTGAGCTAGAGTAAAGCGTAAAATCAATCGGGTCTGTCCAGACACTCCATCCGCTGCTGTTACTCGCCCATACGCTCCAATAGTGGCGGCCATCAGAATCGCTCATTTTCGGAGCAACTTTACACACCCCGTCCAAGCAGATATCAGCTGCGTTATAATACTGATAAGATAAAATATTCTTCGCTCCATCCATAAAGGCCATCCCACTTCCATTAGGTGATAACCCAATCATCAGGGCATATTGGGAGGCAAGTGGGTTGTGCTTCCATGTAAATCCAGGGGAATAAGTCTTTAAAACCGTATTATCCAGAGGGGACGATTGAACGGGTTGAGTCAATTTTTGCCAAAGCTCTGGCCGAAATCCTGCGTAGGTTGGAGATGTTTTCATGATTGCTAAGGCATCGTAGGCATCACAATCCGGTTTAGCAGTCACACCATTTTTGCAGCTAGTATTGGTGCCAACTGGAATTCCCGTAGGTACTCCATTATATTTAATGTTTGGATTACTGAAGAAAGGAATCCGTGGACACTTTTTTCCAAGGTTCAGGCATTCATTCTCATAGGCCATAATTGTACGCCATCCCGCATCAGTACTGACATAGCCGCGGGCGTAAGGGTAAGGAACTTTTTTATCAGCAGTAACATACCAATCATGTTGAGCGCCCATGGTATGTCCGATTTCATGGGAAAAAGCAGTAGTATCCATGCTTTTCCAATCTACCACCGCAAATGGCGCGTACTCAGACAAACTTGAATCGTTTTTGTACATAACATTTGCATCCCCATTAGTCCATCCATTCCATACCCCCTGGGCATCAACTATCAGCAACACTAAATCCGCCCCGTTTTTGTCTCTCAGTGTGTGAATCTCGTCGATAATTCCATCGATCTTGGATTCCATGGCCAACAAGACTACATCGGAATCGGCAAAATCGATCTCTTGGAAGTCAATAGAAGCTGAATAAACCAGCCGCAACCGGGTATCAATGCCACTGTTTCTGAACACTGTATTGGTGTTGATGATGGCGTGTACAATATTTTTCTCATTAATAGCTTTTCCCGCTGCTGGCGAATAGAGCACCATGACATCAACTATTTCACTCGCTCGTGCATTTCCCCATCCGAAAGGAATAAATAGAGAAAAACAAAGAACAAATACGATGTTGTTAAAAATTCGAGTTACTAAAATTTTCTTGCTATTTCTCATAACTTAATCCATTTAAAATTAATAAGTTACTCTAGAGTAGCTTGCTGTATAAAATGGACTATCTGAGAAATGGAAAAATGATTCTTCCCGGAAGGTTTGGGAAAATCAATTTCATTATTTCGATAATATATCTGGCAGTCATGCTATCTTGGAGCGTTAGCCCTTTAGATAATTAACTTTTCGTCCCCACTTTCACAAGGGTTCCCTTTTTCAGTTAAATCTCTAACTTTACAAATTTATAATCGGTTTTGTAGATAGAAACTTTATCCATCTTTAACATCGCAGGATCAATTCTTGCTTGAGAAAATTCTTAACTAATTGATTATGTAATGGTTCAGTAAATCTGGACACCTTGTTAAGAGTTAAACTATAAACAGCGAGGTGAAGGATGAAAGAAATAGGAAAGCGAAGGCTCTATCCAGAGCAATATAAGAAGGGAGCGGTATCATTGGTTATAGAGCATGGTTATTCGACTGTGCAATCTGATCAGGTAGTTAATGCCAGACAGAAGAAATTGCAACGACGGATGAACCGAAACAACAAGCGCAGGAAGTAAAAGGAATTTGTTCTGGCGCTGTCGAACGTGCGGAATTCCAGCGATTCCAGTATCGCGGACGGGAATTAAAAACGTTGCACATGGAGAAGAAATACTAAAAAAGGCTAAGTGATGCGACGTACAGCACAAGGAATGTCAAATAAAGAAATTCAACATTGTTTGAGGTGTTATATTGTTAGTGAGCTACATCCGATTTTTCTTGCAGGCTCCTGTCGCAGACAGCAAAATAATTAATGCGCGAGTGGATAAATCGGTGGCACAGCGCAATACGGAGCAAAAACCTGCGCGCAATCATCCTTGGATGGGCATGCCTATTGGTAAGCCTGCCAATGATGAACGGTGTACAACCTTGCAGCAAGGGAAAAACAGAGTAAAGCGGATATCTCTACTTGGCTTTGACACCGATTTTTCTTGCTGAATTGTCTGAAGCAGCTGCAATTACTTGACACAGGAGCGTCAACTTTCCTACTGAGCATTTCTTTAGTAGCTTGAAACGTTTATGGCTGACAGATGGTGTTTATCAAACCAGAAACTGATATTGCCGATACCCTCTTATATTGCTTACTACAACATTCTTGCTGCGATCAATATTTCCGGATAACACGCTTGGCCTGTGCGCTAACTTTTTTAAGTTTCCTTGCTGTCTTTATTCTTGTTGATTTCCACTTCTTTGCTGACTAATTTTTCATCAGATGATTCAGTATTTCCAGATTGTGTTTCTGTTTTTTGGTCACTGGTTTCAGCGGTAGCCGTTTCAGCAGAGTTCCTGTCATCATCTGCTGGATTGTCCCCGGTACGGTCCTCATCTTTACCTTTGCTGTTCCACATGAAATAACCCGCGCCTAGCGTAACGACCACAACGGGCATAGTAATGAAAACCAGCAATGCATATTCCACTGTGACGTCTGAGCCTTGAGGAGGCGGACTATTCACCAACACATAAGCATGCGTTAAAGCAACGCCATAAACAGGCAGCAATGCGGCCATGTAACGGTTAGTAATGAACGGACGAACCGTTAACATATTCAAAATATTGGAACCGTAATATCCCATGAAATAAACAACAATATAAAAGAAGATGGCGCCCATAGGTTTTCCTGTATTGATTTGGTTTGTCGGTTATAAAAATCAGGTTTCATAACAAGGCTAAGAATCTTGGACCTTATGATACACAGATCAACATCAAAAATGTACTGCTAAAGCTGGGTAAGAAATTATTGGACACAATTTGGAATGTGAGATGACAGTAGTGATTAGCATTAGCTCGCTCTTTATGAAAAAGAACTTGTGCTATTAACGTGAGGTATTTTCCGGACGAAATGTTTGTTTTCCTACTATCTCAAATCCTTCACAGTAACCGCTAGGCTCAGCAAGTATCTCTCTGAATGTTAATAAATCAACGTTCTTTGATGAGCGTTGATTTTTTGATGATAGTCAAAAGATTCATCTATTCGTAATAAAAATTAGGTATGCTACCGACTGGTTAAATCTAATCAGGCCGTTGTTATGGATTCTCTCACCCCGCGATCTTCATTGACTACTGAACCCCAAGATTTCCTTAGAAAGAAATTGCTGGATATCCCTGAATATTCGCAAAGACAGGAGTTACATAACGAGCTCAATTCGGTCGCGTATGAACTTTTGGCGCCGCCTGTTCAGCTTTCTCATTTGGTATTAATGTCCGAGCGTCACTGGGTTGATCAGGAACGCCAATTGATTGGTGAGTTATGTGATCGTTATGGCATTAATCCGCCCAATACGCACGAAAATGATTTTAGTGCGGATTTTGGTGAATTCCGCCTCCGCTGGGAGCGGCATACCGAATACTCTACTTATACCGTTTATCGCGCAAAACCATTTGTAATCCCTTTTGAGCAGCCGGCGATTGAATATGTGCCGCAGGAGTGGTGGATTCGTTTGCCCGGTGAGTTGCTGGTGGCGACGCATATTGCTTTGGAGGACCGGTCACGACCCAAGCGCAGCTTGCATGAACTGTCTATTTTATTTGCTTCTGGAACAGTGATTGGTTCCAAGGTGGCGGGAGGTGCTGCCAGTGTGTGGAGTGATAATCAGATACATCATGATAATTTTGGCCGCATACTGATCCATGATGAAAATTTGCGCAGCCGCCAAGTTGGACGGCTGGTGCAACGTCTGCTTGAGATCGAAACTTACCGCATGCTGGCGATGCTGCCATTGCCGGTAACGCGCGAGATCATTCCACAATTGGCGCGCGCCGATCAGCGGCTGGCTACACTGATTGCTGACAATGTGGAACTGACCAGCATCGAAGATGAACAGCGTTTGCTGGATGAACTCACCCGTTTGGCGGCGGAAACCGAGCGGTTGTCCGCGCAAACCAGCCATCGTTTTAATGCATCCAGAGCCTATTACGATATCGTGAAATTACGCATTACCGAATTGCGCGAAGAGCGTATTGAGGGCTTGCAGATGCTCCAGGAATTCATGATTCAGCGATTGTCATCAGCGATGGGCACTTGCGAGTTGGTGCATACCAAACTGGAAACATTATCGATGCGCCTCGGACGTGCATCGGCATTGCTGCGTACACGGGTTGATCTGTCCATGGAAGCGCAGATTCGCGATTTGTTGAAATCCATGGATCATCGTGCCCATGTGCAATTGCGCATGCAGGAAACGGTTGAAGGTTTGTCAGTTGTCGTGCTGAGCTACTACTTGCTGGGTATTCTGGGCTATGGCTTAAAGGCACTCCAGGCAGCGGGGCAGGATATTAATGTTGAATTGCTAACCGGTATTGCGATTCCTGTCGTGGTACTTAGCGTCTTTTTTGTTGTGAGCGGTTTGCGCCACGTGATTAGAAAGCTGCATCGGGATAAGTGATTGCTGATTAACATTCGGTGACGCTGACCGCCAGCCCGCCCAGAGAGGTTTCTTTGTATTTCACCGACATTTCCAATCCGGTTTGTTTCATGGCAGCGATGCAATTATCCAATGACATAAAATGCTGACCATCACCGCGTATTGCCAATGATGACGCGGTATAAGCCTTGATGGCGCCAAAACCATTGCGTTCAATACACGGCACTTGCACCAGGCTGCCTACTGGATCACAGGTCATACCCAAATGATGTTCCAGCGCAATTTCCGCTGCGTTCTCAATTTGTTCGGTTGTACCACCTTTAATCGCGCATAAGCCTGCAGCCGCCATGGCTGAGGCAGAGCCAACTTCGCCTTGACAACCCACTTCAGCACCGGAGATTGAGCTGTTATGTTTGATCAATCCGCCGATCGCACCGGCTACCAGCAGGAAATCACGCACTTGCTCCGGTGTTGCATCCTCATGTTTCACTGCATAATAAATAACTGCCGGTATGACGCCTGCTGCACCGTTGGTTGGTGCTGTCACTACCATATGACCCGCAGCATTTTCTTCGTTCACCGCCATGGCATAAGCGCACAGCCAGTCGTTCAAATTAGCTTTTTGCGGATTCTC
>NZ_JAKFWH010000013.1 GCF_021731985.1 Nitrosomonas sp.
GAAAACAAGAAATGAGGGTAATAATGCAAAAAATGATGCGATTCAGGTCAAAATTGGGCAAATTATCGCAATATTACATGATCACTCGGCTTGATCTCTACTGCGCGATGAGTTATTCAGCGTTTCCTTAACACTACAGTGGCAGCGCAGATAGTTTTTTCATCCGCCTGAATTTTTCACGGGCAGAGCCTGCGCTGTCAATAGCTATCACTCCAGAGTGCGTAACCGGAGATCCATCCACTGTTCAATCTTCATCAGAAGCTCAGTGCGTGCAGGTTCTTTTAAAAACAGATGCTGGTGATAACGCAGATTGGGCAGCGCCAAGACTTCGTTATCCGAATGATTCTTCAATGTAGCGCGAGAGAAATCCTCATTGCCCCAGGCTGGCGTGATCGGATCATGCTCCGAGTAAACCAGATAATAAGGTATTGTGAATTGATCCATGTTACGGCGAAAGTGCACAACCTCTTCTTCAATACCTTTCACGTAACGCAACAGGCTGCGGCGGACGATCCAGCCATCGGCACGCATACGCGCTTTCTCTTCTTCATTATCGGTCAGATAATCCGTCACCCAACCCGGTGAAACAGGCGTCAGGAAACTTCGCAAGCCCGGCCAGGAAAATACTTCGAACATGCCATCTAATAGAGGCACAGTTATCAATGAGAGCAACTGATTGAATAGTAACAGCGGCAAAGGCTCATTCTGGGGATGCTGAAAATGCGTTTCGGCGTGAAAAGACAGTTTGATCAATGGATTTGCCACCCAACCGCGCCATCCGGGCGGTTCGCTGACAGCAAAAGCCGGTGCCAAAAAAACAATACCCCGCACGCGCTTGGCCGGATCGTCTTCATTCCGAACTTGCAGCAAATAAGAAGCAGCAACCAAAGCACCCAGGCTGTGCGAAACAATAAACACAGGCCGTTTCGAATCACTCTGTGCATCGCACAGCGCAATCGTCTGCCTGAGTGCACGATCCAGAGTCCTGCGCAGCGGTTCCAGATCATGCAACAATAATTGCGCTAGGAAAGCGTCGCCAACTTCCTGTTTGCCTGCACCCGCCGCAAGTGCTTGATCCGCCTGTTGCAGTACCGGGTTAGATAGGCCGTGCGCATAAAAATCGAACCCTGCAACAAAAAACTGCCGGGAAAAATAATGCGCCACTTCGCCATAACGCCCGATATGTTCATTCATGCCGTGAACCAGCAATACGCAGGCTGACGCTTTAGCGGGCTCTGGCGGAACAAGAGTCCGCAGGATTAGCGGTACATTACCACTCGATTGATAAATACTGCTTTCATCCCCCCAGCGAGGATAGGGTTCACTGACAAACTTTTGATACGCACAACCTGATAACGCCACCAACATCAGAAACAGGCTTATCAGAATTCTCGCCCTGCCAAATAAGCAAGCACCATTTAACGGCACATATCGCCTTCGTGGCTCGGCCGGTAACTGCTCATAAAAAGAAAATATATGATGGAAGGCCATGAATCATCACTCAGGTGTAAATTGACTTGTTCCCATGAATAAGCAGCTTCCGGGCTTGCTTCAAGATCGGCTCTTAGCCGCAGGTGAAATTTCCACAGCTTTGAATACCACTGCAACACTATCGTTGATCAATTTGCTCCGCGCGCCCAATCAATACTTAAAAACACTTGACCCATCCGCTAACCGGCCGCTCGGCTGCTGGCAATATATTTCTCGTCCCAATAACGTCTTATAAGCAAATTTTGGGCGCTGTTGCCAGGTTAATAACCATTCTTTCTTGCTCGGATGAAGACTGTGATTCAGTCCTTCGGCGAGATGCGGATTCCATCCATGGTGAGCCTGTCGAACCTTGGATGGCGCCTGATCCGGAGCTTCCTCAACACCACCCTGCCTATCACTGCGCAATGGAAACTGCTCTAGGATATCCCGATAAAACGCGCGCCGTTTCCAGTAATGCACATGAATGCCATCCGGCCCAAACCAGGCCGGTTCCTGCTCATACAACGTAAAATTCCAGCGCGATGCCATATCAATCAATCCTTGATACACGGATCGAACCCGGCTCACGGTTTCATTTCTGGGCAATCGGCAGAACGGATAAAAAATATTGCGATAGAACGTATAACGCCGCTCGGACAGATCTTCAATCGAAGCCATCGGCAGATTAGTCACGATAATCTGTGCAGACTGTTTCTGCAACTGCTCAACACACCATTCCACTTGACGCAAAATCTGCTCCGGCGCCGATCCGTACAAAATATCGTTGCCAATATCCGTCAACAACGCAAACACCGGGCATGGCTCGGCCGAAGCAAGCTGCGGCCACAATCCGCTGGCAACAATCCCCGGCAATCCGCGCAGCAGCACTTGATTAGCCGATCCATACGCACGACCATGCCCGATTGCTGCCAAAATCTCACTCGGCCCGCCAAACCGCTGCTGCATCAGATGGGTAACGAGACGTAACGATAAAGTCAGATTGCTGGCACCGAGCAGGATGATACGGTTTTTTGGAGTTTCGTGATAGCTAACCACTATGCTGAATTGAGAGGTTCATCCATTCTCTTCACTATTAATCTGATTGCGGATTTTTGATTTCAACGGAAACTTTTCCGGGTGCTCGATAAATTTGATCGTAAGATCCATGTCGATATTCGGGCAATAGAAATGACCGGGCGATTGTTCTTTAACATGAATATCGATTTAACAGGCTGATCTTTAAACCACGGAAATTCCGCATATGGCAGGGACAGTCCTTTATCATTCGATAACAACCAAATGCCGTGACTGGAAATGTGCGTGACTTCAGCCGCCAAAGTGTTTGTTGCTGCCATGCGCTAATAAGCTCGTCATAATGAACCTCTATCAATGATTCGATATCGTTCTGTTGCTTCCGAATGTTAATAAGAACTACCCGGATTGGTAGCAAATCAACATGGTGGCAGTAATGGCGATCTGCTGGAATATGAGATTTTCGACTTTAAAGCTAACATAATTTATCTTGATGCGCTCAAAATATCCGTTCGTTACTAGTAGTCAGTCAGTTTGAAAAACGAGGATGCAAACGTGTCAGTTTGCGACGAGCATCCTGAGAAGTGAAGCGCCAATTGACGGGAGCAGCTTTGGCATTGCGGGTATTGACATTTGCCTCTACTTCACGGTGCAGATGATCTTTGTTTGGAATGCGTTGTGTCAGGCACATGTTGGACAACACAGCCAGCTCGATTCCGGCAATGTTTAACCAACTGCCGTGCTTGGGGGTGTAATGGAATTCCAGTCTTCGCGCTAAAGCGTGCGCCGGTTCGGCTGGGAAGGCCTCGTAGAGGGATCCGATTTTGTGGGTGTTAAGGTTATCCAAAACCACTCGAATAACGCTGGCCTGCGGATAAATATCGGCAATGTGCTTCATGCACTGGGCAAACTCTATCTTGATGCGTCGATCGGTGATATCAACCTGGCGAAAGCCGCGCTTAGGCTCACAAATCATCATCAAGTTACAGACACTTGGGACTTCCGTCGAAACAGACGACCGGACGCACCGGATCATAGGGCTCTTCATACAGATCGAAAACATCTTCCATCGCCGCCACAAAGTCGGAACTGACCTCTGGGATGCACCATTCCTGCTTTTGCCAGGGTTTAAGCGTGTTTTTTAAAAGCTGGCGAATGGTTTCGTAACTGCAGGAATCGGCGTAATTTAATTCCACTACTTTGTCCGCCAGCAGACGCAGTGTCCAGTGGTTATGGCCATCGGGCGCCTTGCCGGGACGCGGATGATCTTTCAAGGCCGCTTCTGGCCCCTCCTTAACGCAGCGCTGTCGCGTCTTTGCCACCATCGACGGCGAGACATTCAGCGCATCTATGATATCTTTGTCTCGCGAGCCCCCGGCGGCCTTGAGCAGAATGCGAGCGCGTGTTTGGCTGCGTGCAGCGCTCTTGCCTTTTTGCACTACGGCTTGCAAGATTTGTCTTTCATCATCACTCAGATTAACTTTGTATTTAATGGCAGGCATGGTAGGTTTCTCTCACAACAAAAACCTCTTAATAATATACTTTAAGATTATCTGACATCATTTTGTTTTTTAATGACTGACTACTAGGAGAAATGATCGCAATCACCTTGCTGCTGGGTGAAAACCTCAAACAAACCGGCCGATTGACGATTCAGTTGAATGGCAATGGCCCCGTTTCGATGCTGGTCATCGACTGCACCGATATGTATTGCGCAACAGTAGCGTCCGGTTAGAAGTTGAAAATCTAGTTGGTTAGCGGAATCGTACTGTTCTGGAATGTAGTCGGAGTCGTGCTGTTGAACAGGAACACCAACAACTTACCGGTTTCCGGGTCTTTGATGCGAACGGATGCGCCTCAGTTGCTCGGGATAGTCCTGCGAGAAACTGTAATCTTCGGCAATACCGGGTTCTCCGTTTCAACAGCTAATTTAACCAGGCAATACAAACTTTCTGTTAATTTTTATCATTCAATATGCCTTTTGATACATCGAGCGCCCCCGGACTGATTGTTCTTATTACTTTTCCCGGAACTCCGCCAATAATACTATTTTCTGTCACATCTTGTACTACCACCGCATTGGCACCAATAATCGTGTTGCCTCCAATAATAACAGATCCAAGTATTCGAGCACCTGGGCCAATCCAAACATCGTTTCCTATTTTTGGCGCCCCAGATCCGAAGCTACCACCCAAAGTAACGCCTTGCCCAATCAATACTCGCTCGCCGATGATGCAATCAGGATGTAATACAACACCTATACCGCCATGAGCAAAAGTTGAGTCCTTTCCAATACTGCATTGTGGTGGTATTACACTATTATAGAGAAGGAACATAAACCAGCGTAAGAGGCCGGGTATCAAGGGCACATGCAAACAATGTAAATAGTGTGCAACCCGGTAAAGATGGATAGCATTCATATCTTGTGTCAAAGTTTCATATTGGTTTACGGCAAACGATTGTAAATACCGTTGTTTCCAGATCTTCATGGGAATAATTTTTCCAGTCTGCATGAACCGGGAGTTCTGTAATATCACAGCGCTCACGATTAATCTCGATGATCTCGAACCCTTTATCCAGAAAAAATCGTTGGTAATCTTCACCTTGCAAGACATTGTGATATTGCACTATGTTTTCGAAAAGAAACTTGCGACCTGCAAGTGAGAATTGAAGGTATTTTTTTTGTGATACTTTGTCATCGTAGTGCGCGAGATGATCATCAATACCAATTTGGTGAATACAAAAACCTCCGGGCTTTAACATCCGGAACATATCCCCAATTGATTCTCGAATGAAATTTTTATTGATATGCTCCATTACATGGAAGCTAGTGATTAAGTTACAGCTTGCATCTGAATAGCATGCTAAGGAGCCATCACTATTAATAGTATATCTTGCATTAAAATATTGATAAAGTTCTTCAAAAGAATTGACTGACTGAATGAACGCTAATTGAGCGCGTTGTGTAGCATTTATACTGGCATCAGATTCCCACTGGGATGCCAATTTACTGAAAGCGCTCTTCAGTGCGTCTAACTGTCGATTGTCCCAAACATCGTACAACTCCAAACTGACATCACTTTCGGAATTTAGAACAAGATACAAACCAAACCAATGTATCCACCCTGTGCCAAGTTCTACTGCCGCTCCACCATTCTTAAGTGCATCATACTTCCTAATCAATTGAATCAATTGGTCGCCACGATTAACATATACATCGATGTTTTGTTGTCGACGTTTTTTCTGACCAAATACATTACCCAGATATCTATATGTTGAACGAGTAAATTTATTTATTGAAAATGTTTTCAATATAGCGGCTGCTGCAAAGTACCTGATCATATAACAACTGCGCTCCGTGTTAATCGAACTGAATAGGAACTAACCATGCTCAAACCTGCGTTGCAAGCCATTGCTTAGTAAGTTTAAATGAAAATTAAGCAATTTTTAATATACATAAGGCCGGATATTTAGTCAAACTCAATGCAGCCCGCCTAGATCATCATTTGGCGTTACACCCTCTGTGGGTAGTTGAATACCATGCAATTCGGCAAGCTTCTCGTTCACCAGCGTCGACCCGAAACCCGGTAAGAACTCAAAGAGCGTGGCACACGGGTGTGGCTTCATCTAGCCGACGATTACAGATCAATCCATCCCAAACTGAAGTGGTACCACAAAACTAGACAGGTGTTAAGCTCTGTTATGGACAATATAGAGGATCATAGTCACCAGCAAGAAACGCACGCGATATTCCAGTGAATTCAAGGCGAATTTAGTCAGAAAGCTCGATTATTAAGCACGGCGGAACGCATAATAATGATCGAGTGCCACTACAAACTGAGTCATGTTCGCCAATGCCACTTACTGGATTTGGCACGCTCGACTTATTATCAGCCGCAACCGGCAAGTGATGTTGACTTGGTTTTGCTACGAAAGATGAACGAGCAATACCTCAAAACACCACAATATGGTTCACGTAGCTACGCCACGTTGTTTTTGCGTCAGGGAATACTGATTGGTCGCAAGAAAGCAGCTTCCATGATGAAGCCTGCACCCAATCATCCTTGGAGGGACATGCCTATTGAGCCTGCCATTGATGGGCAATGTGCAACTTTGTAGCAAGTGAAAATGGGTAAGTGGACATTTCTATTTGGCGCTGACACGATCTATTTAATGATCAGCTCAATAATACCCCGCTGCAGACAGCGGGGTTCTTTATAGCTAGCTAGTTTCTCTAATAAGTTATCGAATATGTGGAACTTGTACCAGACAAGTTTTCCGCAGCGTCAAATGCCTTAACAGTATAACTATAAAGAGCTCCTGTTGCGCTCCCCACAGAAGTAGAAATCATATCCGTATATTTGGTCGTAATACTTGCTCCAATTCTTTTTCCATTTCTATAGATAGCATAGCCCGCGACACCCACTGTATCAGAAGAAGGGATCCAGGATAATGCAACTGAGGAAAAAGTCGTGGATTTCGTCAGTTTCCCTGTTAAACTGCCGGGTGTAGAAGGCGCTACAGTATCAAAATTATGGCATGAAACACCATCACCACACGGGAAACCATTCCATATTTCCAATCCAGTTGAATGTGACTCGACTGTAGGATAACCGCCACTATAAGCGTCATTAACCATAATCCGGGTTATCGGGAGATTATATTGTCCCATAGTTGATCCGTGGTAATCAACGAGTATTTCACCATCAATGGCTGCCCAGAAACGTCCATCGCTGCCACTTGACCGGTGCCAGTAAACTTCAAATTTAAACCATTTGTCCAACGGAACTGGAACAGTGTGATTTTCCTCGCGCCAGTAAGTAACGCCCGGGAAGGGGCCATTAGCTAGATTATCACCTTTTGTTAGCCAGTAGAGATTGCCATCTATTCCTTTCAATATATTGATATTAATCCGGTAGTCTCCGTAGTCTTCATTGCCTGCGTACCCGCCCGTCTTGAATGCAAATTGTGTGCGCCAGTTTCCTGATGAAACCGCACTATCTAATTTGTCTACCATGTCTGCTGGATACTTGAACCAGTATGTGATGTATAAGTCTTTAACATCACCCTTTGATGATGGCCTATTAATCAGTAAAGCGGCTTGAGAACCAGCTTGTCCAACAGCACCTTTTATTTTTACATTTTGAAAAAGCTCATTGACCACATTCCCTTTGGGTCCGGTAACCGGTCTAATTTGATTGGTTATGTAATTGCCAATAGTTGCGGGCGTAATAGGATCGACAGTTATCAATTGGATACCCGAGAAAATTGCACCCAGGGCATTTATCGGCCATCTATGACCAGTTTCCTGATCAGTTCCAGTGATTTGTTGCCATGCACCATTACCGGTAGGATAGTAATTATAGGGTGCTCCAACAGAAACCCCGGGACCAAAATTAGATTTAAAAAGCATAGTTGCTGCATATGATGCGGGAGCAACAAAACAGATCATGGCAAAGAACAGCGCTATGAAGAATATCCTGCGGTGATTTGACCAAAAAATACGATTCTCATGGGATTGATTGGATTGCATTGTTTTGCCAATCCTTAGCAGCGAGTTGGCAATTGGTGATACTTGATTATTAATGTTCATTCCGATTCCTCTTTAAATTTACAAGGACGGAACTGCGTAGATACACCTCGATTGGTTTACTCGATACGTTTCACTGCACGTGCTATTGCATTGCACGATAATTGGAACGACTGGCGTTATCTGGCAGCCCTGCCATCTTGGGGCATTGGCCCTTTAGATCAGTGACTTTGCGTCCCCCGCTTTCGCAGGGTTTGCCTTTTTCATACTCCGACACTAATTAAGCATAAATTATGCCAATTTATCAGATACAACCTAAATTCCTCCGTTATGTCATTCCAATAGCCAAGCAAGGTGGAAGCTAGCCAACGAGAAGCTGCGAATTTTTCGATCTTATGAGAATCTTTCTGTTAGAGAATTTTTCGGAATTTTCTTGCATCAACATATCAGAGAAAGTACAATGGCCATTTTAATCAACGTATTGTAATAATTCTGTAATATCGATGCGATCTTGATACTGCTAAGCGATTAACTACTTAGTACATTTCAGTAGTCCGATTTGGCGATCAGTAATACTTATATTTCTATCGTATAGTTTAATGACACACTTTGTCATTAAACAACAAAAAATGTCACTTGTTCATTATTGGCTAGAGCCTTGTCGGACTTAAGCAATCGTAGCGAGACTATGCAACAAAAAAATTGAGGAAAGATGAGCCGCTATCTCATTGGCGCGGGCGACCAGCCTTAAATCCGGCAGGATCTTAGCAAGCGGCCTTGCTAAAAATCTTCAGTTAATTGTCTGTTTTCATTAAGGGGATTTAATAAATTCTTTATGGTCAAACGTTTTAGTTGCTGTATAAATCCACTCGCCACAAGGAGAGCTGTATAAATCTAAATATTTTATTTAGATTGCTTTTATATAAAACAGAACAACGCTCTCTTATGGTTACTTGCTATATCCCACACACCCAGGAAACAAGTTGAAATATTTCCTGTAAGATCGGCATTTCCGGCAACTAGCGTCTAATTGAGAAAAAGTCGTTTATTTTCCAAACTAAACTACCACCTACTAAAAGTAAACGAGTTAGCACAGCTTGGTATAAACGACTAAAGTCGCCTACCCGCACCACGCTAAACGTGCATGGGTCAACACATTTAAAATCAAAGTAACCGCCTAAAGACGGTGGTTTTAACCAAGCATACTGCATTAAGTATTTGTTCTATCTTATATTTCAATTCAAAAAGCGTATACCGAATTAATGCAATTAAACACTAGATACTTTACTAATTACGATCTTCAAAATCATCGATCTGAATCACTGATCGCAAAATTTGCATTTAACACAATTTATACCTGGTGCCAAGTTATGAGAAAGGCGAACTCTGCGGAAACAGGAAGCGCAAACTTACTGATCTAAGCAGATGTGCAAAACATTGAACGCAGAGTCAAAGATTGGCAGAAACAGCAAGAAGATTACTGAGATCCCCGGTGTTGGAATGATGACGGCAACCGCCCTTGCCGTCATCAAGAGTAAGGCAAATTACTTCAAGTGTGAGCAAGAATTAGATGCTTTTGTGGGCCTTGCTCCAAGCCAGAGTGACGCCGGTAGCAGAGTAGACTACTAAGTACCAACAAAATGGCGGCACGTATTTATCCCCTTGTTACTACATGGCGCCAGAGCACTCATGTGCAACGCCAAAGATAAAGGAGCATGGAGCGAAGCACAGCTCCAATGCCACCCAGACGAATGCGGCTATTGTTGATGGCCAACAAGATGGCACAAACGGCGTGGGCAATTTTGCTCACGATCGAGAGTACCAGAAGGGTTATGTGAACCAAGTGTCTACATAACAAACAACAACCACTGAAAAGGAGTGGAATGCTAAAAGGTTGCGCAGGTAAATAACCCGTGTGATGGCGGAACAGGTCGGATCGCAAGAACGCAAACCCACATGATTCTAAGTGCTTCGAGCACGATAAGGGGATAAGAACGTCCTTGGCGAATTCCATCAGGGCCTGCAGACAGAAATCCAGTTTACAACATGGTCAGATACAAGACTGCGGCCGATTTCCGATTTCCGTTTTACCAAAACACAAAGTATTGCTTGCCAAACCGGGAGGCGTCCATATAAGACATCGAAATGTGTATCAATAATCCAGGAACTCAAATTGTCAGTTCATCGTCAATAACCGTCAATGCACTACAAGCAAATCAGTCAAGTACAGACCGTAATAATTGGTCCCTTCCAAGCGGAAAATTCTTTATTATGACTTTATTGGCCATTACCCTCTTCGCTGCCTCTGCAACCCATGCGGCCACGCTACTTTTTAAATCGAATTTTGGTCCCGGAGTTTCTATTGGAGCGCCCTATAATTACTATCCTACCGGCAATGGTGCATGGCAACAAATCATTGGAACTGATCAAGAAACCGGCCATAAATGGCCGATAAATGCCTTGGGTGCAATTTTCTCGGGTATCCAATTGATAACTGTCGATCCTATTACGCCTGCAACCATCGGCAATTATATAACCAATCAAATTAGACCGGTCACCGGACCCAAAGGGACGGTGGTCAATGAGCTTTTTCAGAACGTAAAAATAAAAGGACCAGTTGGACAAGCTGGTTCTCAAGCCCCTTTACTGATTAATAGGCTGTCAAAATCGGGGGAAGTTGCGGATTTGTACATCTCTTACTGGTTCAAGTACTCAGCAGACCTGGTGAGTAAACTGGATAGTGGAGTTTCATCAGGAAACTGGCGCACGCAATTTGCATTCAAGACGGGCGGATACGCGGGCAATGAAGACCAAGGAGACTACCGGATCAACATTACTATATTAAAAGGAATAGATGGCAATCTCTACTGGCTAACAAAAGGTGATAATCTAGCTAATGGCCCCTTTCCGGGCGTTACTTACTGGCGCGAGGAAAATCACACTGTTCCAGTTCCACTAGACAAGTGGTTTAAATTTGAAGTTTACTGGCACCGGTCAAGCGGCAGCGATGGACGTTTCTGGGCTGCCATTGATGGCGAAATACTCGTCGATTACCACGGATCGAATATGGGAAAGTATAACCTCCCAATAACCCGGATTATGCTTAATGACGCTTATAGTGGCGGTTATCCTACAGTCGAGTCACGTTCAACCGGACTGGAAATATGGAACAATTTTCCGTGTGGCATTGGTGTTTCGTGCCATAATTTTGATACTGTAGCGCCTTCTACACCGATCAGTTTAACAGGGAAACTGACGAAATTCACGACTTCTGCCTCAGCCGCATTATCTTGGAAAGCCTCTTCCGATGCAGTAGGTGTTGCGGGATATGCTATCTATAAAAATGGCAAAAAGATTGGAGTAAGTACTACAACCAGCTATACAGATATAATTTCTTCGGCCGCAACAGGTGTTCTTTATGCTTACACTATTAAGGCATTTGACGCTGCGGAAAACTTATCTGGCCCAAGTTCCGTATTTTCGATAATTTATTAGTAGCTTCCTTGATCTTCAAGATCAATTCCAGCCTAATTGTATTTAAAGCGCAGGCGGCCAAAACCTTCACCGCATGGTAGCCTGCCGCTAGTATCTCCAGTGCTTCGCAAGCCACTAATAGCTAAAAAATTCGGATCGTTCTTGTGCATTGTTGAATGTGTACTTCACAGATTCTCCTTCGCATCGTACATCGCGGGCTTTTCTAAGATCGCATTCTGCCGCATCTTGAGCCTGAAAAGCTGCGCGTAGAGCTCTGAAATCTCCTGCCGCTCAGAGCTTATGCAATGCTTGTAGAGATACAAAATAGAAAATGATGGAATTAGACTGAAGAATACCAAAGATGGGCTAGGTTGGTCAGAGGTGCCAGGCAAGAAATTTGTTATTAGAATACTGCATTCTGTTAGGTTCTTTTTTATGCTATTGCGCGTTTGTATCTTTAAGGAAGAGTCGAGTATGAATATCTATCATCAAGCATTATCAGCTGTCCGTTCGCCGTCAGGAATTGACGTACAACCAAGTAACAATACATATAAAACACTTCTAATCACGGCATCACTTGCTATCACTATCTTCGCTGCTTCTGCAACCCATGCAGCCACTCTACTTTTCAAATCGAACTTTGGTCCCGGAGTTTCGCTTGGGAGTTTGTACAATTTTTATCCTACCGGTAACGGAGCGTGGCAGGATATCATTGGCACCGACAAGGAAACCGGTTATACCTGGCCGATAAATGCCTTGGATGCAATTTTTTCCGGTATCCAATTGATAACTGTCGATCCTATTACTCCCTCAACTATTGGCAATTACATAACCAATCAAATTAGACCGGTTACCGGACCCAAAGGGAATGTGGTCAATGAGCTTTTTCAAAATGTAAAAATAAAAGGTGCTGTTGGACAAGCTGGTTCTCAAGCCGCTTTACTGATTAATAGGCCATCATCAAAGGGTGATGTTAAAGACTTATACATCACATACTGGTTCAAGTATCCAGCAGACATGGTAGACAAATTAGATAGTGCGGTTTCATCAGGAAACTGGCGCACACAATTTGCATTCAAGACGGGCGGGTACGCAGGCAATGAAGACTACGGAGATTACCGGATTAATATCAATATATTGAAAGGAATAGATGGCAATCTCTACTGGCTAACAAAAGGTGACAATTTAGCTAATGGCCCCTTCCCGGGCGTTACTTACTGGCGCGAGGAAAACCACACTGTTCCAGTTCCGTTGGACAAATGGTTTAAATTTGAAGTTTACTGGCACCGGTCAAGCGGCAGCGATGGACGTTTCTGGGCGGCTATTGATGGCGAAAAACTCGTCGATTACCACGGATCGACTATGGGAGAATACAACCTCCCGATAACCCGGATTATGGTTAATGACGCCTATAGTGGCGGTTATCCTACAGTCGAGTCACATTCAACTGAATTGGAAATATGGGATGGGTTCCCATGTGGTATTGGAATATCTTGTTATCTAAAATAACATACTTCAGACCCGCCTACCGGAGACTCTAAATCGGTCGCATGTGAACCCACAAATGCCACCCAAGCACTTGTTCAAGTGGAAGCCAATTTACCTGCAATGGAGGCGCATGCATAAATCGTTTATAAGAGCGCGTGATCATGAAATCCGGAAAATCTTTCTCGACTGATTGTAAAGCATACACTTTAGCGTAGGGATTTAACGGACCATCTGTGTTTCTGTGAATAAAATTATCCATGTTAAGATAGCGAAATAATCCCATAGAACGTGCATTGGTAACATGCTGACCAAAAATAGAATTGGGATCTGGATTCATAAAATAAAGCGCTAATAAACCCAACCTTCGTACGATATAGATGGAAATCAGGTAATTCAGAGACCATTTTGCATAGAGCATGACGATTAACTCACCGCCTGGTTTTAGGATTCGATGAATTTCCTTTTGCGCTGTCAGGATATCCGGCACATGATGCAAAACGCCGTGACTGAATACGATGTCGAAGCTGTTATCTTCAAAAGGAGCCTGCAGAATGCTTCCTTGTTTGAGTGATTGATAGGGTAACTGTCGTAAGGAAAGTCGTGTCTGCACTCTGGCAACGGATTCCGGGGTAAGATCGAGTCCAGACCAGAGACCTCCACGCTTTATGATCTGCTCCGAATCAGCACCCTGCCCTAAACCTATTTCCAGAACTTGCTTACCTTTGAAATCGATGTTATTCAAGCACTGCAAAATATGCGCTTCTTTGCGGTAACGGAAATTGTCGTAATCAGTAAAGAAAGCTTCATAATCTCCCCGGTGCTGTTCGAGACCACCAACTTGCCAATCACCGCAGGGATTGCGGTTCCAAAAATCTTGAATGTCTGATTCATTCATGTCATTTCTCCGTATATTTCTTGCCAAACCATACCACTATATACACCTTATACGCTTAGTATCAATAAAAATTGATATTTCAATCTAGTCAATCTATCATTTCTGATTGGCAAAAATTGCATCGTATGCCGCCAATAAATTCGGCACTTCATATTGCCATTCCAATTCATTTTTTACACGATTGCGGCCAGATTCTCCCATGCGCTCACGCAACTCAGGATCATCCAGTAACTGCGTAATCTTAAGCGCCATATCAACCGGATCATTCTTTTTCGCATATAACGACGCATCCTGTGCAGAAACGCGGCCTTCAGTAAGATCGAATTGAACAATGGATTTGCCTAATGCCATATACTCCATAATCTTGTTCATGGTAGATTTGTCGTTCATCGCATTTGCGACATCCGGATTTACACATACATCTGCGGTATTAAGCATTTCCAGTAATTCCTGATCTGACACTCGGCCGGTAAAAGTCACGAAATTATCGATGCCAAGATCAATAGCCATTTGCTTCATTTCCTCAAGCGATGTGCCCCCACCGACCAATCCAAAATGTACATCCGAACGACCTAAATCCTTGATCAGATATGACGCAGCCTGCAACAGCAAATCGATACCTTCCTGCGTTCCCATCACGCCAACATAACCCACTAAATACTTTCGCCCTCGTTTGAGCTCTTCCTTGGGCAGCAGGATGCGCAATCGATCCAACTTTGGTCCACTGCGCACCACAAAAACTTTTGTTGCATCCATACCACCGCGTTCGATGGCAATTTGCTTATAAGATTCGTTGGTTGCGATAGAAACATCAGCAGTCTTGAATGTCCATCGCTCGAACAACACGAGCAACTTATAAAATAAATCGCGTCGCCCGAACTTGGCTTCATAAAGCTCAGGATTGATGTCATGATGATCAAACAGAAACTTCTTTCGCATAAACAACTTAAAAAATCCACCAATCAGAAACAATAAATCAGGTGGATTACAAGCGTGAATAACATCGAATCCTCGAGCAAACTGGACTTTCCAGGCGAGGCGAAATGTATGGAATAAGGCGAGGGAGTATTCCACCAAATAACCCTTTGCACCTTCTGCTTCGAACGGCAAGTGGTAGCGATGAATATGGATTCCGTCAGCAACCTCATATTCCTTCTCGTAACCTTTTCCGGTTGGGCAAATAATAGAAACCTCATAACCATGATCATGAAGCGTCGTTGCTTCCTGCCATACCCGACGATCAAAGGGAGAAGGAAGATTCTCGACTAAGATAAGAACTCGACGTGGGTTAAAATCGGACATAAATTTTACCTGATGCTGTATAAAACAATAGTTACCTTTATTTCCGGAAAATCATTTTTTTAAATTACCAGCAAATGCCATCATAACGCTCCCCACTTAAATTAGGCACGATGCGCACCAGGTCTACCACGACTTGCCCGGCCTTCAGCCCGGTTGGCACGGTGCGAAATTCAGCGGCACCGTTACCAATGACAATCGTCTCGGCGAAACCGAGTACTTCTTCCATTGATGAGGCCATCAGTTTCGAGATGTGCGGAATGTGATTCAAGATATAGTCCTGATTAGCGCCAGTTAGCGCTGCAAGGCTTACATTTTTATCGTACAGCTTCAATTCGTATCCTTTGCCAAGAAGATATTCGATAACTTCGACAAGCGGCGACTCGCGTAGATCGTCAGTACCCGCTTTAAAGGAGAATCCCAGAATACCGACTTTTCTATGTCCTTTGTCGACGATCATCTTGATGCCTTTTTCAATTTGCCGTTGATTGGAAGGAAGAATGGCATTGATGAGCGGCAAGTCTATATCCAGGCTCTTTCCCTTATACATCAAAGCACGCACATCTTTAGGCAAACAAGAACCGCCAAAAGCAAATCCAGGCTTCATATAGTAAGGTGAGAGGTTTAATTTGGTGTCCTGACAAAATATTTCCATCACTTTATGGCCATCAATGCCTTCAGCTTTGCAGAGATTGCCAATTTCATTGGCAAACGCTACTTTGACCGCATGCCAGGTATTATCAGCATATTTAACCATTTCCGCCGTCTCTACGTCGGTGCGAATAAGCGGCGCGGTCATATTTGCATAAAGTTGCATTAATAGCTCACCTGCTCTTGTATCGGATTCACCGATAACAGTCTTGGGAGGATTGTAGTAATCAAATACAGCCGTACTTTCACGTAGAAATTCCGGGTTATTACACACACCGAAGTCGACACCTGCCTTCTTGCCAGAGTACGACTCCAAGGCTGGAATCAGAACGCTACGCATCGAACCGGGTAACATCGTGCTACGTGCAACGACAACATGAAAGGCATTTTTCTCTTTGATCGCCGCACCAATTTGTTCACACACTTTACGGACATGACTTAAATCCAGATTACCGTTAAGTTGGGATGGTGTGCCGACGCAAACAAGTGATATTTCGGAATTTAGAACCGCATCCTGCACATCAGAAGTCGCACGCAACAGGCCGCTCTTGACAGATGCCGCGATCATTTCCCCGATATCTTTCTCCACAATTGGTGAGACACCTTGATTGATCAGGTTAACTTTCGTTTTATTAGGATCGACCCCAATCACAGAATGTCCATCCGTTGCCAGGCACCCAGCAGAAACAGTACCCACATAGCCCAAACCAAATATACTTATCTTCATGTGACTCCTTTAATTCATTGATCAAGATCCATTTCTATCAATGTGCCCGCGAAAAATTTATGCATTATAACCCGTGACAATCCGTAGGACTGTCAATCTTCTCGTAGTACCGGTGATTTTTTCACGCCAAGTAATCGTCGGCGATGGCGCTTTCTCATCAAACCGATGGGATATCCACCCAGAAGGCGGCACCTCTCTGCCAACCACCAACTCTGGCTTGCAATTACTGTCTGGCATCGTCATCTCCAAACGCACATTTGCACTAGTCGCCAACACCTTGCATTGATCAACCAGCATTTCACACGCCTCGGCAAAATGCCAATTAAATTCAATATCATGCTCCTTAGCACACTCCAGAGTATCTTCCACCAATACCATCCCTTCATCCTTGAGGAATTCAATCTTTCTGCGGTGAATAACCGGATCAGTCAAACCGGTATAACCATCATGGCTGCCAACAAGACAATCTTTATGTTGATCGCTTTCCCAAATTTCACAGCAAACATTTGCCTTGCGCAACCACATAAAATTTCCGCCCGGTTCAGACTGATCAAGCCCATCTACCCTCACGGTATTGTGCGCTGAGGTACCTCGAAAATAATCCCGCCACTTCTTCTGGGTATGGAATGCATAAGTACCCGGATCTATCAGCAAGGCGCAACCTGCAACCGAAAGGGTGAAAGACAGTGCATCAGCATGGCCATGCGCAGCGATAGAAAGATAGCCAAGCGGCCCGGCATCGGCCACAATACGAACTTCACTGGAAGTGTCGAGTTTGCTACCCATGATGAAGTAACCGCCATCACGAAACTCCCGACGAGTTATCAATCTTTTATCGTCCGATGCAATCGCATCGAATTGAAACTTTGCGGCATCTCCCAAAAGCCAGCGGCTCTTATCATCGAAGCACCGCGCCTTGATTTTAAAATCAGATCGATTAAACAATACGGCACCGGTAGCAAGCAGTGAACGGTAAACATCCCAGTCTCGCTCTTTGCTCCAATCCACTATCAATGCACCGTCAGCATCTCCGATCATGGGGACATTACCAGAAACATCCATAATGGATGCGATAAACTCAAGCATCCGTTCAATC
The DNA here is from genome assembly GCF_021731985.1 of Nitrosomonas sp. Taxonomy (GTDB): domain Bacteria; phylum Pseudomonadota; class Gammaproteobacteria; order Burkholderiales; family Nitrosomonadaceae; genus Nitrosomonas. The sequence continues at coordinate 17,663 of NZ_JAKFWH010000013.1, forward strand.
CGAGTAAAAAAATTCTGAGTAAACTCAATACCATTTGCTCGACCTAGAATCCAACCAATAAGCATCATGTCAGTGACTTCATGCTGGTAATACACGGCCTGCTCACGATTAACTCCATCCGGCGCATTCTGTTTAACAGCCTCGATTTCAAGTTCATCGCGGGATTGTTGTAACCAGCGACTACTTTCATGCCAACAGGGCCAAGTTATTGCTGCGACAAACAAACCCATCAATTCACCAAAGAGGTGGTTGTTGGCCGAAGAATGCCGTGAAAGAAAGCCAGCGATGAAATGGCTATGCTGGTAAATGCTATCCAGCCAACGACGTTTGAAACGCTGCCCATCATCTGTGGCAAATAAAAGACTGGTTTCACCGCCCAACAAATGCCAGGTAAATGACCAGTTGACGAGTCGTATGGCCGATTCAAGCGAACTAGTCCAATTTACTCCCAACGGATAAGGACATTGATCAAACCACGATTCGAGTAGTGATTGAATACCCTTCGCATAGCACATATCACCACTGAGATGATAGGCTTGCGCCAAAGTGGTTAGATGAAGATGTCGATTGGATTCCCATAGATACTTGATATCACCGACTATCCGTTCATCACGGTAATTTAGCGTTTTACCGAAGACAAGCGGAGCATCAATACCCGTCTTGGGATCAAGATTCCATTTTGGTGGAAAACCTAATTGAACGTCAGCCAGGGCAAAAACATCAAAATACCCTGCTAACACACGATCAGCAGCAGCACAGTACGATTCAATACCCATACTACGGGGGAGCGGACTCAACCAAGGTTCTCCTAGGCGTGAGAGATCGGGTATCGGAGGTTGCTGGATCCAACGAACGCTTAGCGATTCCGCTTTGCCTTGGATGGCTTGACGTATACGATAACCAATCTCTGGCAATCCCATAGTACGCAATCGATTAATTTTCCAAGCCAGATTATTCATAGCTGACAAAAACAACTATCACCGTACCTTTGCTGTTGGCTGAGTGTAAATAAAAAATTGGTTTGAAAAAACATTAATAAAAATCCATGCATTTAAGGTAACTGCAGAAACATTGTCTACTGCAGTTTCGCAATTGCCTTATCCGGAAACAACATTATTTCAGATATTGGCGATGCCAGATTTCGAGATTAAGCATGCTCCAAAGCAGCTTTTCGTGGTTTTGACGGCCTGCCACATGATCAGCCAAAACTTTCTCGAGCATAACTGGTTGATAATACTCTCTGGTAAAAGATGTGGAACCAGTCAAGTGTTCATAAAGATAATCACGCATGGGGCCTTGAAACCATTCGTTGACTGGCACACGAAAACCCACCTTAGGGCGCTGAAGAATAGCTGTTGGAAGCAAACGTTTCATCGCTTCGCGCAGTATCCATTTAGTTGTATGGCCGCGTACCCGATACTTGTCTGGCAGATTTGATATAAACGCGGCCAGTTCATGATCCATAAACGGCATACGTGCCTCCAGGGAAGCAGCCATAGTCATTCGATCACCTCGTTCTAACAAGTTATCAGGTAACCAGCTCGACTGATCGAAATAAAGAATGCGGCGCAAAGCGCTATTTTCTGGAGATGAGTCAAACTGCACGCCAGCTTTACAACTAATAGGCTGAGACAATGCCACCAGATCCCTGCGTTCAGTGTCTGATAGCGCACCAAACCAACGCGGCATCCGTTCTTCGAATTGCTCCAATCCCAAATTAACAATTGCTGTCTTGGTTCGCCGGAATCGATACGGCAATGTCTGCACCAAGGGCTCTAGAATACCATGACGCACAAAACCAGGTATTGCCTGATACAAACTTGCATAGCGCTCATAAACATGCTTTGGATACCCCCCCAGGAATTCATCTGCTCCTTCGCCAGTCAGTACCATTTTGACTGTTCGCCTTGCTTCTTTTGCCAAAAGATAGATTGGGATATCTGATGGCTCGGCTACCGGCGCATCACGAAAACGCACCAAGGCTGGCAGGTGTTGCATGAGATGTTCTTGGGATACAACCAGTTCGTGATGATCAGTCTTGAATTGTTCAGCGATAGTCTTGGCGTAGCCCAACTCACTATATCCCGCTTCAGAGAAACCCACGGAGAAAGTTTTAATCGGTTGTACGGAATGCCGGGACATAAGACCAACCACTGCCGAAGAATCAATGCCTCCGGATAAAAATGCTCCGAACGGCACATCGGCGATCATGCGGATCTTCACTGCTTCATCGAGTTTATCGAGAAAGACACCAATTGGATCATCAGGTAGCGGTGTATCGACAGAAATCTCTCGATCTGGGGGTTGGTAATAGCACCTTTCGGTTAATATCCCTCTTTCCCAGACCGCATAACAACCCGGCATAAGCTTACGGATACCACGAAATAATGTGGCTGGAGCAGGAACATAGCGATAAGCGAGGTAATCCCAAACTGATGTTGTGTCAACCTCGGCGTTGATTCCCGGAAACGCCAGAATAGATTTTATTTCAGAAGCGAATGCCAAAACCCCATTAACTTCGCAAAGAAACAGAGGTTTCTTACCAAAACGATCACGGGCTAGAAACAAGCGTTCATTGCGACTATCCCAAATAACGAAGGCAAACATGCCACGAAAATATTCAACACAACGCTCACCCCATTGTTCATAGGCATGAACAATGGTTTCAGTGTCGGAAGCAGTAACGAAATGATGACCCAGCGCAATTAACTCGTCGCGCAATGCGTGAAAGTTATATATCTCGCCATTAAAAATTATCTGGACATTGTCATCTTCGTTCCCCATAGGCTGATGGCCGGTAGAAAGATCAATAATAGAAAGACGGCGATGCGCTAAGCCAATCTGGTAGCGGCTATCACGTGTAGTCGCTTCGAAAAATCCATCATCATCCGGCCCTCGATGTGTAATAGTAGCCGACATACTCCGCAAAACGGCACTGGAATTAATATTTTTGAGTGGCCCTACAAAGCCAGCGATACCACACATTGAAGTACCTTCGCCTTAAAAAGCAGGAAATTGCTCTTAGTTAATGAGATTATGATATAACTTTCGAAAATCGTCCGCCAGCCTAGCAACTGTATAATAATTTTCAACCCGCTGCCTGCAAGCTTCCCCCATACGGCAAATTAATGCTCTATCATTATCAAGTCGTTCGATGGCCTCAGCCAGCGCTTCCGGATTCCGAGAGGGAACAAAAACACCATGAATACCATCTTCCATGACATCAGGGATGGCTCCAACTGGACTAACCACGGGTGGTGTACGAGCAGCCATACTTTCCAACAAGGCGTAGGGCAAACCTTCCCAATGATAAGTAGGAAAGACAAACAAATCAGCATCCTCCCATATTTGATCTTTATCTACACCAAATACAGCACCAGCAAAGCGAACATTATCGTTAAGATCAAGGTCATTTACACGAGCACGCAACCTACCCTCTTCCGGACCGGTACCAGCAAGAACCAGTTGAATATTTTTACCGCGATTACGCACGATCCCTAATGCCTCGATAATTTCGAAAATACCTTTACTTATCGCCAAACGACCAACGTAAACTAATTTTAATGATTTATTTTGAGTGGGAGGAGTTTTCTTCCATTGTGGATCTGCACACAATTCTATGGCGTTTGGAATAACCTCCAGCTGTAATCCTGGTGCAAAATCTCGATAAGCGGCAAGCTCTTCTTGCGAAAGTAACACGATAGCATCAGCAGTATGTAATGATAATCTCAGGAATTTAGTTAACAACTTGTTACTTTTAAAAAGATCTTGCGGCAATGCGCCACCATGTACCTGATATACAACTTTCTTTACCGCAATTCGTGCAATGATTAAATATACGATATCTCGCCAGTAGCTCTTAGATTCAAGCGAAGTGTTCAAATGGATAATTTGGGGTTTTTCCTGAATCAATTGCCCAAGAAATTGGATCGGGCTAAAAAAAAGACGAACTAACTTGGTAGCTGCTGACTCTTTCCGGCCTTCGCTTCCCACCTGAAAATGCAGCAATTTAAATTCATCAGCAAGAGGCGACTGAAATAGTTGATTCAGATGCGTGCTAACACCACTAACAGCTATCGGAGAAGGTCCAAGTAACATTATTGTAATCATTCTTAATTCTTAATTCTTAATTTTAATCAACCCGGGAATATTCTATGCCCGCTCAGTACTATCAATATTAACTCCACTTCAAAGTGCTAGCGATTATAGCAATATACTGAGTCGATATTTATACTCAAACCGAAGGCTCAGGAAAACAAAGTGTTGCTCAAAAACTTGATATCAGCAACAAAAAGTTATCACCTCCATTTCTCTGTTTTCATGCTTAATCTCAAAAAGCCGAAGCTCATCGATTCCGAATTGATTAGAAAATAGCCTAATTGGCTCAATTTTTCGATTCATCGGTGTTGCCTTACTTTACTAGGAGGCTGTCCGAGAATAGAGCGATCTACTGCAGAAAAGCTATTTTGAGACAGATTTTTCGATTATTTGAGGCGAATAGTTATTCTATTTAACGAGAATAATCGGAAAATATGACCAAAATAGCTTTCCCTCGCTACGATCACTATTCTTGGACAGCCTCCTAGTGCCTGCTTACTTAAAATAGCATACAGAATTTTAAATAAAGCTTATTAGTTGCTTAGTAAACTATCGTTTTTTTAAATTGCTTGCCCGACCTTTGAAAATTGGGCTTCCGAATTCAATTCCGTATTTTTTCCAAAACGGATTCGAGTTTTCTGTTGAGAAAAGCGCGCTCCTCCACATTTAGTCCAAGGAAATATATTGAAAATATTGTGCTACTAAAAGCTCCCATGCATACTAAAAAAAGACGCAACAAACCTTCGTCAAAGTTTAATAATACAATTATTGGTAAAATGACACTCACGAGAACAACTTTGAATCCGGGCAATACAACGACGCGAAAATATTTCGCGGTAGAAAAATCAATCATTCTATTTAGAAACTCAAGTCGTAGTCCAAGCAAAATCAACGAGCACAAAATAGAAAGACAAAATACAGAATAATCTGGAAATCCCAATTCCAGTAAAATCCAGAAAGCTACAAAGGTTCCAAGTACAAAGGAACTGGCAATCATTTGGTACTTCTTGATGTCACCAGTTGCCATGATTGCGTGATACATTGGATTTGCTGATGTACAAATCATTGCATCGACAAGAATAAGTTTCAGAAATAACGATGTCTCGGCTGGGGGGGAACTTAACCATAACTTCAGAAGCAGGTCGGTTTCCAAAAATACTGGAAACGCCAACAAAAACAGCAGAAAAAAAGTAATTTTACAAGCAGACAGAATCAGCAACTTCTCTTGCTCAATTTCACCTGAGGAATATGTTTTCGTAATCTGCGGAGCCGATGCGATCTGAAAACTATTGACAAATTCTTGGATAGAACCGGATGCAATCATGGCGACACCACGTGCCGCATTGATCGCTGGGCCAAAAAACACATTTAACAAAATATTAGAACCATGAACACTCAAAGCTGAGGCGATATGTGCGGACAAGTTCCACCCCACAAAACTGGTCATCACCTTGATTTTTGAGCCAGAAATTTTCAAGGAGAATCGGCACTCTGGAAAAATTCTCCAGCATAGTATTGCATATATTAGTGCCACGATGACAGTTGCGCATAGATTTAGAACACCGTAAAGCATTAGTTTGTCCGCATCAACGGTCACCAGGATGAAAACATTAGCGAGTTTAAACCCGACATCCAGGATGCTCACGTATGCGTAAAGCCCCATCCGTTCTTGGGCAAAGATGGCCGCCATATATGGAACCTGAATTACAGTAACCATAAACGCAATGACCGAACATTGAAAAACCCAGTGGGCTGCGTTCAAGCGATCCTCTGGAATTGTGAGTATATTATTCAAAAGCCATAAGCCTATGGTTTCAGCAAGAATAAATATGATCACCGCGATAGCTATATGTATCAATTGGGCCGTGCTAAATACATTCCTAACTTCTTCTTGTCGCCCTCTTCCGAGTTCAAATGATAAAAAACGTTGCGTTGCTGAGGCCATGGAGCCGTTCAGGAATGAAAGCATCGTAACAACTCCGGCAACCACATTGTGAATTCCGTAATCCTCAATACCTAGTTCGGAAAGTACTAGTCGGGAGGTATAAAGCGAGACACCGAGAACCAAGATGAGTCGAAAATACAGAAAAAGCGTATTTTTAACGAGTTTTCCAGGATTTGAATGCGACATGGCTTTTTACAAACTGAAGGTATAATTGACTTGTGGGCTTACACTTCCAGTCACACCGCCAAAACGGTTTACAACTGCCTCGTTTTCAACGAGCAGTCGTTCGCGAGCGACCGTATTTTTCTCATTAGCAATTAATTCAGAAACAGGATGAACTGAAGCGAACCCATCTGGCTCTAGGATTGTTTTAACAACATTGTATGTAATCCGAGTAATTTTTTTCTCGCTAGTGGATATAAACATATCCAGCACAATCCCGTACTCAGAGAAGGAATTTGGAATAAACCAGCCGGTATGTGGAGTGAAACAAAAATTTCCGAGTGCATATACCCCAATGCAACTGTTGCCAAATTTCTCACATCGCAATGGCGTATGTGCGTGATTCGCTATAATTGCATCCACCCCAGCGCGCGACATCCATTGCATCGTCCATTTGTGGTACTCACCCGGAGCAGGATTATATTGACCGCCTAAATGCGGTAACAAAATCACGAAGTCCGCCAAATTCTTGGCGCGTTGAATTTTCTCTTTGGCCCGTGCCACGAAGTAGTGATTTTCCGGTAAATTGATCTCGTCGGGGTTAACATTGTCAGTCACGAAATTTGGAACACTCCGATTCGTTCTGCCGAACAGGGCAGATAGAGCCAATTTAACCCTTATAGGCAGAATCGCTGCGATTAGACTTCTTAAAGAATATTTTTGTAAATTCTCGATTGCCCGTCTCGGCTGTCTTCTTAATAAATCAACGCGCCAAGTTTCTTCGTCCGAAAGGGCCTCGCCATAATATTCTGAATTTGTCCCATAGGTAAAACTCAACAATGCGATTTTGATACCGCTGATTTCTTTTATGAATATTTGTTCGCTTGATTCTCTCGTTGCATAGGTACCCGTGTGGCCGAACCCTCGGGATTGCAGATTTTCGAGTGTGCGTTGCACGCCGGGCACCCCCCTGTCCAAGCAATGATTATTTGCAGTAGAGAGAAAATCTATCCCCGCATTTTTCAGTGCATCCAAAAAAGTTTCCGGGGTGTTGAAACGTGAAGACTCAGAAGTGTACTCTAACGAACTGCCAGCAATAGGCGTTTCCAGGTTTCCTATAACATAATCGGATTCTGCAAAAAACTCTGTAACTGCAGTGAATGTCTGATCATAGGCAAATTCGCCATGACGTGACCATGCTACAGCATTCTGTTCGCGCTGGCACATGATATCCCCAACAAAAGTCAGTCTTATCTCATCTTTCATATATCACCAGCCATCCGATGCCAGTATTTCTTAATTTTAACCGTACCCATTTTTAAACCTAATTAAGTTTTAACATTGTTTTAATCCTGGAAAGTAGAGCTAACGGCAAGCTGGCCCTAGCAAAATTGATCAGAAAAATCAAAACATGTGAAACTGGATAGGAAGGAAGTTTTATACTTTTCCCTTTTGCTAGACCTACAAGAGCCTGCGCAAACGGATCTTCATGTTGTCGCGCTACTTGTTGGCAGACATACTCTAATTCAGCTTTCTTTTTATATTTCTTTATATCAAAAAGGTGCGTATATTCATCCAGCTTCCCAATCAAATCAAGAGTCATCAGTGTGCGACAGCATTTGGAACAAACAGAGCAATTCTCATGCGATTCTTGACTACCAACACAAACATTTAAATAGCGGCGAACTGGCTCATAATTAGTAATATGGATAGTTTTTTCCAGACGATTATATTGAGTGCCATCAGGAATAAATTCTAATGACTCAGTTGATAGCAAAGGAAGTAAAATCGGATCAAGAATTGCAGTATCTCTGTTCAGATAAATTTCATAAAACTTAAATAATTCCAAATATAACAATCCTGCCGATGCATAATAATACTTGTTATAAAAATTTTGCATTACCAGGGCACCTGAGATTGTCGTTAATGAATGTGTTAATTGATGCCCCCACGGATGAAAAAAGTGAAGATTTGAGTCCAGAGGAATTAAATCCAAACCAAGTTCATTTGGAAACTCACTTAAATAGCTATGGCGACTATAAAACTTATTGCGAGCGGCTGTCAGCTCTTTCTCTGTACACCCCGGTCCATTTGAACCTACATTCAGAAAAAGAAAGCTATTGATTTTATAGTCAGGATTTTTTTCCAGCACATAGTGATCGAAAACGGTACAGAATGAATCAACTCCTGCGGAAAAACCGGTGCCTACACCAGAGCCTTCAAATCGTTCAGAGTTGGTCTCATCCGCGGTTATTTTTATCCGCTTAGCAGAAGGCGAGAATGTCATCAACAGAGGAATAACATAGTGGTTTAAATTAAACAGCAATTTATTGGAAACACATCCTTCCAGATGAATGTTTTCTCCATACTGCATCGCTGGAAAAATCAAACCTACCAGAAAACCATCCAGTCTCGTTTTACATAAACCATATGCATATTTCTCAGAAGTGGAAAACCAAAGCTCTTTGGAACCTAATTCCTCACTATCAATGGAAACAGAAAGCCTAATATTGCCATTATCCTTGAGAGTCTTTAAATTAAAAATTTTCATCCGCGTTCCATTTCTTAACTCATTAATTGAAAATGAATTAGATATTCAAGGTTCCCAATTTTATTCTTCAACCGAAACGAAATTAATGTAACAAAAGCGATAATGTCGGAATTATAGGGATATCTAAGGAAATACTGAATTATTCGTCACACCGGCGAAAGCCGGTGTCCAGCTCTTTGATTTTTCTGGATTCCGGCCTTCGCCGGAATGACAAATTTAGAATAATTCAGCGATTCCCTAACTAACATCGGTATGCCTATAATCTGACCGTATTGATCCATCCAGATCAGGAACTATTTTTTTCCGATACTTGAAGTAAGTTTTCTATCAAATAATGCGCTAATTGATAAAATCTATGAGGAAGGAATATCAGAAAATAAAAGACAATACGACATAACTATTACTCATCTTTAGAGTCAGTTTAACTAACTCGGTGGCAAAATTTAAAATTGCTGATTCAATTTTTATTAACACAATTCACACACCAGAGAGCTGTTGAAATAATAAATCAGAGAGCAGTCACTATGGGGTCAATTGCACAGCGAGCTCTCTGCTGCCACTCAGGAATCCGCTGACTCAGAAGGATTCTAATATTCTGTTCGTCAGCATACAATTTCTCCAAGGATTCCCATAAAGTCTCTCTGGAAAGAGTAGGTGTTTCTAGAACATAGCGCAAGTCTCCAAATAGATCCGTATTTAATCCGATTGCTTTAACACTGTATGCAATTGAGATAGTTGGCACATGAGTAGACCATGCGGCAATAGTGGAATGAGTCCGCGCCCCGATAAAGAACCGGCATTGAGAGATCAGGTATTTAGTTTGCACTGCATTCATGTTACGGGGTGCAAGGCTAATTCGCGCAGCAATTATTGCTGGTGGCAAATCAACACGATTAATCAAACGCAGCATATAAAGATAATCACTATTCCACTCTCCGCCATCAACACTGTCTACATGCGGTATCAATACAACGGATAGATTCGTACGCTGGATCACGTCTTGCAAAAACTCCACAACTGCAGTTTCCATTTCAAGTATATGAGAATCGTCGTTACGAAAGCTTTTAATCAGTGGGCTAATGTTAAACCCAAGCAAGCCTTCACGAAGTTCAGTAGGCAATATGTCCGAAATATCCCAAGGCTCAGGTATCATTACAAAGGCAGGATCCGCAACCAATTTTACATTACGCAATCCTAATCTCTCCAGATAATCTCGACTTGATGTCTCACGCACTGAAATACCAGAGTAAGTAGCAAGGTGCCGAATTACATACTTCTCCACATCAGGTTGCGATTCAAATGGTCCAACTGACGCAGCCCACAAAAACATAGGACGGCCATCTGCCATATAGCTTTCTGCTTGCCCCATAAATTTGACGAGAGAAGGTATCCCATAGTCCAGTGAAAGCACATCACCACCGGTCATAATACCGGCAGTGGTATCCCGCAAGCTTTTTCGAACGCTCTTAGGTATAGGCGGGGAAGGAATCCACATGTGTCTCAATCCAGGTATAATTTTATCGAGCCTCCCCCAAACTCTGACATAAAGAGGCAGGTGATAAGCTGGTATAAAACTCACTCCCATTTCGTTAGATCTGATCATTTGTTTCTGATCATTTCCAATATTAAAGCTAGGGGCAAGAAACTCAGCCGTCGGCTGCCGTTCGCGAATGATGCTGGAAATACCCCGCAGCAAGGCTTCGCACCCTCGATTGGTAAGTGTCTCATGGCCCAAGAAATAGTATTTGTTCGTCATTCCAATTCCAGTAAGAACTAATAAGTAGATGTTTTAAAGATGCGTTTAAGTTTCTGCACAATGCGATAGACAAAAAATTGCAATGCCATTATCACATTAAATATTAATAATCCTGAGCCTGATTTAGTCTGTAAAACCATTGCATGCCTGCTTGTCTTGCGAAGAGCAAGGCGAATGATTTGCTCAAACTTGAACAACAATGGAAAACTGGAAGATGGTTGAACTCTCTTTGCCGGTATCTTACCCGTTGATAAAGAAAGCCGGTAAGCCAACCCTTTCCTGCGATGATTGAGCCCTCCTTGCTGAGATCTAACAATTTCCTCAGCACTTATATCCTCCAGATGCAAATTTCCGGCTTCTCGGCCACCGGTCAAAACATCCAGTAAGCGTTTATCACGCACTACAATTAAGCTTGTGCCTCTACCATCGTTAACATAGTGCGGCAACCAGCCATCCATAACCGCGATGTCTGCGGTTTCAGCAAACACATCATCGCAATAATCGCAAGCCTTGGGTTTGAATAAGCCCATACCCCAATTTACACCGATTTGCTTATTACTAATCCGGAATATATCTTTCTTACTATCGTTATCTTGTACTATTGCCTCAAAAAAATATTCATCCGCACGATTCTTAGAATCTTTCCTTCTAAAGCAAGCAGATTCAACTTTCCCAGTAGGCACGCCAGCACGACGAAGCAAATATTCGAAATAAAGCGCACTTTTTAATTGACCACAAACCAAGCCAAGCTGAAATTGAATTCGTTCATGGTAAATTGGATTCTGTCGCTTGAGTAGACGTATAGCTTTGTGAAAACAAGGAACGCCCGTAATGGCATAACGACCAGGATTCTTAGCAATAAATTCCAATGCTTCCGAATACGTGACGGGATAATAGAAAGATGTAGCGCCGGAATTAACGTCAACTTCAGATGAAACAACGTCAAAGGAAAACTCCAAACCCCTGATATTATCAGCTATGCGTGGGCGCGCAAGGATAGCATAATCAATTTTCTTAGATACAAGTAATTGCCTAATTATGTAAGTAATTATCCCACCAGATGAGCCTAATTCCCTGTCATCCAATGAATATCCTGCGAATAATCCTGAAAATCTGCCAATAAACTCTTGTTGCATCTGTCCAGAAAATATTTCATCGGTTATTTCAGTTTCATTTAAATTCTCAGCAAAAGGGCAAATTTTTGAAGCAAGTCTACGCCCATCTATATTCGAATTGTTTAGATTGGCAACATACTCACCATATTTATTTAAACCAATCTCAATTGCTGGGTCGGCAGCCCGGCAAACACCGCAACCAATACAATAATCATGATTAACAACTTGCTCGATATCCAATGCACAGTCCTTCTTTCATCATAAACTCCTGCCCGTTATCCCAACCACAGCTTCCTTACAAAAAACAATTAACCAATCTGTCATTTGCATATAATCTATTGTGATGCATTGTATTTTGTGAGTTCTTGCGCATCAATAGGAATCATCGGATCTGGTATTGATTGCATGGCACCCAGTACTGCAGCAAGTGCATAAAAATTCCATCCATAAGTCGAAAGAAGTGCACTCGAAATACTTTTATTTTTTAATGCCAGAATTGTTATCGTAGCGAACCAAACAAAAAATTCCGCCATCAAGAATACCGATGCAAATGTAAATATCATGAATGACATTGCATTTACTGCCAATATTAGCGCTGTAAAGTGCAGTAAAGGCGCAGCAAATACAAACCATGCCTGTTGCAGACTTAACCACCACCACGGATGTCCAAAAGCTGCACGGAGGTACATGCCATATGCATGCATTCGACGATTTCGCCACAATCGATATAGCATCTGAGAATTATTTTCAGAATATCCGGTATGAAATACGGCTATTTGAGGTAGCCGAATAAGGCGCCACCCTTTGGCTCTCAAACGAGCACCAAGCTCAGCCTCTTCGCAGGCCGGAAGCCATCGATGAGCAAGATAATTGACGGATTCTATCGCACTACGGCGATAAATACCTCCCCCACCTAATTCTGAAACTTCCCTAATTTGTTGCTGAGATGCCGCCGTATATGCACGCCGCTTGTCTGCCCAAGTTTTAATACTTGTATCAATCAGTTTTCCCGCCACACCGGCTGCATCCAAATTAGATTCAAGAAAGCTTAGTGCTTCTGATAAGAAACCAGACTGCAGTATCATATCTCCGTCCAACACATACAAGTATTCTCCCCGCGCGTACTGATAGCCAAGTTGAACGGCAGAAGAACACCCACAGTCTGATTTGTGAGAGAACTGAATAATCCGCACAGGATAGCTTCTTGCAATTTCAACTGTCTTATCGGTAGAAAGTGAGTCGACTAAAATTACCTCACCACCAATTTGCTGTATTTCTGCCAGTGCTGCTTCAATGCAATTTGCAATCAAGGTTTCTTCGTTGAGTGCTTTGATCAAAATTGAGATTTTCATTACTTATCACCCCATAAAATGACAAATGATTAGAAGACTCATTAAAGTTACTCTCCTTACCTGTAATTTACATTCCTACTATTAATTCTTTTATCCGATCAGCATTTATTTCACATTCTGTTCGTTTAGTATCTCCAAAAGCGAATAATCAGTTTTCGCATTTTTCAATGCATTTTGGCTTCTAATAGGATTGGAATCGTCACGAAAACGACTTAAAATCTCCATCCAGTATCCAAATGGACAAGCTCATTTCATGTAAAAGTCTCAGACTTGAAGATGGCCTAAACAATCCAGCCATATCTGTGTAAATTGACTAAAAATTAACCAAAATTAGACAAAACAGGCCTAAGTTTGAACTGCTATATGAAATTTAACCAATAATATCGAACTATGATAATTATGAGCCACCACCAACTAGTTCAACATGCCTACGGTACAACCAAGCTAAATAACCCAATATCGTAGCAAAAACAATTTGTATACTTGGAAGCTCCAGCAATGATACTCGGTAAAAAATAAGAAATACAAATAACGCCAAAGAAGCCTGAATAGCGCGAACATCTGCTCGCACCAGTGGTACTGTAGATTCTCGTTGAAGTCTCAGAGCACAGCGCCATGCAAAAACTAAAATAGCAATGAACAAACCAAAACCAAGCAAACCCATTTCCCATAGTAAAGTTGAAGCTGCAGTTAATCCAATACCGGAACCAGGATAGCGTTTAGCAATATGACCAGAAGCATTCGAGCTACCCAGTCCATTTCCAAACATAAATGATACTGGATCATGAGCACCTTGCTGCCTAAACCAGAATGTTATTACTGTGGTACGATTAAGATACACTCCTCCATAACCTCTTTCTTTTAAATTATAATCAATCGTATCTTCCAGTTGGGTATCTATGGATCTGTCCGACAGACTTAAATAATAATATCCTGTTGCTACCGAAAGAAAGATGACAAGGACAAATCCCATCAACCAATAATGAAATCGAATAAACATTTCATGGCGATAGAGCATAAAAAACATTAGCGGTAGCATTATGACTACAGATTTAGTCTCACCTAATATCAAAGGTACTAATAGGAAAGGTATCAATAGCGTAAGGTGAGCGACAGATAACAATTTCTCCATACGCCACGTCAGCAGAAAAGCCAATGTGATGATAAGAAAGAGAGCCATCTCTCCACTAGCACCTCCACCATCCATACTTGCCCCGAAGGTTCCTGCAACAACATCGACAGCAGCCCCTCCCCAAGTGCTTTTTAGTTGGGGAACAAAAACAATCAATTCGTAAAGTGCAAAGGGCAATTGTAACAGGCCGGTAATTAAAAATAATACCCGCCAACGATGGATGTTCTGCTCATCGAAAGTGAGCCAGCATAGTGCAAACAAGAGTCCCCACATCTGAAAATAGCGCTTAAATCCGACCAAGAATTCACCAGGTGAATGCCACTGAATGAACGAATTAAGCAGCGCATAAACTAGAAATCCTAGAGCTACCCAGATAAAGGCGGGAGTATTTTTTAGTCTAATCGGAGAAGTGGCTCCTCCAAAAAATGCTATGAGCATCAGAAAAAAACCAAGTAACGAGACACCCCATGCTGCCTTTGAGGCAATAAAATCGAAATGGAGCGGGAGAGTCCCCACCACTAGCAAACCAAGCAACAGAGTCAACCACACAATCCAGTCAGGTCTAGCCAAAAGTATCGAACCTGCTATGAGAGCTATCGCAAAACTGATAATTATGGGACTAGCTGTTACCGCAAACAAGCCAAACAACATCGCCATTAGTACACTGGCGAATACGATAATATAAAATATTTTCTGATTACCTAAACCAGTTGATGCGTTTACCTTGTAGACAAGATTTTGTTTATACACCAAAATTTCCTATCAGTCTGGTGCGTTCCTTGATATCAACTGTTAACAGTAAATCCTGAATAAAAATAGTCTGAAGTTGATAAGCCTTATCTTTATCAGAATTTATAGAAGATACACGCACTAGCATTCCATCTGGCACGCTTCCAGTTAGTCCATACCGCAGCTGCTGCAGTTTCTCATCAATCCCAGGCAAAACTGCTTTGTTACCAACTGTTACCCAGTAAGTAATGGGCTCATTACGATTACCCTTCACTGCCATTAAACGCTTTATCGGTAATTTTCCATATTGTGTAAGCAATTCATCAGCATAAGTCTTCATTATTTCAAAGCCTTGCGCGTAATAACATACTTCCGGTTTATGCACCGCAAGATTGTCACTCTGATCACCCCCATATGCCACAGAAAGCATAACGCGCTCGCCCAGAGAGTTAACATAAGTTCTCGATAAAGTTTGATTATATATCTTGTCAAGCATCGCTTGCGTCTCAGTGTCTACCTGCAATGGAATAATCGACTCATCGACTCTCCAATCCCCAAACTTTGAAGGAATCATAATCTCAAGATCAATCTTTTCTTGCAAATCTGCAATTTTATTGGTTGGAGTTAATGCCACTGTTAAGGCGCCGGATGACGCCATCATTACCCCCAAAATAATGCTGGTAATTAAAGATTTTTTCATTAATTGACTCCCTTATTTACTAAAATTTACACGATACAAGTAAATTATATTAATCAAAAAACACAAAAATTCTCAATAAAGCTACAAAACTTAGAAAGCATCTAAGAATAAGATGGTCATAGGTCGAGTTTG
The DNA here is from genome assembly GCF_021731985.1 of Nitrosomonas sp. Lineage (GTDB taxonomy): Bacteria > Pseudomonadota > Gammaproteobacteria > Burkholderiales > Nitrosomonadaceae > Nitrosomonas. The sequence continues at coordinate 33,335 of NZ_JAKFWH010000013.1, forward strand.
ATATTAAGTATAGTTCAGTCAACAGAATTAGTTTTAGGGGTCTATTAGATATTCTTAACTAATTGATGATTTACTTGCAAGGTTAGAGACATTTATGGGCTGTACTTTAACAAAATATTGCAATAATGTATCTACTCCCAAGATAAGTATTAATGCACTAATGAATAAAACCATCCCAGCAAATCCATGCAAAAAGCCCTGCCCAGCAGCATCACCATAATGGAAAGTAATCAAGGTAAGAACGATAACGCGAATGACATTAGCCGCAAAAGAGATCGGTATTATAAGGATAGCCAGTGCTACATTTCGAAAGACCGAGGTATGATGAACAAGATTCAGATAGAATAATCCAAGTGCTTCTAAAGTTAATAGTGTTTGTAGCCCAGCACAAGCATCAGCCACAAGGAGTTGATATTGTCCAATCTGCAAGATAACGCCATTACGTGCTATCGGATAATTTGCCCAAAATAAAATATTTTCTGCCACATATGAGACTGCCATTTTCATAGGCATAGTAAGCAAACTTACAAACGTGCCAGGTAATGGAATCATAAACAACAAGAAAAAAATCGGAAACCACATAGCTTTCAGAGCACTACTTCCTCGTTTGATAAGAAAAATAGCTACTAGGGCTGTTACAAAAGATCCTATTTCAAAAATTAATATCTGTTGAGAACGACCAATAATATAGAGTAAAAGAGTCATTAAAAAAATCACCCACCCAAGAAATGAAGTTGATTGTCCTTCACTTCTTTTTATCATTTCTGGCCACTTACGATAAACAAGCCAGAGCGAAAGAAATAAGATAATTGGGCCATGAGCTTGCTCTTCTTTAGCCCAAATTCCATTCGCAAGACTATAGAAAGTAGGCACATATAAAGCTAATAACCCTAGCAGCACAGGCCACCATTCTGCTATAACCTGCTTTTCCGCATGAAGTTTGTATGGAATAGTAAACATATCTCTACAAATTATTAAATAATTAATCCATTAAAATGGAACCGATTACTTCTGTACCACTGCATTTAAGCTGTTCATTCATGAGATTTATATCATTCAAATGGGTGTTATTTTTTCGAGCAACTATCAACACACCATCTGTGCGAGCAGCGATAGAAAGTGCGTCGGCACCACTCGAGAAAGCCAAAGTATCATAAAGAATTACATCAAACTGATTTGCAAGTTGATCATTAAGTTTATCGAATGTGGAACGATTAAGAATTTCCAATGGATTAGGCGGAAGCGTTCCTGCTGGTATAACAGAAAGATCAATAAACGAATCAATCTTAGCGATCACTTCAGAAACATTAGCACGATCTGCAAGGACATCAGACAAGCCTTGCTTATTCTTTAAATTAAAAATTTCATGTTGCTGTGGGTAACGCAAATTAGCATCAATTAGTAATGTGCGTTCCCCAAGCTGGGAAAATACCACAGCTAGATTAGCCGCAAAAAGACTGACCCCATCGCCGGGATTATAGCTAACAATCGCTAATGCTTTATGTCCTGTAGTAAACCAGCGTAACATCAATTGACTTCGCACCGCACGAAAAACTTCTACTTGCGCACCGAATGGTTGATAAGCGACTACTAATCCTGGTGAGTGATTTCCTTCCCCTGGCAATAAGTAAGGATAATCAAACTGCTGTGCCAGTACTAACTGGATATCTGCCTCAGTAATTAAACCTAATTTAAGTGCAGCATCACCGAAACGCAAGCCACTTTCTTTCTGTAAGCGCAGTACACGCTCCGCCTCAACGGGTGTAATTTTCCCCATCTCCAGTAGCATATGCCCTATACTGAATTTGTGAACGGGAGATGTATTTGCGCTGATAGAGCTAGAATCAGTAAGCTTTCTTGTTTCTGAGGAACCTGGGGTACTCATTTTCTTCTTCCTGTTTTAAACTTTGATGATTCATCGTATCAAACGTGGCCACGCTAATTGCATCATGCGCCTCTGTTTAGGTTCTCCCCGCTTTATAATGCCAAGCACCGGTACTTGAAGTACGTCCACCAGATCTTCTGCTGAGCGCACACGCCTATCAACCATTTCCGCAAGCAAGCCAAACCCCAATCCTAGGAGAGTACCTAGGATTACTGATAGAACCATATTTAGAAGTATCTTAGGGCTATCTGGTGTATCTGGGATTTTTGCTGTATCAAGTATAGACACGCTTGACAAGTTGGATTGTCCTTCAAGGCTAGTCTGATTTAGACGTTGCATAGCAGTGTTATATGCCTGTTGAGCGCCCTCCACATCTTTAACGAGAGGCAGGAGCTCATCCCTCGCACGATTAAGGGTCAATACTTTAGTTTTTTGTTCTTCAAGTGCCGCACGTATTCCACTTTCCTGATTGATAGCGGTATTTGTAGCGACTCTTATATATTTATTAAGTTCTGCTCTCAGCTTTTCAACTTCAGCTTTTGCTCCTGCGTAACTGGGGTGATTGTGCCCCAATTTCTGCGAAATTTCTGAGAAATTAGACTCAGCCTGTGTCAAACTTAACTTGAGGTTATTAATCATTGGATTTCTGCCAATACTATTTTTTTCACCACCGGAGTTATTGTCACTTGCCCCAGATACAGCCCCCATAACTTCCGCTTGAGCAACTATCAATTGACTAGAGAGATCATTTAGTCGTTTCGTTTCAATGTCAAGTCGATAGTCTACGTCGACAATCCCTTTTTCATGTTGATAGTCAGACAGATTTTTCTGCGCTGTTTCTAGCTTGTCACGCAGCACGTTAAGCTGTTCAGTGAAGTAGACGGCTGCCTTTTGTGAAGGCTCTACTGTAAGGCGAATGCTCATTTCCTGATAGGCACTTGCAAATGCATTTGCAATGATTGAAGTGAACATAGGATCGGTCCCCTTAAAGCTAATACCAATCACACTGCTATCACGTGAGGTGTCAATATCCAAATTTTTAAGCAACAAGGCAGCCAACCAATCACGCAACCCCAATTTGCTATTGCTATTCTCAAATTGACCTTTTACTGCTTCACTCTGATCAAGTCTTAGTTGATCGATCACCATCAATGCAGTCCTAGTGCTTTTTATGACATCTAACTGAGTTGCCATATAACCTGCACTTAACTGTGCGGGTATAATCATTCCTGTAACAGGATCTGCTCCTTTATGAGTAACCAGTAATGTTGCTGCCGATTTGTAATTTTTTGGCAATAACAAACTAACAACCAAAGTGGTCGATACAGTCACAATAAGTGTGAGCAGGATAAGTCTGTGACGAGCTAATATAATCAGAAAGAATCGAGAAAAATCCATATGTAGAATCCAAGTTTAAACCTAATCTAGTTACAATAATTGCTTGATAATAAATACTTAGGCAGCTATTGAACAAATATTAAAACAAGCTCTCTTTGATATAAATCACGTCATCAGGCTCAACGAAATCACTGGATTTGACAGTTAACATCTGCAGGTTACCATCAACATCGCGGCGCTGAATCCGCAGACCGCGCTCAGTACCCCGTTGGGTTAATCCACCGCCTACTGACAGTGCTTGTATAACCGTCATATTACGCTCAAGCCTATAAGTTCCGGGACGCTGAACTTCCCCATAAATGTAAAAACGGAGCGCTCGCTCAACGTAAATAAGATCATCACTACGCACGTTCAAATTTCGAGTTAAGTCACCGGAGCGAACCATCTCTAAAACATCAATCACTTCTTTAGCAAATTTGTTCCCATCTGAACGAATCAAGGTAACTAGATCGCCTCCTTCTGGCAATATCCCTCCTGCCATGGCAAGAATATCGGTCAGGCTACGCTTACCTTCAATTGGATAACGCCCTTGGTTTCGAACAGAACCAAGTACAGACACCATCTGACTCTGCAGCGAACTAGTTAAGATATTTACTTGGGGGTTACGCAGAATATCACGACTTTTCAGTAAATTTACTATCTTTCGTTCTGCTGCGGATGGAGTTAATCCATCTATTAATATCTCTCCCAGCAGGGGGAAAGTTATACTCCCCGTTTCGCTCACCCTCGTTTCAGTAGTGAGGTCGGGTTGCCCGTAGACAAATATTTTTAATGCATCTCCAGGCCCCAATACACTTTCCCTAGTCTCACCAGCTACCGCACTGCCAATACAAATTATCCAGAGTAATGTAAAGATCATCAGGAATTTCAGTTTATTCATAACATATATCATTTGCCTATAATCCTTAATTCATGCCGCAATAGGTTGACAAAAATAAAACTTTTTGACACACATTTACACTTATTTTATTCCCATGATACCACGCTCAATTGCCCCTTCCGAAACTGGCTCTGTTAAATTTAAATTATTAGTAACACCAGAGGGAGGGGCTACTATTGATTGAGAAGCTGGCTTTTCCACATTAGATGTTGATGCTTTAACATTAAGATATTCTATTTTTGCTGCCGCGCGCAAGCGTGCAACTTCTGCATCAGTTACTTCCTTGTATTTTTGATTGATCAAAAATTTCTCAATCTGCGGCACCGCAACAGCAGCTGTGATTGGACTATCCTTGATCGCATTAACTGAAATAAGCAGACTATTCTCTTGCTCGTTGATGATAAAAATAGTGTCTTTACTTTTCTGCTGCATCATGGTCGCCATTTGAGATGGTAGATCAGTGGTACTACGCGATGCTAAGTTACGGAGATACTGTACTTTATTTTTCTCAAGCCAAGCCACAACTTCATCAAGAGATTTAGCTGCTTCTATAATTTTTTTTAGTTCATCACCAAGATCCTTAGTTGCAATGCGCACTATCGTTAAATCAAATTGCTTGCGTTGTGCAAAATATTCGGGATGTTTTTGGTAATAATCATCAATCTCAGCCTTGGATGGTTTAGCAACTTTACTTACAATACTTTGCATATATGCTTGTGAAATAATTTGAGCATTTGCTCGTTCACGCGCCTGCATGACATCGGGGGTCCGATCAAGTTTATTACTTATCGCCTCGTCCATAATCAATTGACGAGCAATGAGTGATTCCAATAATTGTTTGCTAGCTGCTTCATACTGATCAGGACGAATATTGGCACGTTTTATTTCATCATTAAGTTGAAGCATGGTAACTTCTTTGCCATTAACGCTAACTAAGGCTTGTCCGGATTTTTTTTCTTTAGGTTCACTGTCGCAAGCTGTAAGAACTAAAACAAAAATACTCACAAACCCAATCATTGTCATCCGTGTATATGCTAATACCATAGTACTTTTCCCTTTATAGTTACAAGAATATATAATAAAACAGCTTTCTACGTGCCTTACATATCACCGCAGTAAACACAAAACACAATCAATAAAATCAGCGATCATTCTCAAATTAGCTACGACAATTAAATTAGAAACTTTAACACTTAAAGTATTATCTCATAAAATACACCAATATCTATTAAAAATCAAACATATATTAAACTTAAATCAGACATTATAAAGCTTATTTTTTACTTACAGAACCACCCAAGAAGAAAAAGAAGTAGAACTTGAATAAGCTGACTATCTAAGGAAACGCTGAATAACTCATCGCGCAGTAGAGATCAAGCCGAGTGATCATGTAATATTGCGATAATTTGCCCAATTTTGACCTGAATCGCATCATTTTTTGCATTATTACCCTCATTTCTTGTTTTC